>CAZBPR010000001.1:0-66145 GCA_964493825.1 uncultured Dactylococcopsis sp.
CCAGCCCGAATCGAATTCGGGCTGGGTCGACGGTCTTCATAGGCGATCAGGTCGTTAGACTCAGATCTTGCACCTGGTAATTTGAACATCTAATCCCTGCTGTTTCAGTAAAGGTCGTTGACGCTCAACTTCAGCTAACAATAGAGCAATAACTAACTCCACCAAGCAAGTCTCAAGGATAATGGTTGCAGCCACTCCCCAATCCGGTAACTCTTTGGTATCGAGAGAGAGATAACCCCAATGAGCAAGCAGAAAAGCCACTAAGGACAAGATCAACCAACGATACATTCTCTTGAGAGTCTTTTGAGCAAACCGATGAAGACCAAAACGGTATTTAGCTGTCTTAAAAAATCCCTCAATTTGCCAGCGATGTCTTCCCCACCAAACAATGGTACTAGCTTTTAGAGATTTGGTGGAGAGAACATACCGCTTGGAGTGTTTCTTTTCTCCATCTCGTTTGAGATAGAACCAAGCTACAGTAACAGGAAATGTTAATCCTTTAAGTCTGATTTGTTGACCAGGCTTATGTAGTTGCCAGATCGGGCGACCATCTTGGAGAAGACGATCACGACGGACCCCGGTAATAGCATGAAGTCGCAGAGAACGTATTCCTTTGAGCAATTCGACGCTACCAAAAGCTGTGTCTGCCAACACCATTAGCTGAAACTGACGTTTCAGCCATCGGGGCAGTTGCCGTACTAACTTCAATCCCAACTGTACTGGAGTCGAATGTCCTTTTCCTCGATAGATGCGAAAACCCCATGGAAGACGCCACCGTCCCACTACCAGATAGATGACGACTAGATGCAATCCTCTTTTACCATCAAACACATGAACTAGGTCTTGATAGCCCTTAAACTTTCCCCGTTTTTCCAAAGTTGTTAAGTCAACGATTACTTGTAAGTGAGGACGCCGACCTCGGGGATGATAGTGGCTTAGTTGTTGCTTAATCATCCGTCTGACTTGGCGGATCATCGCTCGTGCCGACCAAAAATAATGATTGAGAAAACGACTGAGAGCACTAGCTGATTTGACTTGGGAGTGTTGGGGGCGGTGTGTTCCTTGAGCTTTGAGAAACAGTTCTAGAAAGGCTTGAAGACTCTGTTTTTGGTAGTCGCTTTCCATCAGTTCTACCAATTGATAGATGAGTTCTTGTGCATTACTCAGGTCTTTCATTAATCCAAGGTCAGATTAGGGGGATTTCCTTATTTACTCGTCTTTTGATCTTTGGTGCAAGATCTGAGTCTATGAACTGGCTTGAATTAGAACGATAACCTTGCGGTGAAGTGAATTTCGGCTGCGATCGCGTCAAGAAATAGATTCGTGATTATGTATGCCTGATATCGGTACTTCCGACAAAGAAGTTTCTGTCATTTGAGCAAAAGATTGTCCCGGGCGACGTTTCAGTAAATTACTAGAATTGAGCACATCTATATTTAAGCGATAGCCAACATTACGCACGGTTTGAATGAGTAACGGCTGTCGAGGATTAGTTTCTAGCTTTTTCCGTAATGACAAAATATGCGTATCAATGGTGCGGGGATTATCAATGGCTTCTGGCCAAGCCCGACGGAGTAATTCTAAGCGAGATAACGCAATCCCTTGGGCTTGTGCCAAAACATAAAGTAAGCTAAATTCCTGTGGGGTAAATTCGATTTTTTCCCCTTGCAAATAAACCTTGCGCTGCGCCAAATTAATTTTTAATTGCCCATAATCCAGTAGTAAAGGAACATTCGTTGCCCGAAACCGCCGTGCCAGCGCCTCAACTCGCGCCATAAACTCTCGCATACCAAATGGTTTCCCCAAATAGTCATCAGCCCCTGCTTTCAAGCCGGCAACAATATCAGATTCACCGTGCCGTCCTGATAACATCAAGATCACTGCTTGCTGATAGCGATGTAACCAATAGCAAAACTCCAAACTATCTCCATCGGGTAAATCAGAATCGAGCACCACTAAGGTCAATTCACCACTATTCAAGTGCCGTTTCGCCTGCTGAATCGTGCCGGATTGATACACGGCAAAGCCAGCCTGCTGTAAATGCCAACCTAACAGTGATCTCAGATGGGGATTCCCCTCAACAATGTGAATAGAAATTGATTCCACTGTACGCTTTACTACTGTCATCCTAGTGGTATCAAAAATAACAAAGGTGAAAGGAAAGTTCCGTAACAAGTGTTACTGGGCACGGGTCAGTGTTTCCTTCGCACTCATCACTGAAAAGGCCCCCACAAATCGATAAAATCAACATACTGTCTTGGGAGGATTTAATCAAATGCTAGCTCATTTACTGGCTCTTGCCATTGCCTTGGGAAGCTTTATGCTCTATTTCTCAGCCTTCTTTTTTCCAGAAGTTCATCGAAAAAGCGATTTTTACTGGAGTGGCTTGGGACTCTTTTATGGTTTAGTTTTATGGGTGTGCGCGGGACGAATCACCGGTGCAGTTCTCCTCGGAACCCTCGCCAGCACCGCTTTACTTTTATGGTTTGGCACGCAAACCCTAATCCTGCGCCGTACCCTCACTACCCCTGCCGAAAAAACCAATGTTTCTCAAACCATTGCAACCCGCTTACAAGCCCTTTCTCCCCTACGCCTCTGGCAAAAAATTAGAGGTCACTCACCAAAACCAGAAACGACTGTTGAGAAAGAAGCTGACGCTTCCGGAGAAACCCCGACAACCAAATTATCCGCAGAGAATCAGACTGAAAAGGAAGTTCCTGCAGATGATACAGAACCATCTGAATCTAGCGCAGAAACCTCTTCTGATGCTGAGGAGAAAAACACCCCATCCTAACGTTAAAATAACGATACAACTTCACTGAAACTGTCCACCCCACAAGCAGAACAAAAGACCGTGACAACCAACAAGAGTTATAAGGACACGATTAACCTACCCAAAACTGATTTTGCGATGCGGGCAAACGCGAAACAGCGAGAACCTGAAATTCAGGCATTCTGGCAGCAAGAACACATTTATGAAACGCTGTCGCAACAAAATCCCAAAGACCTATTTGTCTTGCATGATGGCCCCCCCTACGCCAATGGTTCACTGCACATGGGACACGCCTTGAATAAAATTCTCAAAGACATTATCAATAAATACAAACTCTTACAAGGTTATAAGGTGCGCTATGTGCCGGGCTGGGATTGTCACGGTTTGCCCATTGAATTAAAAGTTTTACAAAATATTGACGAGAAAAATCGCGCTCAGCTGACTCCGATTAAGTTACGGAAAAAAGCAGCTAAGTTTGCTCATAAAACCATTGATTTGCAACGGGAAGGGTTCAAACGTTACGGCATCTGGGGAGATTGGGACAATCCTTATTTAACGCTCAATCCAGCTTATGAAGCTGCCCAAATTGGGGTTTTTGGGGAGATGGCACTGAAGGGCTATATTTATCGGGGACTCAAGCCAGTGCACTGGAGTCCCAGTTCTAAAACTGCCCTTGCCGAAGCAGAATTGGAATATCCCGAGGGACATACTTCCCCGAGTATCTACGCGGTGTTTCCCCTAACGGCTTTGGGAGAAGCAGCACAAAGCGCTTTAGGGGATTATGCCTCGAGTTTAGGGGTTGCCATTTGGACCACAACGCCTTGGACTATTCCGGGGAATTTAGCGGTGGCGGTGAATCCTGATTTAAATTATGCAGTTGTTGAACAATCCGGAAATGAAGCGCAGTGTCAGTATTTAATTGTGGCGGCAGAATTAGTCGAGAAACTTGCCGCAACTCTAGGACAGTCGCTAACCGTCAAAACGACGCTTCCGGGAAAGGCGTTGGAACATTGTCAGTATCGCCATCCCCTCTTTGATCGCGAAAGTAAAGTTCTCATTGGCGGTGATTATATTACAACTGAATCAGGAACGGGATTGGTTCATACGGCACCCGGACATGGTCAAGAAGACTATGTGGTCGGGATGCGCTATGGCTTGCCCATTTTATCGCCCGTGGATGAACAGGGCACCTTTACAGAGGAAGCCGGACCATTTGCGGGGTTAGAAGTGCTGAATGGCGGGAATGATGCCGTGATTGAAGCCCTGCAAGCGGCCAATTCTCTCCTGAAACAAGAACCCTATCAGCATAAATATCCCTATGACTGGCGCACCAAAAAACCAACCATTTTCCGGGCGACCGAACAGTGGTTTGCTTCGGTAGAAGGGTTCCGCGAAGCCGCACTCATGGCAATTGCCTCAGTCAATTGGCTGCCAAAACAAGGGGAAAATCGCATTCGGGCGATGGTCTCTCAGCGCAGTGATTGGTGTATTTCTCGCCAGCGCAGTTGGGGGGTTCCGATTCCGGTGTTTTATGACGAGGAGACGAATGAACCGTTGCTGACCCCTGAAACCATTGCTTTCGTGCAAAATATTATTGCCGACAAAGGATCGGATGCCTGGTGGGAAATGTCCACTGAGGAGTTGTTACCGCCGGAGTATCGCAATAATGGACGCACTTACCGCAAGGGAACAGATACCATGGATGTCTGGTTTGATTCCGGTTCCTCTTGGGCGGCGGTAGCGAAACAGCGGGAAGAACTCAAGTATCCGGTGGATATGTACTTGGAAGGATCCGATCAACATCGGGGTTGGTTCCAGTCCAGTTTATTAACCAGTGTGGCAACGCAAGGCATTGCCCCCTATCAAACGGTTCTCACCCATGGCTTTGTCTTGGATGAAAAAGGCTACAAAATGAGTAAGTCCATGGGCAATGTGGTTGATCCAGGGGTGATTATTGAGGGCGGAAAAAATCAGAAAAAAGAACCGGCTTATGGGGCGGATATTCTGCGTCTCTGGGTCTCCTCGGTAGATTATTCAGCGGATGTGCCCATTGGTCAAGGAATTTTGAAGCAGTTGGCTGATGCCTATCGCAAGATTCGCAATACAGTCCGCTTTCTGCTGGGGAACTTACATGATTTTGACCCGAAAACCGATGGGGTAGCCTATGAACAACTCCCCAGTTTAGACCGCTATATGCTGCATCAAACTAGCGAGGTGTTTGCAGAAATTACTGCCGCCTTTGAAGACTATGAATTTTTCCGTTTTTTCCAGACCGTACAGAATTTCTGTGTCGTAGAACTTTCCAATTTTTATTTAGATATTGCCAAAGATCGGCTATATATTTCCGATGCGAACTCCCTGCGACGACGCAGTTGTCAGACGGTACTCGCGATTATTGTGGAAAATTTGGCTCGCGCGATCGCGCCCGTTTTATGCCACACGGCAGAAGATATTTGGCAAAATATCCCTTATCCCCTACCTCACAAATCAGTTTTTGCGTCCGGCTGGATTCCTCAACAAACGGATTGGAAAAATACCGACCTGGCAGAAAATTGGTCAAACGTTCGTCAAGTCCGGGGGGAAGTGAATAAAGTTCTCGAACAAGCGCGAACCGAAAAGCTGATTGGCGCTTCTCTCGAAGCGAAAATCTTACTTTATGTATCTGACTCGGGGTTACGGGAACAACTGCGCGCCATGAATCCCAGTGAGACAGTCGGAGATGGCTTGCATGTGGATGAACTGCGCTATCTCTTGCTGGCTTCACAAGTGGAAGTCTTAGATACTCCAGAGAAAGCCCAAAACGCCCCGTATCAGAGTGAAACGGAACTAGTAACCGTAGGAGTCGTCAAAGCAGAAGGCGAGAAATGCGATCGCTGCTGGAATTATTCCACCCAAGTCGGGCATTTTCCAGATGACCCAACCCTCTGCGAACGATGTCATGACGCTTTAGCCGGTCATTTCTAATCGAAACGGGGGTAAGGTTTCCCCACTTTTTTTTCTGAGATCAATCGGATCAATTAACCAATAACCCATTCCTTCCTATGAGTTGAAAGTAATGATTTCTGAATTATTTAAGTTGAGTTTTAATCAAGTTAGTGAAGCGATTTTGCTCACTCTTGCTGATGGCTCTATTTTTGATGCAAATGCAGCGGCGATCGCGTTTTTAGGATATTCTAAAGAACAATTACTGCAAAAAACAATTTATGAGCTTTTACCTAATTTTAAGCTCATAAATTGGCAATGCTTACAGTATAATCAGAAAATTTTATATCCTGGCGAAATCATTACTTGTCATGGGGAAACGAAGTCAATTGAAGTGCAGGCGGAATACTGTAAAACCGAAACTCAAGAAGGGGCTTCTTTAGTGCTAAAGCCGATTACAACTTCTCAAACTCTCTCGAAAAAAGCCGATGAAACTTACCCCGATCACTTACTCGAGTTAATTATTAATAATATTCCTCAACAAATTTTTTGGAAAGATAAAAAGCAAGTTTATTTAGGCTGTAACCGTCATTTTGCGGAAATTGTCGGACTAAATAATCCTGCTGAAATTGTTGGCAAAACCGATTATCAATTGAATCGGGATATCCGTTATGCGGAGTCTTATCGAGAATGGGATCGTCGGGTGATAGAAGAAGGACAAGCAATTCTTGACTTAGAAGAACCTTATCATAATGCGGATGGCGAGGAAGGAGTCGTTTTAACAAGTAAAGTTCCCTTAACTGATGATCAAGGTCATATTTTTGGCTTAGTGGGAATTTGTACTGAAATCTCTGAAATCAAAACCATGCAAGTGCAACTGGCGGAAGCCAATCAAATTCAACAAAAATTTCAGCAAGAACTTGAACAAACCGTTCAATCTCGAACTGAAGAATTACAAGAAAAAAATCGACAACTCAGAGAATTAGAAGCCAAGTTACGAGAAGCTTTAGCAACCGAACAAGAAATTAATCATCTGAAAACAAATATTATTACTACGATTTCTCATGAATACCGAACGCCCTTGAGTCGAATTTTAGTCGCAGCTAATCTTCTGCAACAACATTGGCAGCAACTCTCAACTGAAAAACGGGAGGAATATTTACAACAAATTTTTTCGGCTGTGGACTATCTCAGTCATATTGTTGATAACATTGTCTCCTTGAATGATTTTCCCTCGCAAAAGAGAACGATTCGATTTGAAACTGTAAACCTGATTGAACTTTACCAAACAACTTTTGCGAATCTAAAAAAAATCAAAACGATCAATCATGACCTTCAACTAGAAACAAATCAGAATGAAATTTGGATGAAGGGTGATCAAGCATTGCTTTCACACCTAATCAATCATTTGCTGGCTAATGCTGTTCAATATTCTGAAACTGGAACAACGATTAAAACTCGCATTGATTGCAAACCTAATCAGATTATTTTGCAAGTTAAGGATCAAGGCATTGGCATCCCCCCTGAAGACCAAAGCCAATTATTTGACGCCTTTTATCGGGGTCGTAATGTGAGTAATAGGCGGGGAACAGGCTTAGGATTATCGATTGTTAAATATGTGGTGGAAGTTCACCAAGGAGAAATTAAGGTTGAGAGTGAATTAGGAAAAGGCAGCACATTCACTGTCACTTTTCCACTGGAAAGGCGGGATGATGTGACTGGTTTGTCCAATCCAGAATAGCGATCAGCTTTCTGCTTCTGCAACCAGCGTCGAAGAGTCTTCAAGACTCCGCCGACCATTTGACAGTTTCTTCCTGACCCCAAAATCCTGTGAATTTCTTGACTTTGACATCGCCCAGCACTTGCACCTGACAGGATAAACGTCGCGTTGTACTGCTTTGGTGCGGGGGTAAAGACAAGCGCAGTTTTTCGCGCTGACCCGGTGGAGAAACGTCTCCTTCGACTGCCACGGTTCAGGTTCCGCAGGTGCCCAGACCATGACAATTAATCACACGGGCATTGCCATTGTAGAGATCAATGTTATTCTCGAGGAGAACTTTACGGAGATTCGCTCCTTGATCGCAGGTAAAGGTTTTTCCTTGCGCCATTACTTGTGGCATCGTGATCCCTCCCTCGCCTGAAAGACTATAATTTTATTTTAAACCCTGCTTCCCCAGTCCTTACCAAAAAGCTTAAAAGGCTTGGATCCACTCTTTAATCTGATACTCCGTCCAAATCCCATTTTGCCAATACGGATCATTTTCTACGAGTTGCCGAACAGTGGCTTCATCTGGCGCATCATACAAGGCAAAAACTTGCTGTAAGTCTTTAGTGGGACCAATGGTCAGCAAGGTTCCGTCTTCTTGCTGTGCCTTTAAACCGTCTAAATGCGCTTGGCGATAGGGGGCGCGTTTTTCTTCCACATTGTCACAATAACTGCCCCACATTACATACTTCGGCATTTTCTTAACTCCTTAAGGTGACTGCAAATTCTTGGGTCAGTGCTTTACGAACTTTTTCTAACAGCGGTTCTACTTCTTCATCGGTCAAGGTGCGATCGCGCGCTTGATAGGTTAAGCTAAACGCTAAACTGCGCTGTCCTTCTGGAACATTCTCTCCGCGATACTCATCGAAGAGTTCCACATTGTCTAACAGGTTGCCTCCGGCTTTAGTCATCACTTGCATCAACTGGGCAACCGGCAAATCAATGGGGGCATAAAACGCAATGTCTCTTGCCACTGCCGGATAAGTGGAGAAGGGGGAAAAACGGGATTGCGAGAGATTCTTTTGCGCTAAGGCGCTTAACAAGACTTCGAGATCGAAACTAAATACATAGACCGCTTCGGGCAAATCATGGTCTTGGCGAAATTGGGGATGGAGTTGTCCAAATAGCCCAAGACGCTGCTGGTCGAAGGAAATGACGGCAGTGCGACCGGGGTGCAAGCGTTCATCTTCTTGGGTTCCTGCATAGGTGACGGTAACACCTAACCGCTGCCAAACCGCATCTAACAGCCCTTTGGCTTGATACCAGGTCATGGGTTGTCCGGAGGTTGTCCAACGTCCTTGGGGAAACATTTCACCGCCCATAATTCCTGCCAGGGTATCTGCTTCTCCCACGCCGGTTTCTGTTTGCCAAAACCGTCGTCCCATTTCAAAGGCATTAAGTGCGCCATTACCGCGGGCAAGGTTGTAGGAAAAGGCATTGACCAAACCACTAATTAATTCAGTGCGGAGGGCAGAATATTCTTGAAAGAGGGGATTGGCTAGAGTAACAGCATTTCCTTCCGGTTTTACCAGAGAATAGTGGAGAACTTCTGTTAAACCCACTGCCCGCATGGCTTCCCGGATGCGATTTTTGTTCTGTTGCCGAACAGATAAAGTTCCCGGTTGGCTTTTTTCCGGGAGCGTATCGCAGAAGGAGTCATAACCGTAGAGACGAGCGATTTCTTCAATCAAATCAATTTCTCGTTCTAAATCGCGATCGCGATAGGGGGGAACAACGACGTTCCAACTTTGATCCGTTGGATTCTTTTGCAGTTCACAGCCTAAAGCGGTGAGGATACCCTCTACATCGTCTGGGGTCAATTTGCCATCCTCCCGGTTATTCACCTGACCTAACAGTTGATGAATCCGGTCTAGACGCAACGTTAGCGTTCGCTGTCGTTGTTCGGGGTGCAGGCGATGATCTGCCATGGCTTGTTGGGTGGGGGTCCCTTGTGCTAGTTCTTGCAGCAGCGCGATCGCGCGTTGATTGGCTCGTTCCAGTTCCGCTTGATTCACCCCTCGTTCATAGCGGGTGGAGGCTTCCGTGCGTAAGCTTTGCCCTCTTGCCGAACGCCGAATGGCAACCGGTTCAAATAACGCTGCCTCTAAAATAATATTTTCTGTTTGGTCATAAACTTCCGTTTCTTCACCACCCATCACCCCAGCCAGGGCAACGGGAACATCATTAGCCGTGATCAGCAGATTATCTGGATTGAGTTCACGGGCTTGCCCATCCAGCGTGGTTAAACTTTCTCCAGCTTGGGCTAACCGCACCCCTAACGTCAAGGAATCTCCTCCTGCAACTGATTGCAGACGTTCGCGATCAAACGCGTGTAACGGTTGTCCCCATTCCAACAGCACATAGTTGGTAATATCCACCACATTATTAATGGGGCGGACACCCGCGGCTTGTAATCGTCGCTGTAACCATTGCGGCGAGGGAGCAAGCTTTAAATCAGTCACTTCCGTGCCAATATAAGCCGGGCAAGCCTCAGTGGCTGTCACATTGATGTTGAGGGCAGTCTTGCCAGTAGGAATATTTTGCTGAGGCGGTTCCGGAAGCGTTAATTTTTTCCCCGTTAACGCTGCCACTTCTCGCGCTACTCCGACCATACTCAGCGCATCAGCCCGGTTCGCCGTCGTTGTTAAATCCAACACCACATCATCTAGCCCTAGCAAGGGATAAACCGGTTCGCCAGGAGTAAGCGTTTCTTCGCTAAAAATGTGAATGCCATCAGACTCTTTTTCTAAGCCTAACTCCGCAAGGGAGCAGATCATCCCTTGTGATGCCACGCCGCGGAGTTTGCTGCGTTTAATTTTCAAGTCTTTCACTGGCAGATACGCTCCCACTGTTGCTACAGGCACATAAGCGTCTGCCCGCACATTTGCCGCACCACAGACAATATTTAAAGGCTCTTCCTTGCCCACTTCGACAGTACAGACACTGAGTTTATCAGCATTGGGATGGGCGTTTCGTTCTAAGACTTTACCCACGACAACGCCTTCTGCAAAACTACGGCGGTTTTCAATTTCTTCCACTTCAAACCCCGCAATCGTTAACGTTTCGGCTAGGGCTTCTGGGGTGAGATCAATGGCAACAAATTCCTGCAACCAGTTTAGAGAGACTCGCATCGACTTGTTTGGTGCTACTAAAAAAACTCAGCCCTCTTATTGTGACCTAAAAGAGAGTTGGTTTCAAGCTTGGCAATGAACAAGAAGGCTTTCCTTGCTTTTGAGCTGTGTTTTTTTCTCAGTGACTGAGGTATGCTATAGATAACCGAAAGGAAACTGAGTTGTTAATTATTTTGTGCCTTTTATCACTCTTGGATTAACCTTAGATCCGTCGCAATCGTAACAGCAAAATTACCTTGTATTTGCTTAAGCTCAAATCATTTCGACCACCGTATTTCTAAACCAACAAGATGATTTACTGTCTGAATCCGTCTTGCCCGCAACCGAAAAACCCCAATCAAACGAGAATTTGTCAGAGTTGCGGGAGTGATCTCAAGCTCCATGGTCGTTATTTAGTGGGAAAAACCTTAGGTCGCGGCGGCTTTGGCGCAACATTTCTAGCAGTTGATACCAGTTTACCGGGTAATCCAGTTTGTGTGATTAAACAGCTGCGCCCTGCCAATAATACGGCAAGTTTTCTGAAGATGGCACGGGAATTATTTCAGCGAGAAGCAGAAACCTTAGGCAAGTTAGGCAGCCATCCGCAAGTTCCCCGTTTGCTCGATTACTTTGAAACCCAAGAGCAGTTTTTCTTGGTTCAAGAGTTTGTTAAAGGTTTAAATTTGCACAAGGAAGTTAAAACCAATGGACCCTTTAGCGAACCGGGCGTTCGCCAATTTTTAGCCGAAATCTTACCCCTATTCGACTATATTCATTCTGAACGCGTCATTCACCGCGACATTAAACCCGCTAATATTATTCGTCGTGATATTGATAAAAAGTTAGTTTTGATTGACTTTGGGGCCGTGAAAAATCGAGTGAATGAGGTGATGGCAGCAGATATGTCCAGTGATAACCCTCTCACTTCTTTCGCAGTCGGAACGCCGGGCTATTCCCCCCCGGAACAGATGGCAATGCGCCCCACCTATGCCAGTGATATTTATAGTTTAGGAGCAACTTGCATTTATTTGCTAACAGGGCGTTCGCCAAAAGATATTGGCTATAACGCTCGCACCGGGGCTTTAGATTGGGAAGACTATGTACAGGTAAGTGCTCATCTAAAAAAAGTATTACGGAAAATGTTGGAAATGGCAGTGCGCGATCGGTATCAGTCAGCGCAAGCGGTTTTAGATGGTTTAGAAATGGAGGCTTATGAAGAGAGTTTGTCTCAGGGGTTTGTAAAACGAAAACCGATTCATAAAACTGAGACCGCTGACCAAGAGGGGTCTTCTCCGAGTTGGAGTACTAAATTAGCAGAGTCCATTCGTCAACGTCGGACTCGTCTGGGCTTACCGACCAGTCGTCGTCCAGAACAAAGCCAAGGTTATACCCTTGGGGAACGAACCAAATCTTCTGCTTCTCGTAAGTTAAGCGCCCAGCAACTTACTCAGCAGTATCAACAAGGGCGGCGAGATTTTTCCCAAGTGGATTTATACAAACTGGAACTGGAGGAAGTGAATTTAAGACAGTGTATTTTCCGTGAAGCCAATTTAATGCAGACCAATCTTCGCAAAGGAGATTTAAGAGGTGCTGATTTTGCCAATGGCAATTTAAGGCGGGTGGTCTTGCGAGAAGCCAAACTGAGTAATGCCTTTTTTAGTAATGCCGATTTACAAAAAGCAGACCTACGGAAAGCTGATTTAACCCTTGCTAATTTTCAAAATGCTAAACTCACGGAGACGGACCTCTCTGGTGCTAATTTAACGAATGCCAAAATTACCAAGAAGCAGCTAGCGCAAGCAAAAACGAATTGGGCAACCATTTTACCGAATGGAAAACGAGCGCTATGGTAATGATGAGCAGAGGGAGTGACACGGTTTGTCCTAAAATTAGGGATGAAATTAGCGCGATCGCGCCACAAAATGTAATGTTGACGACAACGACAGAAACCCTCCAGGGGCAAACAATTACGGAATATTTAGGGATTGTGACTGCAGAAGTGGTCTATGGCAGTAATGCTTTAAGAGACTTTTTTGCCGGCTTCCGTGACTTTTTTGGGGGACGTACCGGCAGTTATGAAAAACTCTTTACCAAAGGACAAAAAAAAGCCATCGATGAACTCGCAGAACGGGCGGAAAAATTAGATGCAGATGCCGTTATTGCCATTAAAGTTGATACCGGAACCATCAATATTGATGAAGAAGGGGCTTTGCTGGTGATTACCGCTACGGGGACGGCAGTTAAACTGGGTTAAGCTGTGAAACTCCAGAAACATCAAGGATTAATCATTTGATCAATGCCTAAATTTTGTAATGCCAGAAAACTCTTGGCATTGGTTAAGTCAAACTCCAGGGGAGTAAGAGTGACATAATTCTCTCGTATGGCTTCCACATCCGTTGGAATATCTGAAGGGAGATGCTTCGCTTCCGGTTGCGGAATATCTTCAATGGCTTCTCCCGCTAGCCAGTAATAGCTTTTCCCTCGGGGATCGTAACGTTTTTCAAACTGCTCAATATACCGTCGTAACCCTTGACGGGTAAGCATCATGCCTTTAATTTCGGCTGCCGAAACAGGCGGAATATTCACATTCAGCAGGGTTCCTGGGGGAATGGGCGGCAATTTTTCTAGGAGTTGACTCGTGATTTGGGCGGCAGTTGTAAAATCAGTTGCGGTGTAACTGGCTAAACTAATCGCAAGACTGGGAATGCCATCAATTGTTCCTTCCATCGCTGCTGAGACTGTTCCCGAATAGAGAATATCAGTGCCTAAATTCGAGCCATGATTAATTCCCGAAAGAACAAAGTCGGGAGGAGACTCTAAAATAGCACTTAAGGCAAACTTGACACAATCGGAAGGCGTTCCTGAACAAGACCAAGCGGTAACAGACTGATGAAATATACTATTCACCACGTTGGCGCGAATCGGTTGGTGGAGGGTTAAACCATGTCCAGTGGCAGACCGTTCTCGATCCGGACAGACGACTGTGACCTCATATCCTTTTTCGGCAAGTGTGTTCGCTAAAGTTCGGATGCCGAGGGCAAAAATGCCATCATCGTTGCTAATCAACAATTTTGTCATAAACCATTCCCACTCAATCTTCTTCTACTGGCTGTAAACGGGTTAGTTTCAAGCTAAATCGTCCGCCTCCGGTTTTGCCAAAGGCACGCACACGAATAATATAACGCCCTGATTCGGTAATGCGAGTAAACAGCAAAGAATTAGTGGTGCCGTCGGGACCATCATCATTTTCGGCAATGGTGGTGCCATCAGAAGCAATGAGAAGCACAATGCTGTCAAAGTCTTCTGATTTGACATCAATGGAAACTTGGTCATCTTTTTGCAGATTGACTTGATAGTCGCGCGCAAATCCCCCTTCTCCAGTCGGAATATCTTTTGCCGATAGACGATCGCTGATTGGACGATTCACGGGGAGAATGATCGGATTATAAAGAGAAGACTGGGCTTGAATGGGAGTGATTTGGTTGCTGAGTAACAGCAGTAAGGTTCCGAAAAAGAGGGGAATTTTCCAGCGAGACACCAGCATGGGCATATTTTTGACAGCGACTTGTTCATTATCTCTTAGTTGAGCCCGATCATACTACAAAAATTGTCTGAGGACTGCAACCGTGGCTTGTCCGGTTTTTTTCCAACTAAATTGAGATGCTCGTTGTAATCCCTGTTCCCGCAATTTGGATCGCAAATGAGAATTAGTGGCAATTGCAGTCATGGCATTGGCCATTTCCTCGGTGTTAATCGGATCAATTAAAATGGCCGCCTCTCCCGCCACTTCAGGGAGGGAAGAACAATTTGAGGTGATCACTGGGGTGCCACAGCCCATTGCTTCTAAAACCGGCAAACCAAATCCTTCCCAGAGACTGGGAAAAACCAGTGCG
The DNA here is from genome assembly GCA_964493825.1 of uncultured Dactylococcopsis sp. Taxonomy (GTDB): domain Bacteria; phylum Cyanobacteriota; class Cyanobacteriia; order Cyanobacteriales; family Rubidibacteraceae; genus Halothece. The sequence continues at coordinate 14,464 of CAZBPR010000001.1, forward strand.
GTTGCCCCTCGCATCAGATCGGGTAGCTGTTGATAAGGAATGTAATTGAGAAAGCGAACGCGATCGCGCAAGCCTAGTTCTGCTGCTTGTTGCTGGCGTTGCGGGGTATAACGGGAATCTGAGGGACCCGCTAACCAAAGCTGAGTATTCGGATCAGGTACCTTAGCAAAGGCGGAGATCAATCGTTCCACATTTTTATGGGGATCATGTCGTCCGAGATACAAGAAATAATGATGGTGTTCAGGGGTAGGAGACGGAGAGAAATGCTGTTGATCGTAAGCGAGTAAAATTGGTGTGATTTTCTGGGCAGGGATCCCCCAAAAATTCATTAAATCGTCTGCAGTGGCTTGAGAGTTACAGATGATATGTTCAGCCTGCTTTAAAACTTGCGGCACATAAAAGCGAAAGTATGGAGTCAGAGGAGAAGACCACTTGGGATAACGCAGTGGAATCAGATCATGAACAGTAACCACAGAACGACAGTGGGAATAGAGAGGGGCTTCGGGAATTGGCGAAAAGAGTAAGGTTGCATTGAGTTTTTGGTAAATTTTTGGTAATTGTTGCTGTGTCCAGATCAAGCGACGTAAATGCGCGATCGTGCCGTGATCGGGACTTAAGCGATGAGGAATTGGATAGCAGTTGTTATTGCCAATGCTGTGAGTAGCAAGGAGGGTCGGTTGCAGCGCTGATAAAGACGGTAAAATATTTTGGGTATAAGCAGAGATCCCTGTTGGTTCTTTGATCAGAAAGGAACAATTAATGAGTAAGGGGTTTAACACCAGAAATTTTTTGTTTGAAATAAAACCAGACGCCTGTTATTTTACCAAGCGCGATCATCGGTTGAATCGGAAAAAGAATAACACCATAAGTCAGTAAGCGGATTAAACGTAAGTAAAATACCGTTGAATTCGTATATTTTTGCAAAGTCAATAAATAACTATAAGTACTGTGGTAAAGTTTATTTCTGGAGTGACGATTCGTTACCGCAGAAACTTGATGAATAATACTAATTTGATCCGTTATTGCAACCCAATGACCTTGCTGCTGATAGCGTTGACAAAAATCAAAATCTTCGTAATAAAGAAAGTAATTGGGATCAAATTGAGGACAATCTGTAAAATGACTTAGATTAATAATCAGGCTACAACCACTGACCCAATCGCAGAGAAAATATGAATTTTGACTGTTTAACGCGAGTAAATTGGCTGAGGCAATTTTTCCTGTTTTGGGATCAAAGACTCCCCCAGCAAACCAAATTTTACCCTTCTCTGAATAAATTAAAGTTCCTAAAATCGAAATTTCCGGATAGCGCTTAAAAAACAATTCTGCTTTTTTGATAATTTCGGGCTGGCAAAAGGTATCAGGATTAAGTAACCAAACCAAGGCGTGAGGATGCTGATTATAAATCCAAGATAATCCTAAATTGCACGCTCTCCCAAATCCTAAATTTTCTCCCGCATTGATAATTTTAATGTTACGGGTTACCAATGTTTCTAAAACTTTTTGCTCAGGCGGAAAATTATTGATAATGACAAAATAAGAAGTGGGTTGTGATGAGGCATCAAGACTGGTCAGTAACCCCTTAATTAACTCAGCAGATTGATAGTTAACAATTAAAAAATATAACACTTGAATAACACTGATTCAGAAAATAGTCATTTTTAGAGAGAGCATGATGCACTGGAAAAAACAAATTCCTCGTTTTCAAGACTGGTGGTTAAAATTTGACCTCCTGCGGATGTTAGTCAGAAGAGACTTAGAAGCCCGATATAAAGGATCAGTGTTAGGGAATTTGTGGTCAGTTGTCAATCAACTTTCTCAACTTTTGATTTATACTTATGTCTTTTCAATTGTTCTGAAAGTCAAACTCAGCCTAAAAGGCTTACCGGAAGAAAACAGTCTGGTTTTTGGCTTGTGGCTATTTGCCGGCTTACTGCCTTGGATTGCTTTTACAACTGGCTTAACCCAAGCGGCGTATTCAGTGGTTGCGCAAACCAACTTAGTGAAAAAAGTCGTTTTTCCCCTGGCTTTACTACCCTTAGTGCCAGTTTTTTCGGCATTAGTTGAAAGTGCGTTTGGTTTAATAATTCTCATTATTTTTGTCGCGTTTAGAATCGGTACCCTACACGAAACGCTAGCTTTATTACCCTTGGTTTGGTTGCCCCAGCTGTTATTAACAGCAGGCTTCGGGTATTTTACCGCAGGGTTAACGGTCTTCTTACGGGATGTTCCGCAAACTTTAGCCGTTGTCTTAAACCTCTGGTTTTACTTGACTCCCATTGTTTATCCCATTGATGTTGTTCCGGCTGCAGTGAGAGATTGGGTATTCTGGTTAAATCCGATCGCAGCGATCGCGCAACTGTATCGGGATTTAATTTTAGTGGGAGAAATTAATCATGGAGGAGAGTGGGCAATTTTAAGCCTCCTCTCCCTCCTGGTTTTCTCTGGGGGATTGTGGGTTTATCAACGTTTACGTTCTGGCTTTGCCGATGTGCTGTGAAAAGCATGACGTTCAATCTCAGGGTTCCGGCGGGATGACTTGCAAGTTTAGCTGTAACGCTTGCATAACCGAATCCTCCCCTGCCCATGATCGCAACTTTTTCAGTTGCAAGGTGACTCTTCCTGGTGCTTTAGCTTGCAAGACGAATCTTCGCTCGCCTCCACTTCCAATCCCTGCATTCTTGGCAAGAGAAAATTCTGAACTTTGCAGTGCAACAACGTCAGGATCGCTGGGGGTGATTGCCCATCGGTACCCCGTCGTTGGGTTTTCTGCGAGCTTGATCATAATCAAATTGCCACTGCTAACAGTAAACGTTTTACCTTGATCGGCTTCGGTCATCATCAGTGGTGACATAACTTGCGTTTCACTCCCTTGCACTGGATCCACAGCCAAACAAACAGTGGCAGCAGGAAAATAACTGATTACAGGTTGATTAAAAACCAACAAGCAAGACAAAATGAAGCCGCTAAACTGAAATGCCATAGGCTTCATCAAACGCCGCTTCCGCGTAAGGGTAAGACGCATACGCATATCCCTGATCGCCCCACGCCTCACCCCAACTATTCCGGATAATGAATCGGTCAGGACTATAGCCAACAATCGCGATCGCGTGTCCCCCTTGAACTGTATCGGGTTGATAAAGATCAAGATTGCCATCCGTATTATTGGCATTAAACCAAGTGTCATCAACTCCCAGTCGGGTCAGAATAGGACCTTGTGTTGCCAGCCAAGTTTTCCATTTTTCGGCTACGATGTGCCAGCGATCCCAAGGTCGACGCAGGTTAATGTATTCTGTAATTCTAAATTGGGATGCCAAGGCATAGAAGCTATTTTCATTCATATGACTCATCTGATCAGGATCAAACGGCAATTCCCGTTCCGCTACACAACCATATCGCCGAATCATCGTTAACGCGGCTTTTAAGCTGGTGCCGGGTTGTTCAAGAAAGGTTGTGGGATAATAAGTGAACTCATCCATTTCCTTCGCTGCCATCCAGACAAATCTTCTCGATAAGTGTTGATTTTGATCTTGGGGAAACCTTCCTTTCTTCACCAAATGCCACCAGAGAATATCAGCAGTGGCAAAACCAACGCACGCCCCATGATTGGTCTGATCGCCAATCTGCCACCAGTCATCTTCGCGTAGATCGACCGAGGAGGGGAGTTCTAGGGGGGCTGCAGCCAATACTCCTGCTTCCAGGGCATTTTCGATTCCCCAGTCTTGTTCCGTGTTACGGGACGGAATGCAATTTAAAACTCTTTCTGTTGGTTTAATGTAGGTTGTCATCATAAACCTCCTTGGTCAGACTGATGGGTTTTGAGAGTAGATTGTTTATTTCCTAAAAAGAGTTAGATTTGAATCATTATTGAGCGTTACGATTATTCGATTATTTTTCACCCATTTAAACACCATTCAGTGCAATCCCTATCCGGCTGCCGCTTCAAGGGCTTTCCCCTTCATCTCGATCAAGATTGAATTGCTATGATCGCTCTGTTGATGTCTGCAATATATTGACGAAAATCCCCCTTCGGGTGTCCTTCTCTTTCCTCAGCCGCCACAAAACCCACTTGCAGAACACAATTACTTAGCTCGAAAACTCAAAACTCTCAACTTTTTTAATTAAGAAATTAGGATGAATACTTTCTTTACTTATAGTTTATCTCTAAATAGGAGTGATGAGATAACTTTTGATTAATATTTAAATATTTTTTAAACTGTCTTCCGTTCAAGCATCGGCTTTAATGAAATTATTCTAAAAACAATAAACGAATCTGGAATTTACATTCCGGTTGGATTCAATCTGATCACGAGAGAGGTTTGGCTTCCTAAAAACAAACCTAACCATAGTGGAAATAAAGGTTCATGATAAAAAGCAGACTGTAATAAACTCACTAAAATAATACTTAGAGATGCACAAAAAACAGCATATAAATGATACGAATTATTTTCAAAATCAGCCTGATTTGTTTTGCGTTGATACTGATAAATTGGGATCATCATCAATGCGATCAAAATCGATAATACTATTACGACCATAATGATGCCATGATCAACCAATAGTTGTAAAATAAAATTATGAGCATGATTGACTTCTCCCGTTGACCAACCCAATCTGTTTTCACAAATTTTTGCTGTATTTTCGGGAAACCAACCCCAAAAAGACTTCTCCATTCCTAGGGAAAAAAAGCAATGATAAATCTGCACTCTTTGTTGAGAGCTTTCATCCCAAATTGTCAAGAATCGGCGTAAAACAGTCAATTTCTGATCGTTCAAAAGGTAGCTAATACTAAAGAGACTTAACAATATCAACAAACCGAATAATGTTTTGAATTTAGAAAGCTGCCAATTCATTCGGTTTCGTATGAAGTAAAATCCAGCAATAGCAAAATGCAATAAACCAACCAATAAAGCGCTTTTAGAACCAGATGCCAAAAGCATCAGTAAAGTTATGATTAGGGAAAGTAGTAAAATTATTTTGAAGCTGATGAATTGAAAGTTTGACCAGTGTAATCGATTTTGTAGAAGAGAAAATAAAATAATCGGCGTACAAATTGCTGTGTAAAGTCCGAGTAAATTCGGATTTTCAAATCCCATATCAGTTCTGATTTCAAAACTGAAGTTCTGCCAATGGGTGAGAAATAAAATAAGAGGTGTGATACTAAAAATATTGAGAATTTTTGCCAGTTGATTTTGGGTTAAGGGATGGAGTTTGAGGGCGAGAAAGGTAACGACAACGACTAAATAATCATGAAGGGTTACCGGATATAAATGATTGTTGGTAAAAACAGCAAAACCTTGACTTTGATAAAAGTTGAAGGCGAGGAGAATAAAGCTAGTATATAAAGCAATCCCAGTGAGTAAATTTTGACGGTTGATAGCAGAAAAGTCGAAGATTCTTTTGAGAAAAAAGAGCGCGATCGCGCATAATGAAACTGACCGAGAAACTGGAAAACTGAGCAAGGAAACACTGAGGAGAATGACATCAACATCAAACCACGACTTCTGAGTTAGAAACAAAGCAGATGACGCTTGCTTATTCATAATCACGAGGCGATTGAGAATCCACTGTCATGCCATGACAGTTATAACAGCGACTATCCTATCATCCATCCTTCATCTGCCGCTCAGCCCTGAACCGGGGCATCTGCTAAAATTCTAGGGATGGTGTGAGTTGTGGGTTAAAATGAGCGAGATTGCCGTTTCCCTAGAAAATGTTTCTAAGTGTTTCAAGCGTTATGCTCATCCGGCGGGACGGCTAAAAGATTTACTATTTCCCAACCATTCTCGGGCGGATCAATTCTGGGCTTTGCGAGACATTAACCTGGCAATTCCCCGAGGAGAAACGTGGGGACTCGTAGGACGCAATGGTTCCGGGAAAAGTACGCTACTCCAAATTTTGGTGGGAACCCTGACCGCGACTTCAGGAAACGTCACGGTTGCAGGACGAATCTCAGCCTTATTAGAACTGGGAAGCGGTTTTAACCCGGAATTTACCGGGAGACAAAATGTCTTTTTTAATGGCAAAATTTTGGGGCTGAACCGCCAAGAAATTGCAGCCAAATTTGATGAAATTGCTGCTTTTGCCGATATTGGCGACTTTATTGATCAGCCGGTTAAGTCTTATTCGAGTGGGATGTTTGTGCGCTTAGCCTTTGCGGTCGCAACCAGTGTAGAACCCGATATTTTAGTGGTAGATGAGGCGTTAGCCGTGGGAGATGAAGTGTTTCAACGTAAATGCTTTGCCCGCATTCAAAATATTCAAGAACGTGGGGGAACTGTGCTGTTTGTGTCTCACTCGGCGCGTTCCATTATCGAACTGTGTAATGCAGCGGTCTTATTAGATCAAGGGGAATTACTCTTACAGGGAACCCCCAAGTTTATTGTGTCTAAATATCATAAGCTGATTTACGCTCCACAAGAGAAATTGGCAGAGATCCGAGAAGGACTGAAAGAACTGGATGAAGATCAAGACAAAGACATCACCTCAGCAGTCAACGCTTTCAAAAATTCTTCCCCTGTCAGTGAAGATCACTATGACCCTAACTTAGTGCCTAAAAGTACTTTATCCTATGTCCCTCGGGGCGCAGAAATTCAATCTCCTCACCTTAAAAATCAAGCGGGACAACGAGTCAATCTGATTAATCGCGGTGAACAATATACCTATTCCTACTGGGTTCATTTTGCAGATGCCGCCTACAATGTTCGCTTTGGGATGTTGATTAAAACCATGAGTGGTGTCGAGTTAGGCGGTAGCGTTTCTCATCTTCCTAATGATCCCATTGAAGTCATTACGCCGGGAACAATCATGCAAGTGGACTTTACTTTTTATTGTCATCTGTTACCGGGCGTTTATTTCCTGAATGCAGGAGTAGTAGGATTAGTGGATGGACAAGAAGGATATTTGCATCGGTGTATTGATGCAGCAATGTTTCGCGTCCAAGCGGAGACTGGACTGTTAGCAACAACGATTGTTGACTTTCAGATCGAAGCCAAAACGATTATTTCTCCCCATCTCATTGAAATTTAACGGTCTTATCCTATGTCTGATGCGATGTCTCCCATTTTGATTATTACGGGAATGCACCGTTCGGGAACGTCTTTAACCGCTTCTTTATTACAAAGTGCTGGCGTTGATATTGGAACGGATTTAATTGCTGCTAGTGAAGGGAACATTAAAGGCCATTTTGAAGATTTAGCCGTCGTTCAATTTCATGAAAATGTCCTCAAAGCCAATTCCCTCCCCCCGGAAGGGTGGGTGACCCAACCGCGAGTCACTGAGATTCCTGAATCGTTGCTAGCCAAGGCAAAAGAGATTATTTCCCGTAAACGAGAAACAAGCGGGATTACCGGTTGGAAAGACCCCAGAGGAACGCTTTTTTTAGACTTTTGGCAATCCCAGTTACCGGAAGCCAAGTTTATTTTCTTATATCGTGCGCCTTGGGAAGTGGTGGATTCCCTTTATCGGCGAGGGGATCAGATTTTCTCCGAGTCGCCGCAACTGGCATTAGACTTTTGGCTAAGTTATAATGCTGCGATTCTCCAATTTTATCAGCGTCATTCCGAGCAAAGTCTTCTGCTGAATGTGGAGGATCTTCGCGCTGATCCCAAAGTTTTAAGTAGCGCGATCGCGCAAAAATTTGGTTTGACCCTCTCTTTTCAGACCGAAATTTACGACCCCTCTCTCTTCCAAGGTGAAGTTTCTGATACACCCCGGTCTCGTCTCTTACAAAAGTTTTTCCCCCAACTCCTTCAAACCTATCAGCAACTGCAAGCCCATTGCGATCTTTCTCCCAAACAACAGCGAATTTTAAATGATGCAGAACTGACTCAACCCGCCTTTGATGAAACGTGGCTACTCCAAGACTGGTTACAAATGCGAGGGACACAGCGGGAACTGGCGAAAGTTCAACAATCAGAAAGAGAACTCACAACCGCGTTAGCACAGACAACACAAGCCTTGCAGGAAGCACAAGCCCAAGTCGCACAACAACAGGATCAGATGACGCGCTTGCAAGACACCATCCGCGGTATGGAAAGTAGCAAGTTCTGGAAGATGAGACAATTATGGATGCGAGTGAAGCAAAAATTGCCACTCATTAACCATGACGATTAATTCCCAACAATCGCTACCCACTTCAATAGAATGACATCAGAAATGGACGCACAAGCAATTCATTTATTTACCAGTATCACGGCGAATTATATTCCCAAGGCAAGAGTATTAGCCCATTCAGCTAAACAGTTTCATCCTGATGCAAAATTTCACTTAGTTTTATGTGATGTCATTCCTGATTCTGTTGTCCCTGAGAAGGAACCGTTTGACTCGATGATTACGGTTGAAGAATTAGGAATTCCCAATCTAAAATCTTGGATTTTTAAACACGCGATTGTGGAAATGTGTACGGGAGTCAAGGGAGTTGCTTTTCAAACTCTTCTAGATCGCTATCAGGCGGAAAAAGTCTTCTTTTTTGATCCGGATATGGTCATTCTTTCCCCATTGGATTCCTTAATTCAGAAATTAGATCAGCATAGTGTTTTACTGACGCCGCATCAAACCGTTCCCGAACAAACCAAAGAGGCGATTTTAGACAATGAAGTGTCGAGTCTCAAACATGGTGTATTTAATTTAGGCTTTTTAGGGATTCGGAATTCAGAAAAAGGGAGACAATTTATTGAATGGTGGCGCGATCGCTGCTTAGAGTTTTGTTATGATGATATCCCCTCAGGACTGTTTACCGATCAAAAATGGGTTGATTTGACCCCCGCTTTCTTTTCTGATTATCACGTCTTGCAAGACTCCATTTATAACGTTGCGACTTGGAATTTAAGTCATCGTCACGCTACTGGTAATTTAAAAGACGGCATTTATATTAATGACCAACCGATTTGTTTTTATCACTTCTCAGGATTTGATAGTGGCGCTCAAGAAATGATGTTAAATAAATATGGGGGAAATCATCGGGTTTTATTCGAGTTACGTCAATGGTATGTACAAGAATGTGAACGTTGGAATCAGTCTCAACTTGGGAAAATTCCTTGTCACTACGGAACATTTGATAACGGAGAAGTTATTAGCCAAGATCAACGTTTGTTGTATCGCTATCGGGAAGATTTACAACAAGCTTATCCCGATCCGTTTGCAACGGCTGATCCCAATCATTCTTATTATCACTGGTTTATCAATCAAGGAAGCCAAGAATATATCCCCGGTCGCTATCACTACTTCCAAAGTCCAGAAAAAGCCTTAACGGCTGCCCAAACAGAAATCCAGGAGTTGAAAATGTGGATTAAAGCAATGGAGAGTAGTAAATTTTGGAAACTTCGTCAGGCTTGGTTTTGGCTGAAGGGCAAACCCAAAGCAGTCTATCAAAATCTGCTAAAACGATTGAATTAAGCCTTAAATCCTGCAATCAAATGCAAGGTTGTTAAAATTATGAAGACCTGCTTGGTATTTGCTATATTAATCGCATTTAAAGTTATTTTTACCGTGAGTAATCCAGGCTCATTCATTGATGAGTATTTACATATTAAGGCGGCAATGACCAATTTTGAATGGGATTACTTGCGTGGACAATATGTCACTTATGCTATTATTTTAGGATTAAATTGGTTTGGTCAAAAGCTTTTTGTTTTCAAGCTTATCCCTTGTTGTGTTGGGATTATTAATACTATTTTACTCTATTTTATTGCGAAAAATATTAATTTAAATCAAAAATATAGAATTATACTCTTAATCATTTATACTCTAAGCCCGTGGGTAATTTTTAATCATTTTTATATTAGAACGTATGTTTTTTTAGAATTTGCAATTTATAGTGTTATTTTATGTTTAACTACCTTAGAGCAATATAAAAACAACCTACACTTTCTCAGTAAATTGGTGCTGATACTGACAATAATTAGTATCATTACCCTTTATTTCAATTTAACTATTGACATTTCTAGAGGATTGCCAATCGTCATTTTTTTGATCTTAATTTTTGCTCAATTATTTTTTAATTTTAATCCCAATCTTCAGTGCTCTCAAAGGCAATCTATAGCGATAGGAAGCTTGTTATTTATTTTTACTTTCTTGGCTTTAGTCATGCAGGATAAAATAATAATCAGAATTGCTGACTCTCCTTTTTTAGGATCGATTGGTTCTGATTATAAATTTTTATATTATTTCTTTAAGCTTAATATTATCATCACAGTTTTTTTTGTAATTGGTGTTATTTATGCCCTGCAAGAAGAGACAGTAGCTTCTAAATTAATTGCAATTATTGGTTCGACTTGCCTTATATTACATAGTATAGCCGGCTACGACTATCAACTGCTGAGAACCATTTTCTATTTTCATGGTATTTATTATCTTCTAGCGGTATATGGTGTGGCGAAGTTAGTAGCCACTCAAGAGATTAAGCTAATTGAATATATTGCCTATTTTTTACTTTTTCTAACAATTATACTGAATTACCCAAATGACTTTTATACATATCCTCGAGTCCCTGGAGAAATTGATTATAGAGATTATAAAAATGCCTTTGCTTATATCGACCATCAACAAAAAGAACAGCAATTAAATTATTATTGTATCCTAGCTTTACCCCAAGGGATTTCCAATTTTTATCACTATCATCCCCTTCATGAAGGCATCAGTCCACTTGAAAAAAGCGATCAAGAAATCTCTAATTATGTCGCCTCTTTTCTCAACTCGCGTCAATCTAGTGTTCTGTTGATTGACCAGGAAGGATACAGTGCTTTACACTCAGGAGGGTTACTCGATGAACTAAAAGCTCATTCCCAAATTACGGAATTTTATGGTTACATGATCGTTTTTGAAAGAAAGGTTCAAGCATCAACTGATCGTCAATTTACTGCAAACTAGAGATGAACGGAGATTATTGTGGCGTTACCCTCTCAAAATACAAAACCAATTCAACTGCATATTATGCATAGTTGGGGAGGAGGATTAGAACGTTGGGTGGATGACTATTGTCGAGTGGATCAACAACACATGAACTTAATTTTGAAGTCAGTGGGAGTTCCTGGCATCCCTGGACAACAAATTGCACTGTACCAAAGTCTTCAGGATCGAGACCCCCTAAAAATTTGGGAATTAACGCCTTATATTTATAACACCGCGATCGCGCACCTTGGATATTGTTATATTTTAGAAGAAATTATTGAGCAATATCAAGTTTCGACAATTTTGATTTCTTCTTTAATTGGACATTCTTTAGATGCCCTGAATACAGGATTAAGAACCCTCTTTATTTGTCACGATTATTATCCTTTTTGTCCTGCGCTTAATATTTATTTCCATAAAATTTGTACTCGCTGCACAGTTGAAGATTTAAAATCTTGCTTTCAAGATAATCCTTATAACCGTTTTCTCCCCATGAGTGCTCCCGAAATTTGGGAAAAGTTACGAGAATATTTTTTGAAGTTGGTGATATATCATAAAATTACCTTTATTGTTCCATCACAATCTGTCAAAAATAATCTCAAGCGTCTCGAACCTCGCTTTAAATTAGTCCGCTTTTTTGTTATTTCTCATGGCATTGAAATCACTCGGAAAATATCAATAGCTTCCAAAAAGCATCATCGAGGTAAGTTAAGAATCTTAGTTTTAGGGAGTCTTTCTTTGCATAAAGGCTTACAATTACTCCAAGCAGTTGCCCCGCAAGTGAGTGATATTGCTGAATTTTTACTCTTAGGATATGGTGAAGAAGGAGCCCAACTGCAAAAAGTCAAAGGGATTCGGACAATTGCTAAAACCTATCGACGAAGTACTTTACCAGACAAAGTAGAGAAACTTGCCCCTGATTTAGGATTATTATTATCAGTTGTACCCGAAACATTTAACTATACCTTAAGTGAATTAAAAGTCATGGGGATTCCGACGATGACAACCAATGTTGGTAGTTTTTCAGAACGAACGGTTGATGGCGTCAATGGCTTTTTAGTTTCTCCAGAACCAACAGAAATTATTGCAAAAATACAAACGCTTCATGCTGAACCCGAGTTAATCGAAAAAGTCACAAAAATAGTGGCTTTAGAACCTCATAAAACCGTAGAAACCATGGTGCAAGAGTACCAGCATATTCTACGACTTGACTATACGCCAAAACAACGGTTGGCAAAGGAAATTAGCTTAGTCGAAAGACTTTCGTTACAACCCCAGAAACTACAATTTCAAGCTGAAGAACTCGCAGCTTTAAAAAAACGGATTGCAGCAATGGAAACCAGTAAATTTTGGAAATTACGGGAAGCTTGGTTTAAGGTAAAAAGAGTCCTCGGTTTACCAATCAAGGAATGAAATCATGCGGTCAGATTTGCCTTTAGTCAGTGTCTGTTTACCCGTCTATAATGGGGCACAATTTATTGAGGGCGCGATCGCGAGTATTTTGCATACAACTTATCCTCATCTAGAAGTAATTGTATCTGATGATGATTCCACAGATCAGACTGTTGAATTAATTCAAGCCGCCAATGTCCCCAATTTAAAGTTGCTGACTCATTCTCGATATGGTCTGGTTGAAAATTGGAATTATTGTTTATCGCAAGCACAAGGAAAATATATTAAGTTTTTATTTCAAGATGATTTGTTAGCACCGAACTGTATCGAACTGATGGTTGCAGCTGCAGAACAAAATGACAGTATTGGCTTGGTATTTAGTCCCCGTTATCTGATTTATGAAACAAAAGTGCAGTCTCAGCATTTCCCAGAAACACTTCATACCGGATGGTCTCATTTGAAGTCAGTGCAAACGGGCTTATCTTTGTTCGCGGATCCGAAGCTATTTCAACACCCTCATAATAAAATTGGGGAACCGACTTGTACTCTGATTCGCCAGTCAGTTTTGGAAAAAGTGGGAACCTTTGATCCGGCTTTTCAACAATATGTTGATCTTGAAATGTGGTATCGCATTATGAGTTATTATGAGATTGCTTTTATTAATGAACCGCTCGCTTCTTTTCGCCTTCATGCCCATCAACAAACTCAAGCTAATCGGATCGAAAGAACAACTTGGCTCGAAATTTATCAAGTTTGGAAAAAAGTTCTCACTCATGCTAGCTATGATCGGATTCCCGTGGCAACGCGCCAAAAGTTAAAACGGTTATTTTGGCAACAAGTGGGACTCGATCTTATAAAAAAAATGATTAATTTCCAATTTAGCCGCGCGATCGCGCTTCTCAAAACTGTGAGCCAATAAACGATTATAATAACTGTAAAAAATTCTGTATCAAACGTATAATGAGTGATATTAAAATTCCCATTTTAGATTTAACTGCTCAGTATCAAACGATTCAAACAGAAATTCAAAAAGCAATGGATCGAGTGCTCCAATCCGGTCGCTTTATTTTAGGAGAAGAAGTGGCGCAGTTTGAGCAAGCCGTTGCCAACTATTTAGGGGTTAAACACGCCATTGGAGTTAACTCAGGAACAGATGCCCTCATTATTAGTTTACGGAGTTTAGGGATTGGCAAAGGCGATGAAGTAATGACAACGCCGTTTAGCTTTTTTGCAACTGCAGAATCAATTAATCAAGTCGGCGCGACTCCGATTTTTGTTGATGTTGAATCAGAAACCTTTAATCTTAATCCTCGTAAGATTGTTCAAAACATTACTCCCAAAACTAAAGCGATTTTACCGGTTCATTTATATGGCAATCCTGCTGCGATGGCACAAGTTATGGAAATTGCTAAAACCTATAACTTAAAAGTCTTAGAAGATTGTGCGCAATCGTTCGGGGCAAAATACGAAGCGGATTGTGTGACGTGTCAACAATCATGTTCCGAAACGATGCGTTTGTCCCAACAAGGGAAATTCACGGGAACAATTGGTGATATGGGAGCGTTTTCCTTTTTTCCCACGAAGAATTTAGGGGCTTATGGGGATGGCGGGTTAATTGTCACGGATGATGACCATCTTGCTGAGTTAGCGAGGATGTTACGCGTCCATGGGGAACATCAGAAATATCATAATGAAATGTTCGGTTATAATTCCCGACTCGATGCCCTACAAGCAGCCATTCTCAGAGTGAAGTTAAAGTATATTGACCAATGGAATGAACAGCGACGACGAGTCGCGCAAGCCTATAATGAGCGGTTAAGTGGTCTGGAAAATCTGGTGACGCCAACCCTCAACAAAGGTCATGTTTTCCATCAATATACTGTCAGAGTTTTAGGAGGAAAACGAGATCAGTTGCGGGACAATCTCAGTGCAGCTGGGATTGCAACCATGGTTTATTATCCGGTTTCCCAAGACCAGTTGCCCGTTTACAAGGGAAAATACGAGAGACTTCCCATCAGTGAATCCTTAACCCAGGAAGTCCTCAGTTTACCGATTTGGCCAGAACTCAGTACGGATCAGATTGAAACCATTACCGAAGTGATTAAAACTAATCTAGCTTAATGATCGCTGTCTCCACCCACAACCACCTCTTTAATGCGTAAACTGGGACCCCCACAGCCCACAGGTAAACCACTTTGTCCGCCTTTGCCACAACCGCCCGATTCATCCCAATAGAAGTCATTGCCAATGGCTTCGATATTGGCAAGGGTTTTGAAGACATTGCCCGAGAGGGTAACATCGCGCACGGGTTCGGCAATTTTGCCATCGCGAATCATCCAGGCTTCCCCCGCAGAAAAGGTAAACATTTCGCCATTGGTCATGCCCCCCAGCCAGTTTTTCGCATAGACTCCCACGGGAATATCTTGAAATAATTGTTCGACGGGGGTTTCTCCGCGCTCAATCCAAGTATTGGTCATCCGGACCAGGGGCGGATATTGATAGTCTAAACAACGAGCATTCCCTGTGGGTCGTTCTCGCAATTTCCCGGCTGTTTCTCTCGAATGGAGTCGCCCTACTAATACCCCATCTTGAATCAGTTGCGTGGTTTCGGCAGGGGTTCCTTCATCATCTACTTGATAACTTCCCCGATGTCCGGGAGGGGCTGCACCATCAAAAATTTGCAGGTTGCGGGGACCAAATTGTCGTCCCATCGTCATTACGTCTAATAAGTCCGGGTTTTCGTAGGTCATATCGGCTTCCGAGAGATGACCAAAGGCTTCATGGACAAATAAGCCGCTGAGAATGGGATCGATAACAACGGTGTAAGTATCGCCAGTGATAGTTGGTAAGCTGAGGGCATTCACCGCCCTTTCCGCGGCGGTAATCACTTGCTGATCCAGATTCAGTAAATCCTGCCAGCCTTGACGAGACCCGGTGGTTTCCCGTCCGGTTTGTACCATTTCTCCCTCGCGCGCGATCGCGCTAAATCTTGCTTCTAAATCCGCCCAGCTTTGTTCCACTAATGTCCCTTCTGAGGTAGCAATCGTAACCCGTTGCGTGATGTCGCTATAACTAACACTTGTCGTCGTAATCCGGGGATCATACCCCTGCAAAAGCTGGTTGTAGTGATTGCAGAGGGCTTTTTTGTCAGCTAAGGGAATTTCTCGGGGATCACCGGCGGGTAACGGCAAGGTGTAAACCCCTTCCACAGGCGGGACAGGGGCTAATGTCGTCTTTTGGGTGCCCACTAATCGGGCTGCTGCGATCGCGTCTTCTAGGCGCTCTTTCAGGACGCTGAGGCGATTAAAACTGGCAAACCCCCAACCCCCTTTGTAGCAAACGCGCACTTGTCCCCCCACTGCCACTTCTTCACTCAGGGTTTCAATTTGATTGCCACGCAGGAGAATATCGGTGCTATCGGATTCTTCGACACGAATGAGAATAAAATCAGCGCGATCGCGATAATTTTGAATGAAATCAGATAGGAGAGAGCGATAATTAGTCATTAGTCATTAGTTGTTTGATTGATTGTATAAACTAGGCATCACGATAGGGCAACTCAACATCGCCCAAAAGCGATCGCGCTTAACCGACAAGCTAATCATCATTTAATGGGTATCGAGTCATTAATTCCTCAAAAGTATAGGGACATTTTTTAGGGAGATCGAGTTGATATTCTCGCAAAACCCCTCGTCTGGCGCGTTCATATTGTTTAGGAAGATCGAGTTTATTCAAAAGAGTCTGAGTTAATCTATCTTCAATTTCATCTTGAAAATTATCCACTTCTTTAAGCCAATGATTACGAGGATAAATTTCTTGAGAATAATCCAGTTTGAGTCTGTGTTCGATAAGCCGTTTCAAGAAACTATTGACAGCGTTAAGTTTCTCATTTCCCAAGTCTTCTATCTCCTCTTTGAGATGTTCCCAATCAAGGGCTTCAATATTATGTTCCTGTAAAGCGCTTGCTTGAATCTTGGTCCATTCAAAAAAATCTGTTTCGTAAAGGTTAGTCATTGTTATTAGTCATTAGTCATTAGTCACTGGTCACTGCTTATGAAAGCGAATCCCGAGAAAGATATCGTAAATAAAGCCAAAGAAATCTTTTTTCCCGGCTAATAATCCTAACGACTGATAAGATCCCTTCTCGTCTAGTAAAGGTTTCATCTGATAGTAAGCCGGTTGATACTTATACCAGGGAATCGACGGCCAAAGATGATGGACGAGATGATAGTTTTGCCCACAAATGAGCCAATTGAGAATCTTACTGGGATAAACCCGGGCATTTTTCCAGCGATCGCGCTCTTGAAAAGGACGATGGGGGAGATAGTCAAAAAACAAGCCTAACATCCACCCGACCACCAATGCTGCTGCAAACCAATAATTCACCAGATATTCAAAAAAACCGTACTGTAGAGATAAATAAACGACAAACCCGACTAGGAAACGACTGATAAACCACTCTAATAACTCGTAGTTTTTCCACAAACGACGCTTAAAAAAGAACACCTCATGATAAAAAAAGCGGGCGGGAATAAAGAAAAGGGGTCCCCCAGTGGAAACAAAATGGTCGGGATCATTTTTCGGATCATTGACATGAGCATGGTGCTGTAAATGAACACGAGTAAAAACCGGAAACACAAACCCCAACATCAATGCGGTACCATGCCCTAAAATGGTGTTAATAACAAGATTACGATGTCCGGCGCGATGAGAGGCATCATGAATCACGGTTCCTGCCAGGTGCAGACAGAGAACATTCACACAGAAACAACACCAACCGGGCCAATCCCAGAGCCAGTAACCACAGTGAGATAAGATGAATAGTCCCCATGCCGTCAAAAACATCCAAACGTTGACATTCCACCCCCCATCTGGATCAATATAATCTTTCGGTACTCGCAGTGATGGTTGCACCTGCACCATTTTTCCTTTTTCTCCTTTTATTCTTTTTAAGCTAGCTATTAATTTTTATTAAACTGATCTCATTTTTGCAAAAAAATAGCTAAGAAGCAGCAAAAAGTTGCTTAAGCGCCCGTTCTTCTAAAAAATCTGCTTCTTGGAGAATATCACACAACCGATTCTCTGTTTCTAATAAACAAGTATGACCACTCTCGGGTAAAACGACCACTTGTGATTGGGGAAAGTGTTCCGCTAATTCTTCTGCTTCTTCCACCGAGGGTAAAATCCGATCAGAACCGGCAGCCAGTAATAACACTGGGGCTGGAATGCCTTGCAGGCGTTGAGAGTCAACATCAAATTCTTCCAACAGGGATAATCGCCACCGCACCGTTTGTGGCGGCACTGATTTCATGGCATTGAGCAGGGCGCGGCGATCGCGCGGGGCAATCCGTGCCATCGCGGCTAAAAAGGGTAAAATTAGCACCGTTGAGGAGCGATAAATCGGTTCTGGCATCCAACCGGTTCCCATCGCTCCCCAAGCTAAGTAAGGGCGTTCGCGAAAAGAAGAAGCCGGATTGACTAAAATGACACGATGAAACAATTCAGGGGCTTGTTCCAAGAGTTTTAACGCCAAACATCCCCCAAAGGACTCCCCACACAAATAGGTGGTTTTCTCCGGTTTTTGCGCTTGTTCCGCAGCGATTAAATCAATCACGGCGCGGGCCAGTTCATCCCAGTCACTAAAGTTCGATTGGGGAATAGCAAGGGAACGCAGATCAAAACATTGGTCTAAGGTATCCGTTTGCGTGTGCAGGAGTTCGCCGGTGCCATCCATCCCGGGTAAAAAGACAAAAAGCGGAGACTCGGGATGAAACGGTTTTGGGTTTAAAAAATGGGGTTGATGCGATTGATTCACCATAATAAGTCTGAATTAACAACCTCCCACTTGTAATAACTGTTCAATTTCGGTTTGGCAATAGCGGGTAATTTCCACAATGCCCTTCTTGGTTTGTTTGCCTTGATATTGGGCTTGACGTTTGGGTGTGATCCAATAAGGACGACCAATCAGCAAATTGGCTCGTTCATAGACTACCATTGGGTGCAACGCCCACTGGTTAAATAGGGCTTCTGAGGGATCAAACCAGTGTAATATCTTTAGAGGAATGGTTGCGGTTACTTGTTCTTGCTGCGACGCGATCGCGACCGGTAAAACCGCTAAATTTGAAAGATTAGCACGTAACAGTAAATGAGCAAATCCGGGTTGGAAGGGGCGCATTTCACTAGGGGCCGTTAAATCGACCATGGGTTCCGCCCCTTCCGGAAAGACAGCTAACCAATTATTGGCACTGAGCAATTGTTTGCCTTCGCGAACAAATGTCGGACCCCGTTCTGATTGATTGGCCAAAGGGAAACAACCGAGTAACGTCACCATTTCTCTTAAGAAGGGCACTTGTCCCATATAGTGATGGCAAGCTGTGCGTAACGGGTGCCCCAATCCCACCATTAGCATCATGGGATCCATAAAACTCCGATGGTTGCTCACGACGACCACCGCAGCGTCGTGAGGAATGCGGTTTTCAAAATAAACAAAAACTTGTGTTCCCAAGGCTTGCAGTAACCCCTGAGAGAGATTGAGCGGTCGATTAGATACCATGACCTTCCTTGGAATAAGCAACCATAACTTAAAGAATCTTAACGTTTTATTTCAATGTTAGCGAATTTTTTAATTATTTTTACAACTGATTGAATTGACGTTACCTCTAACATCTCTTAAGGTAGAGCTATTATTTCTTACGTTTCGCTATAATTTCATTTGATTTGATTGTAAAATTAAATCATCATAAGACCAAGTTATAAAATCTATAAGTGGGATCAATATAGGAAATCAAAACTTAAAAAATATTGAAATCCTGTTGTTTCTCTCATTCAAAATCCCTCTAAAAAACCCTTTTAATAACTCTCAAATCCCTATTCTTGTCCCCTTAATTACAACGTGGAGCCGATAATAAAAATCTAATACATTTGTATGGCAGAACAAAAATCAAATAACACCTTTTCTTTAACAACCCCTCTTTATTACGTTAATGACGTTCCCCATATTGGTAGTGCTTATACGACAATGGCGGCGGACGCGATCGCGCGCTTTCAACGGCTACAGGGGAAAGACGTTTTATTCATTACCGGCACCGATGAACACGGACAAAAAATTCAACGGACTGCCGAAGAAAAAGGGCTTTCTCCCCAAGAACAATGCGACAAAGTTGCCGCTAGTTTCGATCATTTGTGGCAAAAGCTAAACATTCAATATAATCGCTTTAGTCGCACCACCTCGGAACGTCATGAAGCAATTGTTAAAGAATTTTTCCAACGGGTTTGGGAAAATAATGATATCTATCTCGCTCAAAAACAAGGTTGGTACTGCGTTTCTTGTGAAGAGTTTAAAGAAGAAAGAGAACTTATTGACGAGGGATATTGTCCGATCCACATTAATAAAAAAGCAGAATGGCGGGATGAAGAAAACTACTTTTTTCGCCTTTCTAAATACCAACAAGAACTAGAAACCCTTTATCAGACCCATCCTGACTTCATCCAACCCAGTAGCCGTCGCAAGGAAGTGTTGAACTTTGTCCAACAAGGGCTGCAAGATTTTTCCATTTCTCGGGTCAATCTTGATTGGGGCATTGAAGTCCCCACCGATCCTAAACACACCATTTATGTATGGTTTGATGCCCTCCTCGGGTATGTCACTGCCCTGCTTGATCCCCAACAAGAACCGACCCTAGACAATGCCCTTTCTCGCTGGTGGCCCATGGATATCCATCTCATCGGGAAAGATATCTTACGCTTCCATGCGGTTTATTGGCCAGCCATGTTGATGTCGGCTGGAGTAGCGCCGCCGCAAAAAGTCTTTGGTCACGGCTTTTTAACTAAAGATGGACAAAAAATGGGAAAAAGCCTAGGCAATACTCTCGATCCCATTGCGTTGCTCGATCGCTATGGTGCCGATGCCGTTCGTTATTATTTTCTGCGAGAAATTGAATTTGGGCAAGATGGCGACTTCAATGAAACCCGTTTTGTCAATGTCTTGAACGCTGATCTCGCGAATGATTTTGGGAACTTACTCAATCGCACCCTGAAAATGGCGAAAAAATACTGTGGTAATCAAGTGCCGAACTTAAAAGGAGAAGCAATTCCTGCGGATCATCCGTTGAAAGCCATCGGCACTGACCTCAGCGATCGCGTGAGCAATGCTTATCATAATCTCAGTTTTAGCCAAGCCTGTAAAGCAATTATTAATCTGGTTACCACCAGCAACAAATATATTGATGAACAAGCGCCTTGGAGTTTATATAAACAAGGGGAACAAACGCAACTGGAACTAGTCCTTTATAGTATTCTCGAATCGATTCGTTTAAGTGCGTATCTTCTGTCTCCCATTACACCAACGCTAAGCACTGAAATTTATCAGCAACTGGGATTTACAATCGACTTTAATCAACCTTCATCTTTTAATCAAAAAACATCTTTCAAAACCCATCAATGTTGGGGAATTTTACCTCCTCTACAACCGCTGGGAGAAGCTAAACCCGTATTTTTACGGTTAGAACTTCCTGAAGAAAATCCGTTATAAACTTACATCTACTGTCAATTTTGGGTAAGGTAGATGTACATCACCTTTTTATAAATCAACTTTTTTCATAAACTGGCTTAATTAAATAAAAATGAGGATAAAAAAATGTTGGAAAACTTTGATCACGATCCGGTGTTTACACCGAAGCAAATTTTAGAGAATCGTGGTCGGGTTGCGATTTTTATTGATGGATCTAACTTGTTTTATGCCGCTTTACAGCTCGGTATAGAAATAGATTACACAAAATTATTATCTTGCCTGACCTCTGGTTCTCGTTTATTACGTTCCTTTTTTTACACGGGCGTTGATTCTACCAATGAAAAGCAACAGGGCTTTTTACTCTGGATGCGTCGCAATGGCTATCGCGTCATTGCTAAAGATTTAGTTCAACTTCCCGATGGTTCCAAAAAAGCGAATTTAGATGTAGAAATTGCTGTTGATATGATGGCTTTAGTTGGGGCATACGATACAGCAATTTTAGTCAGTGGTGATGGCGATTTAGCATATGCCGTTGATGCGGTCAGCTATCGTGGGGCAAGAGTGGAAGTAGTCAGCTTGCGTTCGATGACAAGCGATAGTCTGATTAATGTCGCTGATCGATATATCGACTTGGATCAAATTCAAGAAGATATCCAAAAAGACCCCAAGTCTCATAGTCCGAATTCTTCTCATCCTCCCTATCGCCCGTTACCGACCCTAATTTTTGATGAAGACGCTTCTGGATAATGATTTTTTAGCAACCCTGATTTCTTTCCGGTTGCTGTTGCAGAAGACAACCGCTTGGATTTTAATCGGGGTGCTTTTTTATAGTCTCTCTGCTTGTCGGAATAACCAACCGGTGGCTGATCCCGAATCAGATCCGACAACAGAAGAAGAAACTATTGAAGAACGATTAATTTTAGAAAATGCCACGTTAAATCAAGTTGATTCTGAGGGGAACACCCTCTGGAAACTGGAAGTGAAACGGGTCGTTTATCGTCAAGATAATCAAAATGCAGAACTCGAAGCTGTTACGGGTGAACTGTATGAAGAGGGAGAAGTGTTCCTTAAGATACAAGCCAACCAAGGTAAAATTATTAATGATGGAACACAGGTTAATTTGGCAGGAGAAGTAGTCGCGACCGATCCTCGTAATGGTGCAACTTTAAATACCGAGAAAGTTGAATGGTCACCGGAAAATCGGCTATTGCTGATTCCGCAGCCGTTAAGCGGTCAGCACCCTCGCTTTAATGTTACTGCCAATCGCGGGAAATACTATACCGATCAAGAAGAATTAGAGTTAATTGGCAATGTAGAAGGAATTTCTGAAGATCCCCCACTCCAGTTACAGGGAGACCAATTAAATTGGTTAATTTCCCAAGAAGTGGTTCGGAGTCAACAGCCTTTACAAGTGGATCGCTATGATCCCGCAACGGAAACAATCAGCGATCGCGTTACGGCAAATTCGGGTGAAGTAAAGTTAGGGGAAAAAATCGTTTTCCTCGAAGATAATGTAGAATTTAAGTCTAGCGATCCTCCCCTCCAAGCGGCGAGTAATGCCATTACTTGGGATATCGACAAAAAAGTGATTACCAGTAGTCAACCGATTCAAGTGGTGCAAACCGAGGACAATCTTACTCTCACCGGGAATCAAGGCATAATTGATTTAAATCGCGAAGTTGCTCAATTTCAAGGGGGAGTCAAAGGGGTTAGTCAAGGTAACCAAGCGACTCTCTTTGCCAATCGTCTGCGCTGGAATCTGCCGACACAAGAAATGGAAGCAGAAGGCAACGTTATTTATCAACAAAGTGATCCACCTCTGACCACGAAAGGCGAAAAAGCCAGCGGTATTTTAAGTCAAGAGAATATTGTCGTTCAAGGCAATCAAGAACAAAGAGTCACAACAGAAATTGTCCCTTAATCGGGAAAGTCAATTCAAAACTTTAAAATCCTAAATCGGCTTTGGCTGCATCAGCAGCTTCAAATAATTCATCATCCGCCATTTCTTGCCAATCGGGATCGGCAATTTCCGCGTAGAAGGTTTGATTAAAGGCACGCGTCCGCACAACTACCGGCATTGGTACAGCGTGACCTAAAATTAAGGCTTGTTGTTTGGAATCAAGTTTAGCCAAAACCGACCGTAAGTTAGCCCCACCGGAAACCCCAGTAAAAATGGCATCAATATCTTTTTCATCGTTCAGTAAACAGGTGACACGGGTTCCCACTTGTGACATCACCTCGGGGTCAATGCCAGAGGGACGTTGATCAACAACGAGTAGCGTGACAAAATATTTACGCATTTCCCGCGCGATCGTCCCAAAAATCGTTTGTTGAACCGTTGCTGAATCCAGGAAACGATGGGCTTCCTCAATGGTGATGACCAGTTGGCGCGGACGTAAACTCGGATTTTTCGATTGAAGAAAGTCCTCGGATTTTTTCACATAAGAAGCGTGAATGCGTCGCGTAATCATGTTGGTCGCCAGCATATAGGACAACATATTCGATTGCGACCCAAATTCGACAACGACGTGCTTACCCGCATCTAAAGATTGTAGAATTTGATCGATGTAGTTGTGAGGACAAGTGGATCGGATATATTTTAAGCCCTCTAGGCGCATTAATTTCCGTTGCAAGGCACTAATTGACCCTTTATGTCCCTGCTTCTGTTCACAAAATTCCTGAATTTCCTCATTACTCATCGTAATCAGTTGCGTAATCCAGTGTTTTCCAAACTCGGAATATAAAATTTGGGCGTTGTCTAACGCTGCTTCCGATAATCCTAATTCTTGTCCTACCAAGCGCAGGTCTTCAATGGTAATTTGATCATAACTGAGATAGAGTTCTTGGGCGTCATTGACACCGCGACGTTTGGTGGAGTCCGGATCAAGGGTATAAATTTCGACTTGTCCGGGAAAGAGTTGTCGCAATCCTTTAACGGTATTAAAGCCTTTTCCTTCTTGAATCGCTTCCCATCCGTATTCCGAGTGCATATCAAAAATGAGATTGACTGCTGCTTGTTGGCGGATAATTCCAGAGAGTAATAGGCGGGTGAGAAAGGATTTTCCCGTTCCCGATTTCCCAAAAATCCCGTTACTGCGTTCCACAAAGGTTTCTAAGTTGAGACAAATGGGAACCTCCATATCTAAAGGTTGTCCCACCGAAAAGTTTTTTCGCATCGGGTCATCTTCCCAACCAAATACCGCCCGAAAATCGGCTTCACTCGCTTCATGAACCTGGCTAAAATGACTGGGAATCGTCTTCACCGGTAACAGTTCCATATCCGTACTCGTCTGGGCTTGATAGGATGCGAGCGGACTTTTCCCGTTCTGTTCTTGTGGCTTGGGTAGCGTTTTCTTGCCCTCCGAATCGGTAAACATCAACATGGGAGAGAGTTCAATGGTTCCGTACGTACTGCTTCCTGCTAAGACTTGTCGCAGTAAATCATCTCCTGGTGAGGGGGGATCCGAGACAATACGACTACTTGAAGTTCCTAAAGACACATCGGTGAGGAGACAGAAAAAGCGCGATCGCGTTCCTTGGACGACTAAAAATTTTCCCACTCGCATCTCTTCTACAGAGACATCAGGATGGAGTCGCACTTCTAAGCCTTCGGTGAGAGACCCCCCTACCACTGAACCAAGAGGAGAAGACAATTGTTCTTCCATAAAGAATTCACATCCGGTAACTTGCTGTGATCCTAGCAAGAATATTCTTTATTTCCAAAAAAAAGTCTTTCTTTTCAAGAGGATGAGATCTGCTCTTTAAAAGTTGGTGATCATTTCATTGCTTCTCTCTCTATTGAATGAATGCTTAATACCAAATCAACTATTTTTTTCAGTACGTCACAAGCTAATTTTCTAAATCGCGATAATCTTCTTCTTGTAGCTGAATTTCTTGCAGACGATTTTGCAATTTCCAACTATCTCCTGAAAAAACAGCTTCCCGACCTTGTTGATCCCCTAATGCTTGCAAAATTGACAGAGGAGAAACTCGAAAAATGACACTGGGTAAAGTCAACAAGAAAATGAGTGCTGCTGAGGCGGCATAGAGGACAGAATAAGAAAAAGTGAATTGAAATCTATGTTTTAATGGGGAGAAATAAGAAACCTGGTGATCCACGGAATAAACATTTAGCCCTTGTTCTTCAAGCTTATGTATCGCTTCTCTCTTCCGTTTCAAAAAGATTTGTTGATGTTGATTTAAGCTGAGTTTCAGGGCTTCTAAGTTGCGGCGTTGACCAATCAGAGTTTTTGCTAAAAAGTGATAACGATCTTCTTCTTCAAGGATTTCATCAGTTAATGCCGTATATTCTTGACCCATTACTGTTGGTAATTTTCCTCGCAGGTTATCAATTTCATCTAATTTTTGCAAAACTTCTTCTTCCTGATCGCGAACAAAATTGACAGCCTGTTGTAATGATGCCTCTAACTCATCCACTTTCTTTTCTAAAGCGTCTAAAGGCATTTCCTCTAAGTGTTGCCAATTGCCCTCTTCTGACTTCAAAACTGTGGGGTCAGAGATTACACCTTCTTGAACAGAAGTCGCTGTCTCTGATGGTTCATCATGGGGTTGATTAGAGAAACTGTTCATAATCACATTTTGCGGATATCACCTAAAAAGATACCTTGATCTTACTTCAGTAGTTCAGATTAATTTTGACAAATGATATACCATCATAGCATTATTTTGCGTATAAATACAGAAAATAATAAGATTACCCATCACATTTGATTGAAGAGAATTTTAATAATAAGAAGGAAAAACTTGATTGACCAACGGTCAAAGCAGGCACCTTCCGTTTTCCGAAGGCGTAATCTTTGACTTGAAACTTAGTTTTCCCTAATTGGGTCACGAAAATTGCATTTTGACCAATAACCAGTCATCAATCATTAGTTATTTCCCCTGATCACTGGTCACTGGTCGCTAGTTTGAGTTTACTGTACTGCAGTTGCCGTTTGCGGATTTAATTTATTCCCTTCTTTTAGAGAAGCACAAAGACGATTCAGGGCATTAATATAGGCTTGGGCAGAAGCAACAATGACATCCGTATTTGCCGAATGACCGGAGTAAACCTTTCCTTCATGACGGAGTCGGATCGTCACTTCGCCAATCGCATCAATCCCAGCCGTTACTGATTTAACCGAATACTCAATCAATTCGTTGGGAACTTTAACCACCCGATTAATGGCTTCATAAACCGCATCCACAGGACCAGTTCCGATCGCGGCATCAGTTAATTCTTCACCTTGAGGCGTGCGAATGGTAACTGTAGCCGTAGGACGGGCATGATCCCCACAAGAGACTTGGACTAACTCTAAACCAAAGATATCGGGGGCTTGCTGCGTTTCGTCATTAACAATAGCCTCTAAATCCCAATCCGTGACTACTTTTTTCTTATCGGCTAAATCTTTGAAGCGCAAAAAGGCTTTATTTAAGTCCGTTTCAGAGAGTTCATACCCTAAGTCTCGCAGACGGCTGCCAAAGGCATTGCGTCCTGAATGCTTCCCGAGAACAATTTGATTACTGGTCCAACCAATGGATTCGGCATCCATAATTTCATAAGTTTGCTTATGTTTGAGAACGCCATCTTGGTGAATCCCCGATTCGTGGGCAAACGCATTGCCACCGACAATGGCTTTATTGGGTTGGATCGGCATTCCGGTGAGGTTCGACACCAAACGAGAGGTCTTATAAATTTCTTTGGTGTTGATGCTGGTTAACGGTTCTTCCGAGTCCGGTTCTCGTCCCAAGAAAGGATTATAGAATTGACGGCGGACATGGAGGGCCATCACTAATTCTTCAAGGGCAGCATTGCCAGCGCGTTCCCCAATCCCATTAATGGTGCATTCTAACTGTCTGGCTCCATTTTGAATCGCCGAGAGGAAGTTTGCCACCGCTAAGCCGAGGTCATTGTGTCCGTGAACAGAAATAATCGCTTGTTCGATGTTGGGGACGTTTTCTTTTAAGCCACGGATTAAAGCGCCGAATTCTTCAGGTGTGGTGTAGCCGACGGTATCGGGAATATTAATCGTGGTTGCACCAGCCGCGATCGCGCTTTCTACCACTTGATACAGAAATTGCGGATCAGACCGTCCGGCATCTTCTGCGGAAAATTCCACATCATCGGTAAAGGTTTTCGCATACCCGACCATTTTGGGCACTGTTTCTAACACTTGTTCCCGCGTCTTCCGCAGCTTATATTCCAAATGAATATCAGAGGTAGCAATAAAGGTATGAATGCGTCCTTTTGCTGCTGGCGCAATGGCTTCTCCGGCGGCTTTAATATCATTTTCCATGGCTCTAGCTAAGGCGCAAATGGTTGGACCATCTGGAGTTCCCACTGTTTCGGCAATGGCTTTCACCGCTTCAAAATCTCCCACACTGGAGTAGGGAAACCCTGCCTCAATGACATCAACGCCTAAGCGAGACAACGCGCGAGCTATCGTTAACTTTTCATCTCCATTGAGTGTTGCGCCTGGAGATTGTTCACCATCGCGCAGTGTCGTATCGAATATTATAATGCGATCGCGTTCGTTACTCATAGATTATTTTCTAACAATTAAGCACACTGTTTTGATCTTCAATTTTAATCGATCTTTTCAATACTTTCTCGAATATCATTGAGGTCAATATAGCGGTCGGTTGCATTACGCAGTTCCCGGGCAATCATTCCTTCGGTCGAAACAACAGTAATATGGGTATTTTTTGACCGTAATAGCTCGATCGCGCGTTCAAAGTCGCCATCCCCGCTAAATAAGATCACGCGATTATACTGCTCAACTGTATTAAACATATCAATAACAATTTCTATATCTAAATTTGCTTTTTGCGAATAGCGACCGGATACGTCATCATAATACTCTTTTAATATTTTTGTGCGTACCGTATAACCTAAACTAATCAAGGCATCACGAAACCCTCTTTGATCTTGAGAATCTTTTAATCCCGTGTACCAAAATGCATTGACAAAACTAATCGTCGGTTCATTTTTAAAATAATCTAAAACCCGCCTTGGATCGAAAAACCAACCATTTTTTTGTTGAGCATAAAACATATTATTTCCGTCCACAAAAATTGAGAGACGGTTCGGATTACAATTCATAATAAAAACACTAATTATTTACAATAAATCGAGCTTAATTATTAACCGTTAAAACCTCGCTTTTGTTCATCAATTTCTAAACAAAAGCAGGCTCAGCTGTGCTTCCCTTTCTCTCTAGATTGAATCTAGAAGGCATAGAAGCTCAACTGTATTAGCGAATTAACACATAATCAAAGAGTAGCAAGCCCAATTATTATCACTGGCAGCAAAAGCCATTAGTAAGATAAAAATTACGCTTAAATAAAATGAAAATAATTGTAGTCATTTAGCAACAATAAGTAATAAGTTTTCAACCGAATTAAAGCAATAATAAATGAATAAAGAGCTAGCCTTCTAAACTAAAATATAAAGATCCACTTCCGCATTCGGAAGCAAGGGAAAAGAGTTAACCCAATTAGGGTCAAACGTTCCCTAATCCATGATACCTAATTTTTTTCGATAGAGTAGAATAATGTTGCCAAAAATATCCCAAAAACTGAGTCCACTTTCCTTTCTAAAAGCAGAATCCCCCTTGTCTTGGGGGACTTGCCTTTTGGGGGGGATTTTGATGGGAATAACTTGTGATCCAGTCAACGCTTGGGTTTTCGCCTGGATAGCCTTAATTCCGTTATGGATCTGGGTGGTTCAGCAACGGCACTTTCGTATTAAACAAATTATACCTGCCCTTACGTTCGGGATCGGTTATTACGGGGTAACTCTCTTTTGGATTACTGGCATACACCCGATGACTTGGATGGGCGTTCCCTGGTTCAACAGTCTTTTGATTGCAATTGTCTGTTGGTTAATTTTAATCGCGTGGGGAAGTGTTTTAGTCACCCTCTGGTCTTTCGGGATGATAACTTGTCATCGTTGGCTACATCATCCCTTACAACGAGTTGTTATTGGGGTTGCGATTTGGTGTAGTTTAGAAACCCTCTGGAGTTATACCCCACTCCATTGGACAACCTTCGCTTTTACCCAAAGTCCGTATAATCTCCCTATCTTACAACTGTTGTCTATTTCGGGAACCACTACGGTTACCGCAGCAATTGTTGGCTTTAATGGCTTAGTTGCCGAAGCGATCCTCCTCAACTCTGGAAGAAATCCGTCTCGTCTGGTTGGCGGGTTGATCAAAGGCGCGATTGCCTCTGGCAGCGCCCTTTGGGCGATCGCACTGTTAGTCACTTTACATCTTGCCGGTTGGTTACTCTATCTGCAACCTGTAGAAACTTCTCCCAACCAAGCGATCCGTGTCGGCATTATTCAAGGGAATATTCCGAATACCATTAAACTCTATCCCGAAGGCTGGCGCAAAGCGATTGACGGTTACACCACAGGATACATTAATTTAGCCCAAGCGGGTGCCGATGCCATTCTCACCCCAGAAACTGCCCTGCCGTTTCAGTGGAGACAACAAGTGAATCAGCGTAGCCCCTTCTATCAAGCGATTTTAGAGGAAGGAGTTCCGGCTTGGGTCGGGGCATTTGGCAAAAAAGAAGGACGGATCACAAACAGTTTATACAGCATTAGCGCCAACGGAGAGACCCTGAGTCGGTTTGATAAAGTCAAGCTAGTCCCCTTAGGAGAATATATCCCTTTCGAGGACTGGTTAGGAAAACTGATTAACCGCCTCTCTCCTCTCGACTCACATTTGGCGAAAGGAGATCCGGATCAAACCTTTCTCACGCCGTTCAGTCAAGCGATTGTTGGCATTTGTTATGAGTCTGCTTATGGCGAACATTTCCGCCGTCAAGCTGCCAATGGGGGCGAATTTATTCTCAGTGCCTCCAATGATGCTCACTATAGCGAAACCATGCCTGCCCAACATCATGCTCAGGATATCATGCGCGCCATTGAAACGGATCGCGCCATGGTTCGCGCTACGAATACGGGATATTCTGCGATTGTTGATCCACGAGGGAATACCTTGTGGTTATCGAATATGGATGAATATCAAACTCATCTGGGGACGATTTATAAACAACAAACCAAAACCTTATATGTTCGTTGGGGAAATTGGTTGAATTGGGTTTTATTGGGGTCAGGAATAGTGATTATTGTAAGTTATAATCAGTGATATTTAATCAATAAATAATTGACATGAAAAAAATCCTGATTGTGATTGCCTTAGTGGTTGCAACCTATGGACTGGTTGAAGACAAAAAAATCTCTTTGCCTGGGTTAGCAAATCCTGTTGCTGCTAGTGAACAAGTCTTAGAATCTGCCTTTGAAAACCGAAGAAGTGATTTTCAAGTTCAAGGTCAAGGAACTGTGATTAGAGTTCTTTCAGATGATAATAAGGGAAGTAGGCATCAACGTTTTATTATCAGATTGAGTTCTGGACAAACGTTGCTCATTGCTCATAATATCGATATTGCCCCTCGAATTCCATACCTAGAGGAAGGTGATACCGTTGCGTTTTATGGTGAATATGAATGGAATTCTCAAGGTGGAGTGATACATTGGACACATCATGATCCTAATGGACAACACGTTGGTGGATGGCTTTATCATGAAGGAAAAAAATATCAATAATCAAGAGCAGTATTTCTCTGTTCTTGATTTCTTGATTTCTTGATTCAAGCACTGATCGCTTATTGTTCATTCCTATAATTTTCTCAATATCACTCTTCTCAAATACATTCTTCGGGCAAGTTATTTCTGCCCTAAACCAATCCCGAAAGTCACTCACCCAACCAAAAACTAGTAGATTATGTTAGGCGCAATTGCTGGGGATATTATTGGTTCAATTTATGAATCTCCCCTGAAAAATATCAAGACCAAATCGTTTCCGCTTTTTCAACCGGAAAGTCGGTTTACTGATGATACAGTTTTGACCGTGGCAATTGCGGATGCCCTTTTAGACAATAAAAATTACACCCAAAAATTGAAAGAATACTATCATCGCTATCCGCAGGCAGGCTATGGGGAAAACTTTCGTCGTTGGGCGGCTTCTGATAACACTAAACCCTATTACAGTTTTGGCAATGGTTCAGCAATGCGGGTGAGTGCAGTGGCTTATGCGTTTTCTGATTTAGAAACGGTAAAAATAGAAGCTTTAAAGAGTGCTGCAGTGACTCATAATCATCCCGAAGGAATTAAAGGCGCACAAGCAGTTGCCACTGCTATTTTTTTAGCGCGAGGTCACTCGAATAAAGCTGAAATTAAGTGTACCCTTGAAAAGGAGTTTCAATATAATCTTGATTCAACTGTCTCTGAACTGCAAAAAAATTATAGTTTTGATGTATCTTGTCAGGGATCTGTTCCCCAAGCGATTATTTGCTTTCTAGAAGCAACTGATTTTGAAGATGCCATTCGTAACGCGATTTCCATTGGAGGAGATAGTGATACGATTGCTTGTATTGCTGGTGGGATAGCTGAAGCGTTTGATCAAGGAATTCCTGATCCGATTCTCCAACAAGTGTATCAACGGCTGGATGGAAATCTAAAGACCGTGATTGAACAGTTTTACTCAAGTCTTTAGTTTGTCTTGATGCGGCAGAAATCATTGCTTTTTTTATGATTTAATTCCTCAGTAATTTTTCCCTTAATTTTTTGACGCGATCGCGCAAGTTTGCCGCTTTTTCAAACTCTAAGTTTTCTGCAGCTTCTTTCATTTCTGCTTCCAATTGTTCCACCAGTTGTGGAATTTTATCTAACGGTAAATCATCGGCTTGTTCATAAACCATTTCCAACTGTTGGGCATTTAAGCGACGGGAAATATCCAGAAAGGCAAGAATCGAATTATTCTGTTTTTTCACAATCGGTTGCGGGGTAATGCCATGTTTCTCGTTATATTCCATTTGTACTTTTCGCCGTCGTTCCGTCTCTTGAATGGCGTAGTCCATGCTATCGGTTAAGGTATCAGCATATAAAATGGCTTGTCCTTCCACATGACGCGCCGCCCGTCCAATCGTTTGGACCAAGGATCGTCCTGACCGTAAAAAGCCTTCTTTATCTGCATCTAAAATGGTAACTAAAGAAACTTCCGGTAAATCTAATCCTTCCCGCAGTAAGTTGACACCAATTAAAACATCAAACTTGCCTTGTCGTAAATCTTGCAAAATTTCAATTCGTTCAATGGAGTGAATTTCTGAGTGCAAATAACGGACACGAATGTCTCGTTCTTCACAATATTCGGTTAAATCTTCCGCCATCCGTTTGGTTAAAGTGGTGACTAAAACCCGCTCGTTTTTCTCAGCGCGCGCTTTGATTTCTCCCAACAAATTATCAATTTGTCCTTCTGTCGGACGGACAAAAATTTGCGGATCAAGAACACCTGTGGGACGAATAATTTGCTCAATGACATTGCCATCCGATTTGTCAATTTCCCACTCCCCAGGGGTTGCCGAAACAAAAATACATTGATTAACCTTTTCCCAAAATTCTTCCGCTTTTAAAGGACGATTATCCGCAGCACTCGGTAGCCGAAAGCCATGTTCCACTAACACTTTTTTTCGTGATTGATCACCATTATACATTCCTCTCAATTGGGGAACCGTCACGTGGGATTCATCCACCACTAACAGCCAATCTTCAGGGAAATAATCCACTAGACATTCGGGGGGATCACCGGCATTTCTGCCTGCTAAATGACGGGAGTAATTTTCAACGCCATTACAATATCCCACTTCTCTTAACAGTTCTAAATCGTACTTTGTTCGTTGTTCTAATCGTTGTGCTTCTAATAATTTTCCCTCTGTTTCTAATGCTTCTAAGCGTTGTTTTAGTTCTAATTCAATATTTTCACAGGCTGCTTCTAACTGGTCATCCGGGGTGACAAAGTGACGCGCGGGATATAAATTAATTGCTTTTAAGCTGTTTAAAACTTCTCCCGTTGTGGGGTCAACATAGCGCAGGGCATCAATCTCATCTCCAAAAAATTCTACCCGAACAATTCGGTCTTCATACGCCGGAACAATTTCTAAAACATCCCCTTTTAAGCGAAATCTTCCTCGTTGTAATTCAGTATCATTGCGGGCATATTGAACTGAGACTAAATCTCTTAACAGTTGACGCTGATCCACTTCTTCTCCTAGGCGTAACGGAATTGCTGCGTTGAGGTATTCACTGGGCATTCCTAAGCCGTAAATGCAACTAATAGAAGCGACAACAATAACATCCTGTCGTTCAAATAAAGACCGCGTCGCCGAATGTCGCAGCATATCAATTTCATCATTAATGGAAGCAGATTTTTCAATGTAAGTATCAGAGACGGGAATATAGGCTTCCGGTTGATAATAGTCGTAATAACTAATAAAATACTCAACGGCATTATTAGGGAAAAATTCTCGTAGCTCATTGCATAATTGTGCAGCTAAGGTTTTATTATGAGCTAACACTAAAGTCGGCTTGCCAACTTTTTCAATGACATGAGCGACACTATAAGTTTTTCCAGTTCCCGTTGCCCCGAGAAGGGTTTGAAACCGATTATTATTCTTTAAGGATTGGGTTAATTGCGCGATCGCGCGCGGTTGGTCTCCAGTGGGTTGATAAGAAGATTCTAATTGAAAATTCGACATATACTTTTCCTATTAATATTTGAAGTAATTACTTCCATCGTCAGACAATTGATTATTGAAAATAGACTAGAGAATCGTATTCATCATCAAACCAATGACTAATATTAAATTGCTCAATCAAACTTTGCTTGATACCGTAGCGAATGCAGCAGCAAATAGTCAGCGCTTGCGGAAAAACCACAACTTTCATCAACTTTCGGAGCAAGTGCAACGCTTCATCAATATTATGCAACCCGGAACCTATGTGCGTCCACATCGTCACACTCGTCCCGACGATAGAAATGGTTTCGAGTTTTTTCTCGTGCTGCAAGGGAAAGTGGGTGTCTTACTATTTGACGAGTCAGGAACAGTGATTCACACTGAACAACTCAGTTCCGAACAGGGCAATTATGGCATTGAAATTGCAGAAGGCACTTTTCACACTCTCGTTGCTTTAGCCCGTAACAGCGTGCTTTTTGAACTGAAAGAAGGACCCTATATCCCAGCAACGGACAAAGACTTTCTCTCCATTTTTCCCCCCGAAGGAACACCCCAAGCCCAAGCCCAAGTTCAAGTTTGGGAAGCGCAATTTACAACCCCTCCCGCAGCAATCCCCGATTAACTATAAATTTTTTTTATTACTGTGATCAGGTTTTCCAGCCCAAATTTTATAGGGTTTTGTGCGAAGTGTCGATAACTTCCTATAATAGAAATAAATCAAAAGAAAACCTAAAAGTTTAAAATCAGTAACGGAAAACATAAACTGTCTTCAGAAACAGCTTAAGTTGGGAAGGCGAATTAAAAGGAAATTATCATGACCGAAGATCAAGTTCAAGAATATGCGACCTTGGAAGCGGAAAAAGAGGAAGCCAAAACTTCTGCCAAGGCCAAGTCTAAAGCGAAATCAGAAGCCAAAGGGGCGCAAGAGCATCAAAACACCCTAGCTTTGAAAACAATTGGGGATCGCCCGGTCAGTGGAGGGAAGCTTGAACTCGCAGGAACCTTCCGTAGTATGGGCAGAGATCGTCCCATCCTTGCCAGTCAATTGAAAATTGTGGAAACGTTCCACACGATGGGTGGAGATCGTCCTGTTTTTGCCAGTCAGATGCCAACAGTGGGCAACTTTTATTCTTCCGGAAATCGTCCGATTGGAGCAAGCAAGCTCAAAATTGATGAAACCTATTCTAACTTTGGCAATCGTCCCGTTGCCTCTAATCAAATTGATGATCCGAGCTTATTGATGGGTTATATTGATTAAATTTACAGCTTAGAAAAAAATACTCCCTTTGGATGACTCAATTCTCCCTTGCTTTGACAAGGGAGTTTTTTATGGTTCCTTCCTGCGAGGGAAGAAGCGCGATCGCGCTTTTGTTACCTTAATAACAAAACTATAATAATTTTTGATAAAACAATTTCATTTCAAGCTAAAGTTTTCATTCAAAAGGAGTTTTAATAATGTCATATCAATCTGAAAAGATCAAACCTAAAATTTATAATCAACCCCAACAAAAATCTTTTCCGCCTCAGCAAAAGCGCCGGCAAATGAGCAAATCAGCATCTTTAATTCAACGGGAGCTTCGACAAATTATTGCGAAAATGTATCCCAAACAGCGTCAAGCAATGGCTGAGCAGTTCATGAAAAACCTTGGCGAACAAGGAATTGAGGCGCAAACCCTAGCACAGACATTGACGATCCGAGAAACTGATCCGGCAGCAATGAACTCAGAAGAGATTAGTCAGGTAGCGACCTATACTTATGAACATTACCCGGAAGTCTTTGAAGCCGTACTCACACAACCGAATGTCGTGCAGTTTTTGAGTCAGCCAGTTTTATCAGCAATCGTTGGTATCATGGCAGCTAAATGGCTCAATCCCTAAAATTTCTCAGTCTCATGCCAAGACTTCTCAACGCAATTTTTTAACTTTTAACTGCGATTTATGAGTGCTCAGCCTAATTCTCAACCGGACTCATCATCAGAGACATCTGTTCCTGAGCCATCTCCCTCCTCACCGCCTCGACCTCCTTGGCTGCGATCGCTGCTGATTTTGATTCTCGTCGGATTAGGAGGAGCAGCGGTTTATGGTTGGTATTTTCTCAATTATCGGCTCTCAGCAACTGTTGCTAAAAGCTTAAGTACTCTTCTCTCCCGTCCCGTTGAAGTAGGCGATCTCGAAGCATTTTCTTTCACTGCTCTGACCTTTGGCGAAAGCGTCATCCCGCCCACAGCAGACAACGCAGAAGCAGCGACAATTTCTGCTGTCGAAGTTGATTTTACGCCGTTCAAGCTCCTCACCCAGCAAACGATCGAACTCGATGTCACCTTAGTTAAACCTGACATCACCGTTGAGCAAACGCCAGAGTGGAAATGGCTGACTACCGAATTAACACCACAACCCCCCGGCGCTATTGACATTAAACTGAAAACACTTGCCCTTGAAAATACTCGTCTTACTCTGGTCCCGCGGAACCCAGCCGGAGCACTTGAATCTCCCGTTCACTTGAGCTTACCGCAAGTGGATAGTCAGTTTCTTGATAATAATCAACGCATTCAGTTTCAAGTTAACAACTTATCTGTTGCTGAGGCGCAAGGCAATCTCGATTTAGAAGGAGAAGCGCGCCTAGAAAGTGGCGAAGTCGAACTTGCACTCACCACTGACCAATTAGCCATTGCAGAATTAGCGCGCCTCGTTGCCTCTCCCCTCGATATTTCCCAAGGAACCCTGAGTGCTCAAACTAAAATTTCTCTAAATTTCGATGGCAGTTTACCGAGTTTTCAAGGAACTGCAGAATTGAATAATTTTGAAGGAAAACTCGATCAGTTCACGACTGCGATTGAGAACACTAACGCTAAGCTCCGGCTAGCGGGACAAGATATTATTGTTGAGACTCTTAATACCGAATTTGGTGACATTAACGCGACTGCTCAAGGAACCATTAATTTGGCCCAAGGCTATGATTTAAAGGCTAATGTTGAACCTACCCCAGTGGCTAAGCTTTTATCTGCCGTTAATGTCGATCCCAGTGAAATTCCCATTAGCGGCACAATTGAAGCCAATCTTGCCATTACTGGTCCCCTAGATAATCCCCAAATTGACATCACTGCCAAAAGCACTCAAACGACAACTGTTGATCAAGTCAAAATCAGTCGTTTACAAACGGAACTTTCCGTACAGGGAACCCAAGTTAAAATTGAGAACTTTCAAGGGACGCCAGAAACAGGGGGAACCATTACTGCTAAAGGAACACTGAATTTAAGCGGCAACCGACAAATTGCCTTAAATTTTGAAGTGAAAGAGGTTTCTGGCGAGATCATTCGCCCTTATCAAGAGAATCTTCCTGATGATCTAGGCACTCTCAACGCCTCTGGTGAAATTACAGGAGCATTAAGCGACTGGAAAAGTCTCAAAGGACAAGGAACTGCTAACTTAGCCATTGCTGATGGCACCGTGACTTTACCCCAACTTCAACTCGCTCAAGGTCGCCTACAAGCTCAAATTAACGTCAATGCCTTACAACCTGAACAACTGAGCGAGCAACTCCCTCCCCAACTACAAAATCCCCTATCGGGAGAATTTCGCCTTGATGCTGATATTGCCGACTTTTCTCCTGAAAAACTGCGGGTCACGGGATCGGGATCGTTAAGCATTCCCCAAGGAGAACTGGCTGCCACTGACCTTAACTTGAATCAAGGTCAGTTAACTGCTGATTTGCAACTCAGCAATATTCCCATTGCCTTACTTGCCCCACAAACGCCACCAGAATTCAATGAATTGCTCTCGGCACAGTTTCAGGTCAATGCAGATATTGAGGAATTTGCTCTCAACCAAATTCAAGGCACAGGGTCAGGGTCAATTACGACTAAGGGCAGTCATCAAAACCAACAAATTGCCCTCAACAACCTCCGTTTGAATCAAGGGAACTGGGAAGGGAATCTACAGGCTAACAATTTCAACCTTTCTCCTTTCGTCCCGAATCTACCGCCACAATTCCAAAATACCCTCATTGATACTCAACTCAATGCTCGAGGAACCTTAGAGAATTTAACCCCAGCTGGCATTACGGTCCAAGGCACTGCTAGAGCGAGTCAAATTGCAGGAGGCAGTGTCACAGCGGATGTCCTGCGCCTAGACGAAGGTGTCTTTCAAATCGTCGCTACTCCAAAAGATATCCAACTCTCTCAACTTTCAGATCAGTTACGAGGGAAGCTTGCTGGCGAAGTGAGTGTGAAGGGGACCCTCGATAATCTCACTCCTGCGGGGATGACTGGGCAGGCCAACTTAAACTTGAGTGAAGGACTCGCCCTGATTACGAATCCTCTAAGCACACGCCTGAGCTGGGACGGTCAGCAAGTGATTCTTGAGGAAGCTCAAGCAGAAAACTTTTTTGCTGAAGGCATCATTGAACTGGACTTCGATCAACAAGGACAAGAAATCGTTGAACAAATCAATTTAACGGTTGATGCCCAACAATTGGATTTAGAACAACTTCCCTTCCCTCAACCCCAAGCAGTGGGTCAAATTGATGTGCAAGGTTTTGCTGATTTTTCGGGCACGATTACCGGTAATCTCATTCAACCTGAAGCTGAAGGCAGTATGCGTCTGCAAAACTTTGGTGTGGAGGGATTTATTTTTGATCCAGAAATGACGGGTGGGATTCAAGTTAATGCAGCACAAGGGGTCAGACTGAACTTAATTGGGAAGAGTGACATTCCTGATCGCATTGAATTAGCATTATCTTCGCCGCAACCCAATCGTTTACTCCCCTTAGAACCGGCTTCTTTTTTCATTAAACGAGATGATGCGATCGCGCAAGGCACCCGCCAAGACGATACGTTACAAGTAACTTTAGATGAAATTCCCCTTGACCTTCTCAAAGATGTAGCCCCTCTCCCTGCTCAATTAGCCAACCAACCTGCTTCCGGAACCTTAGAAGGAACGCTAGGGATTAATCTCAACACTTATGATCTCTCCGGAGAACTAGCGCTTCTGCAGCCGACTTTAGGACGGTTTAACAGCGATCGCGCTACCGCCAACTTTACCTATTTTGATAAGATTCTTAACGTCCAAGAAGCCACTGTAATCGAACAGGAAAGCGAATATCGCGCCAGCGGTCGCCTCAACCTGAGTGAACCGACTCCAGAGTTTCAAGCCAACCTCAACATTGAACAAGGACGCATTCAAGACATTCTCAGCGCCCTGCAACTATTTGAACTCTCTGACATCAACCCCAACTTTGTTAATCCGAATTATGGTAAGGCTGAAGATCTTGATATCGCTCCAGTCGGTGTTGCCAACCAACCCATCCAAACTCAATTGCGACGGTTTTCCGAAATTAAAGCGCTCCTTGCCCAAATGCGCGCCAATGAAGACACTGCTACAGCAATTCCGCCTTTAAACTCTGCCCAAGGTAACTTTACCGGCAATCTGAGTGTGCAAGGCACCTCCTTAAATCTGCAAGATATCCAAGGGGAATTGAATCTGGAAGGAGACGCTTGGCAATGGGGTCCTTATCAAGCCCAAAGCGTCACAGCGAAAGGAAATCTTGACAATGGCGTCATTACCTTATTACCAGTTCGTTTTGCCTCCGGAGAGAGTTTTATCAACCTTTCCGGGACAATTGGGGGACAAAACCAGTCCGCCCAGTTACAAGTCAATCAAATTCCCATTGCCGTTTTACAAAATATTATTGAAGTGCCAGATTTTATTGGTGTGAGCGGGTTTGTGAATGGCACAGCCACAGTAGCAGGAAAACAAGATAACCCCACCGCCAGAGGGGAACTCAGCGTTGAACAAGCCACACTCAATCAAACGCCTATTGAAACAATTCAGGGAAGTTTTAGTTATAACAACTCCCAACTCAATTTCTTTGCCGAGGGCTTGCTCTCAGAAGAGAGTGATCCCTTGACGGTCAGTGGCGACATTCCCTATCAATTGCCTTTTGCCATTGTCCCTCCTCCCTCAGAAGACTTAAACATTGAAATTAACCTCCAAGATGATGGTTTTGCCTTGCTTGATGTCGTCACCAATGAACAATTAACCTGGCAAGGGGGAGAAGGAACGGTTAATTTGGCCATTAACGGTCCTTTCAACCTAGAAAATTTCCAATTTGACCAACTGAACACCACAGGGGTTGTCACCCTTTCCGAAGCCAGTATTGGCACAGCAGTTCTTCCTCAACCCTTAACCAATATCAACAGCCGCGTTAACTTCAACTT
Organism: uncultured Dactylococcopsis sp.; assembly: GCA_964493825.1. Classification (GTDB taxonomy): domain Bacteria; phylum Cyanobacteriota; class Cyanobacteriia; order Cyanobacteriales; family Rubidibacteraceae; genus Halothece. The sequence continues at coordinate 54,052 of CAZBPR010000001.1, forward strand.
TAATCAACTGACGGTGGAACAATTTAATGCGGACTTTGGCGGGGGGCAAGTCACAGCAACTGGAGGACTCGCTTTATTTAATCCTGCCGTTACGACGAAAAGCCTCGATCTGTCTTTAGAAGACTTAACGCTTAACCTGCCCGATCTCTACGAAGGGGACGTTGCTGGGGAGATTAATATTGCTCAAAGCGCGATCGAGCCCGCAATTGCCGGAGCAATTACCCTATCAGACGGAGAAGTCATTTTAGCGGGACAAAATTCGGAATCAGCGGCGAATGGGGCGGCTAACAATAACCCCTCAAACATTACTTTCCGCGACTTGAACATTCAGCTTGGGGAAGATTTGAATGTGGTTCGTCCCCCAATTATGAACTTTTTGGCAGCAGGAGATCTCACCCTCAATGGCAGTCTTGGGAATCTGCGCCCCCAAGGAACCATCACCTTAGAACGGGGTCAAGTGAATTTAGGACCGACTCAGTTTCGCTTAGCCAGAGGGTATGAACAAACGGCGACTTTTATTCCGACCCAAGGGTTAGATCCGACACTGAATGTACGCTTAGTAACATCCGTTGCTGAAACCAGTGGCAATCTTAGTAATGACAGAGCCGTTACCGAAGCCAGTACGGGGATTAACGCTGGCGTAGGCACTTTACAATCTGTGCAAGTGGAAGCGTTAGTGCAAGGACGTGCCAGTGAACTCCAACCCGGATCTTTAAGAGCCAATAATGATGTGTTGACCTTAAGTAGCGATCCCAATCGCAGTGAAACGGAAATTCTGGCTTTGCTAGGAGGTGGCTTAACCAGTGGTTTTGGACAAGGAAATACGGCATTAGGACTAGCCAATTTAGCTGGTTCCACTTTTTTAGGACGCTTTCAAAATACCATTGGCGACGCTTTAGGTTTAAGCGAATTTCGGATTTTTCCCACTCTGATTCCTACAGAAACAGAAGAAGGAGAAGGAGAAGAAACCACGGATTCAACATTAGGATTTGCGGCAGAAGCAGGGGTGGATCTCAGCAATGATCTGTCCGTTTCTGTCCTGACTATTTTTAATGCGGAACAGCCTTTTCAATATAGTATTCGTTACCGTTTGAGCGATGACATTTTATTACGAGGCTCGACTGATTTATCGGATAATCAGAGCGTAACGGTTGAATATGAAACGCGATTCTAATTATTTTTTTGAAGTGGTGAGAGTTAAATTTCAATTAACCTTTTGTTAATTTGATCATGATGAAATACTTCGAGAAACTTCCTATGATTGAAATGAAATTACAAAATTATCACTTATTCAGTCACCATGGCATCACTAAATTTGACTCCCCTGAATCCCAATTCAACCCTTGCTGATTTAGAAACTCATCAGTATCAGGTCAATGCCGACACGCGAGGAGAAGTGGTTGCCAATGAGTTTCATGATGATCCTAATCTGCCTGGAGTCATTATTACGGAAGGGAACCAACTACTAGGGGTGATTTCAAAGCGTAAATTCCTCGAGCAGATGAGCCAACCTTACAGCTTAGAATTATATCTGCATCGCCCGATTCGAGTCTTGCTAGAGGTGATGGCAACTGACACACTGACATTGGAACAACACTGTCGCATTGATCAAGCAGTAAAACACGCTCTGAGTCGCTCCTTAGATTTACTTTATGAACCCATCCTGATTGTCAAGGATGATCAATCGTTAGAATTATTAGAACTCCATAATTTACTATTAGCTCAATCCAAAATTTTTGCCCAAGTTAATAAACTCATTAGCCATCAAAAAGAACAGGCTCGCCAATACGCTGATAACTTAAAAAAAGAACAGGCGAAAGTCAAAGAATATACCCGTCAATTAGAACAACAACAACTAGAAGCACAAAGACGCAATCAGGTATTGGAAATGCAACAGGCAAAATTATCTCGACAAGCCAATGCTATTTCCCAGTTAAACGAACGTTTTGTGCAGTTAGGGGAATTACTCTCTTTTGAAGGCAAAGAAACTTTTGTCCAAATGTTGAGTAGTGTCGAAGCAATTTCTGATTATACGGCACGGATTATGAAAATCGGTGACAGATTTAACGAAGAATTAGAAGCAGTCAACAGAGCAACGCAACTGATTGAGCGTATTAGCCAACAAGTCCGAAATTTATCGATTCAAGCGGCATTAGCAGCGAATCGACCCGAAAGTGGCAGTTCTGGGCAAAGGAGTGGTTTGAGTCGGATTACGACCGAAATTGGCAATTTAGGGACGAAAACCTTTGAAGCCACCACAGAAGTCAACCAAATTGCCTATCGCTTCGAGCATCAAATTAAAGACTTAACGACCGCAGCGCAAGAAAGTGAAACGGTTGCGCGATCGCTGGTTCAACGCTCTCAACAAACTCAACAAGCCCTTGAAGAGCTAGAACGCCTGCTTAATGAGTACAAAGAAGACACTACCTCGATTGACGGGCACTGTTCAGAGTACACAAAACCCGAAGCTGGTTCGGTTCATTGATCACAAAACGTTAAAATTAGACTAAAATAGATAAGTTTTTTGTGAATTTATTTTTAGTGTTTTTATGTTCTTTAGCGAACTGACACCAATCTTAAAAGAACTAACCCAACAACCGATTACATTTACTGGGGGATTAGTTTCTGGGATATTACGCCTCAACCCGAATCAGGATCCTCTCAAAAGCTGGTTATCTCAACAAGGAGCAACCGCCTCCAATTCAGGAACTTACCAAAGTCAAGGCGAGCACCCTCCCCAAACCATCGATATTGAATAACCTTTAAGGCAGCAACCGTTAACGGTATGAACCCCCTCATTTGTCAGGAAGTAATGAGAAAAGCTCGTTATTCTTCAGTAATGACTGAATGCCAAGTCTCTCAATTTAGCCGCAAGCTCAATGGGAGCGATTATGATGAAATTAAGTTGCATTTCCTGAGCAATGCTCTACTTTTCCCTGTCATTGACGAAGGCAATGATTAAAATATTCTCAGGGGTTTCAATTGACCAGCTTCCATCTCAATGGCACACTCAACATCGTCTCTAGTCAAACCGTTCCTGGTTGGGGGCTGCACCCATATTCTCTGCTGGTGCGAAAATGATGATGAATGTGCTAAAAGAGTTAAACAGTGGCAATTAATACAGTGATTAAAAACATGAAGCAACTTAACCGTAAGGACAGATTTGATGGACTCTTATCTAATAGAAAAAATTGCTTCTGATGTAAATCTTTTTATCCACCCCGCTCATGATCAAAACGTGGGCAATGCTCATCGGAGTCGTTGTCATTTTGGTAAGAAAGGCTACAATCATGGCTAGGCGTTTTCTGTTCCACCCTCTCACCCGCCGTGAGGAAAAGTATCACTCAACCTTGAAGAGGGAAGCGACAGGAAAAGTAGCAATGAAATCTCAACTAATAAATGATTGATCATCATTTTCAGATGAAAACAGCAAGGAGTAAGAGGAAAACGGCATGATGCAGGTACACGCACTAACCAGCCAGCAGCAAAAAACTGAATTGGAACGCTTAATTGAAGAACAAAGTCACGAAGCAGCGCAAGGAAATACGGTCCCCCTCGAAGTTGAACCAGCCGATTCCGATTTAGAAAAAGAAGCGTTGCTAGAAGCAGAAGAAGCATCAGAAGAAGTGCCGACCAAAGCGGTTACTGCAGCAAAAGAGGACAATAACAAAGAGGATAGTAAAAAGAAGTCTTATACTGAAGATTCAATCCGTCTTTACCTGCAAGAAATTGGTCGCATTCGCTTGCTGCGGGCTGATGAAGAAATTGAGTTAGCGCGAAAAATTGCCGATCTACTAGAGTTAGAACGCAAACGGACTGAATTAGAAGCGACTATCGGCTGTGAACCCACGGATGAAGAGTGGGCGCAAGAGGTAGATATGCCGTTGCCAAAGTTTCGCCGTCGCCTAATGCTGGGGCGCAGAGCGAAAGAGAAAATGGTGCAATCCAACTTGCGGTTAGTGGTATCCATTGCGAAAAAATATATGAATCGTGGACTATCGTTTCAGGATTTGATTCAAGAGGGGTCTTTGGGATTGATCCGTGCGGCGGAAAAATTTGATCATGAAAAGGGCTACAAGTTTTCCACTTATGCGACTTGGTGGATTCGACAAGCCATTACCCGCGCGATCGCGGATCAGTCGCGAACCATTCGTCTTCCCGTTCACTTATATGAAACGATTTCTCGCATTAAGAAAACCACGAAACTGCTTTCGCAAGAGTTAGGGCGTAAACCCACCGAAGAGGAAATTGCCGAACGCATGGAAATGACCATCGAAAAGCTACGGTTCATTGCCAAATCGGCGCAGCTTCCCATCTCTTTAGAAACGCCGATTGGTAAAGAAGAAGATTCTCGGTTGGGGGATTTTATTGAAGCAGATGGAGAAACGCCAGAAGATGAAGTGTCTAAGAGTTTACTGCGAGAAGATTTAGAAGATGTTTTAGATACCCTCAGTCCTCGCGAACGGGATGTTCTGCGCTTGCGTTATGGTTTAGAAGATGGGCGCATGAAAACTTTAGAAGAAATTGGACAAATCTTTAATGTGACACGGGAGCGCATCCGACAAATTGAAGCTAAAGCATTGAGAAAGTTGCGCCATCCCAACCGCAACAGTATTTTAAAAGAATATATTCGCACCTAAAGCTAAAACTTTTATTCCAGTTTAAAAATTACAAATGCTGGGGGAGTTAGTGAATTCCCCCCAGCTTTTTGCTATAATACTTCAGCGAATATCTTAAATTTAGATCAGGGTGAGAAGGAAGAGTCGTCCTTCTTCCCCTATTCCTATAAAAATTGGGTTTAGAGAAGTCCCCAGAAGTGGAGAACGCCTTGTCCACTTAGAATTTCGGTGAGCAATGCAGCGATAAACCCGATCATTGCTAGACGGCCATTCCAATTTTCTGCGGAAGTGTTGAAGCCAAATTTGAAATCGTTGGGATTTTCTTGCATAGTAACCTCTTAATGAATTAATACGAGTGCAATCAACTTGATAAAATTGGGTTTAGAGAAGTCCCCAGAAGTGAAGGACGCCTTGTCCGCTCAGGATTTCGGTAAGTAATGCGGCAATAAAGCCGATCATTGCTAAACGACCATTCCAGTTTTCTGCAGCAGTGTTGAAACCAAATTTGAAATCGTTGCGATTTTCTTCCATGATGACCTCTTGATGAATAAATGCTAGTGCGATTAACTCTGTAAACAAATGTAACTAAAGTTTGCAAAAAAAGCAATCATCTGTAAGGAATAGAAGCATTGCTTTTGCCAATGTTATCAATTACCCCATTTCGAGTCGATGTTAGATAAACAAACCCTTTTTGCAGCGTCTTTATTTCCCTATTTAGGTTTTCTTTGGTTTATGACGCGATCGCGCCAATTTCCCCGTTTAGCAGTGATTGGATTCTATGTCCTGCTAATATTTGTTCTGGTGACGATTCCAGCAGGAATTTATGCCCAGCGCGTTTATGGCGAGTCCTTAGCAAACGTCGATTGGCTACATGGGAGTGCCGAATCGTTTCTCACTCTCTCTAACATTTTGGTCGCGTTAGGGTTTCAAGCTGCACTGCGACGCCAACAAACTGCTTCTTCGGATCAAAAAGAACAAACATGACTTTCTCCCCTGAAAGCAATCGCTTATCAACGCCTCCGGAACCCGCCACTGTTTTGGGGATTCCGGTTCATCTTTTATCTGATTATGTCAGCTGGTTACAACAGCGTTGGCAGGAAGGAAAAGGAAGCCATGTGGTGACTTTAAATGCCGAAATGGTGATGTTAGCTAGAAAAGATCAGCAACTCGCCAACGCGATCGCGCAAGCGGATTTAATCATTCCGGATGGAGCGGGGGTGATTCTTTCTCTTAATCTCCAAGGGAAAAAACAACAACGTCTTCCCGGCATTGAATTAGCCGCTGCTCTCTTCAAGCAGATGGCACAAGGCCAGATCAAAGGAGAAATTTTGTTCTATGGGGGAGTTCCCGGACGAGCCGAAGCTGCTGCCCAATACTGGCGTCAGCAATATTCTGAACTCAGCATTCAAACCGCACATGGCTATCTCTCGGAAGAAGAACAAACGACACTCCATGACAAACTAAGCAAACAGCAGCCCCAACTGATTTTAGTGGGGTTAGGAGTGCCTCGGCAGGAGCTTTGGATTGCTCAAAACCGTCATTTGTGTCCCCAAGCCATTTGGATTGGCGTGGGTGGCGCCTTTGATATTTGGGGGGGGGCCAAATCACGAGCGCCGGCTTGGTTTTGTGAAAACAACTTGGAATGGTTATACCGTTTATACCAAGAGCCGTCCCGTTGGCGACGGATGCTGGTGTTGCCCTTATTTGCTTGGGCTGCCCTCATCACGCGCAATCGCGGTTAACTTAACCGGCTACTTTATCTAAAAGCTGCCATTGTGAATATTCCACGAGTGCCTGTTGCAGCAAATCGAACATTTGACGACAGTGATTATCAGTTTGCAATGGTAATTCCTCGTTTTTCATGACTAAATTCATGCGGATTGACTCTGGGGTTGCTGTTGTGCGGTCAATTAAGACTTCCGTTGTGACTAGTTTCGGAAACGGCGCCCGATTGGTCACTTCCCGCGCCATAATGTATTCTCCGGTATCATAGATGATTTCGAGATGACAGGATTCTAAAATCTCAACCAGTGAGGCTTGGAGGCGTTCTAACGGAATCGCAACCGAAAATGTGCAGGTATATCGAGCCATAATGGAATGGGGAATAATACAGGTTAAGCGTCTTTACTCATCATATTATCGAACCTCGCTCCCTCCTTATCAAGAGAGTTGACAATTAACGATTCACAATTGAAAATTGACAGTTGGTTATCCGTCATTGGTCAGAGATCAATTGCAACAAACAACCAATGACTAATGACAAAGGACAAAGGACAAACAATATGAAATCATATCTGGCGGCTGCAATTCAGATCACCAGTCAACCTGATTTGGAGAAAAATTTGGCGACTGCAGCGGACTTAGTGGAATTAGCAGTGCGCAGAGGGGCACAGTTAGTCACCCTTCCGGAAAATTTTTCTTTTATGGGAGAGGAAACGGAAAAGGTGCAACAAGCGAGCGCGATCGCGCAGCACACAGAAAAATTCTTGAAAACGATGGCACAACGCTATCAAATCACCATTTTCGGTGGCGGCTTTCCGATTCCCGTTGCCGATGGCAAAGTCTCCAATACGGCATTGATGATTGATGCCAATGGTGAAGAGTTAGCGCGTTATGAAAAAGTGCATTTGTTTGATGTGAATCTCCCCGATGGCAATACCTACCAAGAATCACAAACGGTAAAAGCCGGGCTGTCGCTGCCCCCTTTATTTATCTCTCCCGAATATGGAAAAATCGGATTGTCCGTTTGCTACGACGTTCGTTTCCCGGAACTTTATCGGCAGCTCTCGAAACAGGGGGCAGAGGTTCTTCTCATTCCCGCTGCCTTTACCGCCTACACGGGAAAAGACCATTGGCAAGTCTTATTACAAGCCCGTGCGATTGAAAATACCGCTTATGTCATTGCCCCCGCTCAAACGGGTCATCATTATGCGCGCCGCCAAAGTCATGGTCACGCCATGATTATTGATCCCTGGGGGATTGTTTTAAGTGATGCGGGAGAAGATCCAGGGGTCGCGATCGCTGAAATTAATCCCTCCCGCTTAGAACAAGTGCGGCGTCAGATGCCATCCTTGCAACATAGTGTGTTTATCTAAACATCACCGCGAATTTCTTGGATCACCCCATCTTTAATGACGACTTCCACATTCATTTTTTGAACTAAATTATCGCCAACTTGAACCCGAACAAAACTATCGAGTTGTCCTTGACTCACTTCTTGCCCTTCCTCCAATAGCTGGACTTGTTGCAACTGTTGGAGGGCTTGATTTTTTTGTTCAGTGACCTTGCTTTTTTGTTGATTGAGTTGGTTTTGGATATTGCGCAGTTGTTGTTGGACTTGGGGATCGCTGGGATTACTGCCTTGTTGAGTCACTTGCGAGATCGCGCTTTGTCCTTGATTTTCTAACTGTTGGAGCTGTCCATCCTGCTGATTAATTTGCGATTGTAACTGTTGCTGCACTTCTTCTTTCCAGCGCTGGGTTACAATCACTTTTAAATTAATCGGACGCTTGACTAATAAATTTTTATTTTCTGGGTTCATTGTTTCTTCTAAATTAACCATTACACAGCCTCAAACCGGTTCTCTTTCCAGATCAATTGCTTGCGTTCAGGACGCTATCCCTTAACAAACATCCCGTCAATCATATCCTGATACCGTTCATAAACAACAGGACGTTTAATCTTCAGTGTTTGTGTCATCATGCCATTCTCCATGGAGAACGGCTCTAAAATGAGCTGAAAGACGCCAATGCGGTCATCGCTACGATAGCCAGGGCGATTTTTCACTTCCCGATTCAACTCCTCTCGAAACAATTTTTGAACGACTGAATCTTGAATCGTTTCTGCTAATTTCTCTTCTGAGAAATCTAAGTTGCGGTCATGCTGTTGCGACCAAGTTTGTAACGCTTCGAGATTAGGTACGATTAACGCCCCTAAACACCGCTGATCTTGTCCCACCACCATCATTTGGTCAATATAGGGACTGCGTAAACAAGCATCTTCTAAGGGTTGGGGTTCAATATTTTCGCCATTGGAGAGGACAATCGTATCTTTGGCGCGTCCGGTCAAAACTAAATCCCCAGTTGGGGTAATCCATCCTAAATCACCCGTATTAAACCATCCCTCATCATCAATCGCTTTTGCCGTTGCTTCGGGCTTTTTATAATACCCTTGCATCACTTGCGTCCCTCGGATCAACACTAACCCTTTTTCCCCATCAGGTAGCGCTTCTTTGGTTTCCGGGTCAACAATTTTCGTTTCGGTTTCGGGAATTGCAGATCCCGATGAACCGCGCAAGTTATGATACAAACGACGAGCATGGGTAACCGGAGAAGTTTCTGTTAAGCCATATCCCACTAGCAGAGGAATGCCAATCAGTTCATAAAAATCATCGATATGCTTGGCTAAAGATCCGCCCCCGCTAATCACGGCTTTTAAGTTGCCACCCGTGGCTTCGCGAACGGTTTGATAAACAATTTTATCTCCAAGATGATGCAAGGGTTCCAGGAGAGAACGCTGTAAACTGGCGCCTAACTTGGCAAAAATAGAAGGGTGCAGATTGTTAAGATCTAAGCCTTCACTGATTCGTTTAGCTTTAATGTAGCGCTGGGAAATGCCTAAGAAGAGATCAATGAGCTTTTTCTTATTCCCGGTTTGTTGATTGAAGTTCTTTTGAATGCCATCATAAACCGATTCCCACAAGCGAGGAACCCCCACCATATATTGCGGTTGCTGTTCACGTAAATCTTTTTTGAATGAGCGTAAATTGGTATAAATGAGGTGACAGCCTCTCGATAATAAAAAGTATTCGGCAGCCCGTTCATAAGCGTGCCAACTGGGGAGAATACTCAACACGCGATCGCCGGCTTGGGGCTGAATTACATCGCCAATGGCACGCACTTGATGTAAAAAATTACCATGAGAGAGCATGGTTCCTTTGGGTTTTCCTGTGGTTCCTGAAGTATAAATTAAGGTTGCTAAATCATCTTTTTTCCGAGGAACCGGTGTCAATTCCCGCTCATTTCCCAGTGCCATCAATTGCGTGAAATTAAGTGTGGGATAATCTTCATTTTCGACCGTTTCATCAGATAGCAAAATTACTGACTTTAAAGGGTACTCAACTAAGTTTGCTTTTAATTTTTCCAGTGTGTTCTGATTTTCAACAACCAGAACTGTACTATCACTATCGGTCAAAATATAAAATAATTCTGCAGCATCCGCTTGCGATGATCGCACCACATCCACTGCACCCGCACTGAGAATGCCTTGATCCGCAATGAACCAACGGGGGCTATTATCAGCAAACAGGGCAATTTTGGTATCTGGTTGGATGCCTTGGGCTTGTAAGCCACTAGCAAATTGTTTAATTTGTTGGTTTAATTGTTGATAAGTAATCTGAACCGGCGGGTCTTGATGGTGGTCATCGAGGGCGATGAGTTTACCAGAGTAAGGCGCAACTTGGGACCAAATTTCCGGTAAGGATTGTGCTGTCGAATAATCAACAAGAGTATCAGTGGGTTTAAACATAAGATAGAAAATTCAATTGAACTTTTTATCTACTGTACTGGTTTCTTCCCTGATCTGATCGCGCAACGCTAACCCGTTTCAGTGATAGCATAATTTTAGATCCATTTTTGAGCAGGATTCACGATGCGGTTAATTACTTGGTTACAAGGGGGAAGTGACCCCAATAATGCCACGAACTTTGAAACCATCCGTCAGTGGTGGGGCAAATTAAGCGGGAAAGAAGTGGTCATCGCCCAACGTCTCATTCCAGAAAGTGGCGATCTGTCTAAGATTGACTGGGAACGGCAAAAGTTTGATGACCAACTTGTCATGTTCAAGTCGGAAATGAGAGGGATTACCCTGTATTGGCAAAAATCATTATCGGATGATGAACGGAGTTTTACGCCTTATAAACTAGAACTCGATACCGTGCAAGAGAAGTTATATATTTATCCCCAATCGCAGCGCCAAGTCGTGATTCGCATTGGGACGCCGGATGTTCGTTATACAACAGTCTCTTTACAAGATCCAGAAATCTTGCTGAGTGGGTCAGACGGAGAAAAACAAGTGTTGCTCATGCGCGATCGCGCTCGTCAAATTGCCGTACAATTGCCCTTAACGCCAACCACCCGGCAAAAGCTACAAGAATTTCTTTAAAACAAAAAAACGAGCACGGAAGGATTTGAACCTTCGACACCCAGAACCGGAATCTGGTGCTCTATCCACTGAGCTACGCGCCCGCACTCCCATTAAGATAGCATTTTTTTTAACTCATGGCTAGAGAATCTCGATTTTGATCGGCCAAAAAATGGGTGTCCTCTTCCGGAAAAGGATTTTGCACGGTTAAGCGCAGATTCTGCCGCGTTGCCGGATTCAGAAAATACTGTTGCAGTTGTTCCCACTCTTGCCATTTTTCCTGACGAAAAGCGCTCAGTTTTTCCGCTAGACTTGGAAAGTCTTTGGCGAGTGTTTCGTCACAATACTCGCTTAAAAATTCCGCGAGAACGACACTATCTTGAATCTCTCCTAAAACGCTTTGAATCGCTTTTACTTGCTTGACATATTGTTGATAGGTTTCATCATAACAATGGGTGAACAGTTCCATTTGATAGCGAATTTTCTTCGCCGCTTTCCGTAAACTATGGAGCGTTTCTCCTTCTTGATCTAACAAAGTTGCTGCATCTAAATGAGTATTTTGCCCCACAAACCAAGCGGGGTGAAGCAATAAGTTACTGACATGAGGAAGTAATAAATCCGGTAACACTTCGGCAATGGGCAAAGGCGCGATCGCGCTTAAATTGGGTTGTTCTAACCACCCTTCTAAACTTGCTTTCAGTTGTATGTATTGTTTACTTTCTAAGGCTTTAATGACTTTTTTATAGGCGTGTTGCCGTCGCTTTTCTAAATGCTTTAAAACTGACTTTAAACTGTCCTGTTCCGAAGCAGGAAGCACCGGCAAATAGTCATTTTCTAAACTTGCCTTTAAGACATCTAAATCTCTTAACGTTCCTAATTCTCTGGCAATTTTGCCCACTTTTTTTTCACGAGCGGCTTTGGGCATAACAATGGCTCGGGAAAAGCCCACAAGAGCAGTGCGCAGTCGGCGCATTCCCACGCGCATTTGGTGCAGTGCTTCCGGATCTTGATCGGCGTACACACCAGCTTCATGTTTAAGCATTTTCTGGCTGTGTTTCTTTAAAGCAGCGATCGCGCACTCACCAAAGGTTTCTACTGTTTTTTCTTCGCTCATTTTTTAAGCTCTTTAGCACTTGCCATTCCCTCTTATTTTAACCTAAACTTAACCTGACTGAATCATTTCGGTGAATCAACTGAACGCTAACGAGAAAAAACGGGAAAAAATAACGAATCTTTCGGAAGAAGTTGCAAATTCCCCTATTAGAAACGTTATAACTAAGGTTGGGATGATAACTTTATGAATTAGGGTGGAGAAACAAAGACAGAATGAAAAA
>CAZBPR010000002.1:0-16477 GCA_964493825.1 uncultured Dactylococcopsis sp.
GGCGAATATGCGAAAGAAAATTATCTAGAAGCGGTTCGTAACGTTCGCACTGAGGTAGAAAAACTCAACTTTGATCCCGAACGAATTGAAGAATCTGTTAAGTTAATGCAGATGGATGCGGAGAAAAATTGGGAGTCTTTAGTTAAGGAGATTGAGGGGTTTGGCAATCGTCTCAATGAAGCAGCACAAGCGGCATGGTCAATTTTGACTGCGCCTCATCACTCAACGACTGGGAATCAATCCGATTCTTCTTCTCAGTCCTAGTTATCACTTTTACGTAGGGCACTGTTTCAACGCAATCCCCCGCCTTAAGGCGGGTGGAGTCTTGAATGTTACAAGTTGAGTCGTCCAGTCCTAATGAGTTGATATCCCCCAACAAAACAGGCTAAAGAACCTACAAAATGCCAAAGCGTTGTCGGTCGCAAAACGGCACGACTGCTCATAAAAACGAGAAGAATCCCGATCGCGATTGCCCCTGCCCCCAAAAATTTCCCTTCATTGGGCATGGTAAAAAATAACAAAACTCCAAACGTCAAAAATAAAATCGAACCGTCTGCAGCAACACCACGCCACCAGTAGGGAGAAGCATTGGTGACAAAATAAATATTCTGTCCCAGCAGATAAACCCCACCCATCACAAGGGCTAGCCCCACCAATTTAATGAGCAATCTGACCATGATTACTGATTAGCTCCCATTTGTTGTGTTTCTTGCTTAGCAATTTCTTGCTTGAGAACAGAGAGGGCTTGTGTAAATTGCGGATCATCAAGAGTACCAATTTTACCGCGATCGCGCTGCAGTTCTTTTTGTTGCGCTTCACTCATTTCTGAAACCACATCGGGCTTAATCCCCTCTTTATTGATATCGCGACCATCAGGGGTTAAATATTTCGCAACTGTAACCGCAATTCCCGAGCCATCACCTAGCCCTCGCACCGACTGCACCAGCCCTTTACCAAAGGTTTTTGTCCCAACCACTACGGCTCGGTTTTGATCTTGCAAGGCACCCGAAAGAATTTCACTTGCACTGGCTGAACCGCCATCCACCAGGACGACCAAAGGCTTATCCGTGAGAGCATTGCCTTGCGCTTTTTGGCGTTCTACTTCCCCTTGCCGATCCACCGTGGAAACAATTTTCCCTTCATCGAGCCACATCCGAGTAATTTCGATACTGGCATACAACAATCCCCCCGGATTAGACCGCAAATCTAAAACATAGCCTTCGACATTTTTCGCTTCCAGGTCTTTGATGGCACTGCGCATTTCTTCGGTGGCATTTGAATTAAACTGATTGAGGCGAATGTAGCCAATGGGTTCCCCTTGGGGAGTTTCATGTAAGCGCGATCGCACCGGATGGACCTCAATCCGTGCCCGCGTAATCTGATAATCCACTGCTCGCTCTTGTCGTTGAATGGTTAGGGTGACTTCCGAACCCGGTTTCCCGCGAATTAAACTAACCGCTTCACTCAACTCCATACCCTTCGTACTTTGACCATCAATGGCAATGATCAAATCTCGGGCTAAAACCCCTGCTTCATAAGCCGGTGTATCTTCAATCGGAGAAATAACACGAATATACTCTGTCTCTTCATCCAGAGCAATTTGAATCCCCACTCCAGTCAGTTCTCCCGAGGTATCAATTTGTAAATTTTTAAATTCTTCCGGTTCCATGAAGCGAGTGTAGGGATCATTAAGCTTTTCGAGCATTTGATGAATCGCATCATAGGCCGCTTCTTTATCTTCATAGGTGCGATCTAAATACTCCTGTCGGACTGCTCGCCAGTCCACTTGATTGAATGTCGCATCAACATACTGGCGATTTACAATCTGCCACACTTCATCAACCAGCTCTTTCGGGCTTTCTCGGAAAAAGGCTTGACTATCCGAAAAATGAAGCCCCGCGCCAGTGACAGCAACTGTGGTCAACATGGCTGCCGTTGCCCCAAGAACTAATCCACGTTTTGTCATAACCATATGCTTAGGGGAATTGTACCAATAAAAAAATATGAAGGGTTAAGCCTACCCTAGCACAGGAAAACGAGTGTACTGGTAAAGAAAAAGATTTCGCAAATTTCATTCCATGCGGTAACTTTAAACTGAATTAAATAAATTCATGACTAACTTGGAGAAAATTTATGACCTCCACCTATTCTCCTGTTGATATCAAAGGTCGCCGACTCGCCCTTAAGCAGCAACGACAGCTCAAAATCATCCAAGGTTGCTGGCGTTTGCTCTTTGTTTCGAGTTTAATGGGTGGGCTGATTTGGTTAACCCTCTTATCAAAATGGATGCTTCGCCAACCACAACAAGTTGAAATTAGAGGCAATCAGTACCTCAGTAGTGAAACGATTAAAGGGATGGTCCAAGAAACTACATCTCAATCCATTCTGAGTTTAACCCCAGATCAAATTAAGGCAATTCTGCAGAATCAAGCCCCCATTGGACAAGTGATGGTAAATCGGCAACTCTATCCCCCTCGTGTCACTATTGCCGTGACTGAACACCAACCCGTTGCTCTCACGCTTCCCAATCCCACCGGCATTCATCCCCAAGAGCAAGGCTATCTTGATGCCAAAGGGATGTGGATGTCTGCCGAAAGTTATCGCACTGATGCTTTTACGCCTCCTCCGTTAAAAGTAATTGGCTATCAACCGCAGTATCGCTTCCAGTGGGCACAAATCTACCCTAAACTGCAAGCTTCACCAATTACGATTCATACCGTTAATTGGCAAGATCCTGCCAATCTGATTCTCGAAACCGAACTGGGTCAAGTTCATCTCGGGGGTAACCTAGAGATACTTCCGAAACAACTCCAAACATTAGCAAAACTCAAAAACTTACCTGAAAAACAACCCTCGGATGAAGTCGCCTATATCAACTTAAGAAATCCCGACTTCATCCTTATTAAACTCGTTTCTGAATGAAAAAAATCAATGAAAAACAATGAACCTTAGAATTTTGTTGTCAATGTAAGTGTAGATTAACCTTATAATATTTCTAAAAATGCTTTCACCTGTAAGATTTAAGCTAAGCTAATAGCAATAATCGTAAAGGTTAATCATTTTATTTTTATCTCTATAAAGAAAATCATCCTAGAAGACTTATCTGACCAGCCTTCTCAGCGATCTTTCAATTTAGCAATGAAAACTGAAGATCAAAAAAATCTCAACCAGAATTCCTTTTCTATGACTACCTCCAGTGATGATAATCATTCCTTTGATGATGATTTTAACTTAGATGAACTACTCAACTCATCCTATCGTGATGATCCTAAACCGACAAAAGAAGCAGTAAGGAGTGACAACATCGTGCCAGGAAATGTGGCAAGAATTAAAGTAATTGGTGTTGGCGGTGCTGGTTGTAATGCAGTTAACCGGATGATTGCCAGTGATGTAACCGGGGTTGAATTTTGGGCAATTAATACTGATGCCCAAGCCCTTTCCCGAGCAAACGCTCCCAACCGCCTACAAGTGGGAGAAAAACTGACCCGAGGCTTAGGCGCAGGGGGGAATCCCTCCATTGGTCAAAAAGCAGCAGAAGAATCCCGAGATGAAATTTCCAGCGCTTTGGAAAATACAGACCTCGCTTTTATCACCGCGGGGATGGGCGGTGGCACTGGTACCGGTGCTGCTCCCATTGTTGCCGAAGTGGCAAAAGAAATGGGATGTTTGACCGTGGGGGTGGTTACCCGTCCCTTTACCTTTGAAGGACGCCGTCGCACCAGCCAAGCCGAGGAAGGTGCATCCGCCTTACAAACGCGGGTTGATACCCTAATTGTTATTCCTAATAACAAGTTGTTATCGGTCATTGACGAACAAACCCCCGTTCAAGATGCTTTCCGGGTTGCTGATGATATTCTCCGACAAGGGGTACAAGGGATTTCTGATATTATTACGATTCCCGGTTTGGTAAATGTTGACTTTGCTGACGTGCGGGCGGTTATGGCTGATGCCGGATCAGCACTGATGGGCATTGGCACTGCATCGGGTAAATCCCGAGCAGCAGAAGCAGCGACTGGTGCAATTTCTTCTCCCCTTCTCGAGTCTTCGATTCAAGGGGCAAAAGGTGTCGTCTTTAATATTACAGGCGGCAGCGATTTAACCCTCCATGAAGTCAATACTGCTGCTGAAACCATTTACGATAATGTTGATCCCAATGCCAATATTATTTTTGGTGCTGTGATTGACGATGACAAAATGGAAGGAGAAATCAGAATTACGGTCATTGCCACTGGTTTCTCTGGGGAAGAAACCAGTAAAACACAGAAAAAAGAAACGAAAACTGCTGCTCCGACTAAGAATCCAACTCCAATCTCAGAGAAACCCAAATCGGGCAAGAAATCTCAAGAAGAAAGTAAAGGGTTAGATATCCCGGAATTTTTACAACGCCGTCGTCGTCGCTAAGGAGTCATGCTATTGAGTTGTCCAACGGCATTAACGATCGCGGGATCTGATAGTGGAGGCGGAGCTGGCATTCAAGCAGACTTAAGAACCTTTGCCTTTCAGCAAGTTCACGGTACCAGTGCCCTGACTTGTGTGACCGCTCAAAATACGCTCGGAGTACAGCGTGTCGATCCGTTGCCTCCGGAAGCAGTGTGTGCTCAAATTGAATCGGTGATTTATGATATTGGGGTCCAAGGGGTGAAAACGGGGATGTTGCTCAATGCCGGCATTATTCAGGCAGTGGGACGCATGATTGAAACCTATCAGTTACAGACTATGTTGGTGCTCGATCCCGTTATGGTCTCTCGCAGTGGGGCACAGCTCCTGGATGATTCGGCCGTAGCACAACTAAAACAGCTGATTCCACTGGCAGCCCTCGTCACTCCTAACCGTTATGAAGCCCAAATGTTGAGTGGAATCGAAATTAATACGGTTGATGAGATGAAATCAGCAGCGGAAATCATCGTTCGTCAAGGGGCAAACGCCGTTTTAGTCAAAGGAGGAGCACTCTCAGGAGACGCACGAGGCAAGGATGTTTGGTTTGATGGCGAGGCCTTCGATATTTTGGCAACCAAACCAGTTGAGACGAAAAATAATCATGGCACGGGTTGTACGCTCTCGGCGGCGATCGCGGCTCAGATTGCTTTGGGCAACGATTTAAAAACAGCCGTGCCAGTGGCGAAACAATATCTCACCACTGCTTTAGAATCTGCTTTAGACTTAGGGGCAGGGAGTGGACCGGTCGGACACTTTTTCCCACTCCAACGTCAATAATTATCATCGTCAAGTGGAACAATTATGACTTCAAATTCTCGTTTTCAGGGGATGACATCTTCCTCTCCCCATCAGAATACCCCCACAGTTCCCATGTCAGTCTATCGGGAACTGGCAGGGGAATTACAAACAACACAAAGGCAATTAGACGGCTTAAAGCAAAATAATCAGCACTTGCATCAGGAAAATCAAGCTTTACGCTTAGAAATTAAAAAACTGGTGCAGTCAGTACAACAATTAGAAACGACCTTAAACGACTGGGATCAACACTCTTCCTCTCGGTCAACTCAACCGACCCTGAAACAAGAGGAAACCTATTACTATACTCCCCCTTCATCGGCTCAGGAGCACTGGTTGAGCCATCAGCCAGCCCCCTCTCCCCGGAAGGAAGAAACCCGCCAGAATGAGGGAGAAATTAACGGCTGGTTTGTCATTGCTGCTTTAGTGATGATTATTTTCACTTTTTCTGGAATTGGATTTATGGTCGCGCGCCCCTTATTAAATCAATCGAGTCAGAATTAAGACTGAACAATTAATCATTAAAGTGACCAATGACTAACTTCGACCAGCTCAGTTTCCATGACGAATGACCAATAACGAAAGTATGGGAAAACTTCACGCCTTACGAGGAACGAGAGATATCTTGCCAGAAGAAGTGAGTTACTGGCAAGAAGTAGAAACCATTGCCAAAAATATTCTTACAAGAGCGGCTTATACCGAAATTCGTCCGCCCATTTTTGAACAAACGGCCTTATTTGAACGGGGAATTGGCGAAGCGACAGATGTGGTCAGTAAGGAAATGTACACCTTTCGCGATCGCGGCGATCGCAGCTGTACCCTGAGACCCGAAGGCACCGCGGGAGTAGTGCGTGCGTTTATTGAACATGGTCTTCACAACCAAGGCGTACAACGCTTGTGGTATGCCGGTCCCATGTTTCGCTACGAGCGTCCCCAAGCCGGACGGCAACGGCAATTTCACCAAATCGGACTGGAGTTAATGGGTTCTCCCTCACCCGTTGCTGATGTGGAAGCGATCGCGCTGGCTACGGATATTCTAGAAACCCTCGGCTTAAAACACCTCAGTTTGCAACTCAATTCAGTGGGCAATACAGAAGACCGAGAACGCTACCGGACTGCCCTCATTGAGTATTTGACTCCCTACAAAGACCAACTCGATGCCGATTCTCAAGATCGCCTGACCCGCAACCCCCTGCGGATTCTTGATAGCAAAGATGAACAAACCCAAGCGATTCTCCAAGATGCCCCGCGTCTCATTGACCATCTCGGAGAGGCGTCCCGCGAGCACTTTGCACAAGTCCAAGCCCAGTTAAAAAATTTAGGCATTGACTACACTGTGAACTCTAATCTCGTGCGCGGTTTAGATTACTATACGCATACTGCCTTTGAAATTCAATCGGCGGATCTTGGGGCACAAGCAACCGTTTGTGGCGGTGGACGGTATGATGGTTTAATTGCTGAACTTGGGGGCAATGAAACCCCCGCGATGGGGTGGGCAATTGGCATGGAGCGCCTGATTTTGCTCTTGAAGCAACTGAAAGCCGTTCCGGATCCCGAACTCGATTTTTATGTGGTGTCTCGCGGCGATCACGCTCCCGCACAAGCCTTAACCATCGCCCAACAACTCCGTCATCAAGGGTGGCGCGTGGAATTAGACCTCAGCGGCAGTCAACTGAAAAAACAATTTAAGCGGGCAGATCGCAATGGCGCGATCGCGTGTTTAATTTTAGGCGATACTGAGGTTGAACAAGGGACGGTTAACTTAAAATGGATGGCAACGCAAGAACAAACGGTCATCGATCAACAAGACCTTCTTGCCAACAATGAGCAACTCCGTCAGCAAATTTTGCAAGCCAAGAACCGGAATTAGCTGGAAACCATCATGGAAAACTGGGAATTTTTCCTGCAAAAAGTCGGTACGGAAAACTGGTTGAGCGTTGACACGGCGCAACCGGAATTTCCCAACGGGCGATATACGATTGCTGCCCGTGCCGCCCATCGCCCCAAAGAATGGATCGAAGTGGACATTAGAACTCGTCATTACCTGCCAACTGGGGAAAAAGTCCGTAAGGGTCAACAGACTTGTCAGCTGGATGAAACCGGGTGGGCACGGATTGTCCCCGACATTGAACTGACTCCCGGCGTGTGGGAAATTCAATGCCGAGGAGATGTTCTTTCGGCTTTGATGGGAGAAGATTGGGAGATTACTCTCTCCTTACGAGTGACCTTGAGGTTAGAAAATGCGGCTACCCACTTCCCCTCCTCAACCGTCTCCGCTTTAAAAACTAGCGAACAACTGGCTGCAACCAGTCCGGAGGAAGACTTTAACCAGCTGCGATCGCGTTTACTTGACGATGCGGATCAAATGTTTCAGGAAATCGTAGCAGATCTGTTCCCAACTTTCACATCAGGAACGGAAACGCTTGACTGGCAACCGAGTGCTACCCCTTACACCCTCCATTTAGACGAAGACATTCTGGTTGCCCAAACGTCCAAACCCATCATTTTATCTGGAGAAATTACCACTCAAGAAGACCCCCCTCATCCGCAACTTTGCCTGCAAATTTCCTTACGCGATCCCAGAACCGGTGAAACTGTTGCCAAATTATCCCCTCGCCTTCGCAACGAACCCTTCCCTCTCACCTTCTGCTACTCTCTGAGTGTTCCTGTTCCTTGTGAAAGTTATCTCCTTGAAGGAGAAGTTGTCCTCTGTGAAGCCACCTTCCCAGGAGAAAGGACAGTCTTCGCCCGTCAACCCTTTACGGTTAGTGCCAATTGGGAAAAGCTAGAACCCCTGGTTGTGGGGGCAATCGGCACAGCGACAATTGCTCATCCTCCAGCCCCCTTGTCTCCTCTCACTTTTCGAGAGAATCAATTGTCTCGGGCAACCGCTTCGCGAGGTGATCGTATCTTTCCCCCCAAACTATCAACAACAGCTCAAAAGAAAAAGAAAACGCCCCCGACTTTGCCTCAGCTTCCCGATCATCCTTCCTCATCCCCGGTGCCGGTGAAAGAATATGTGTGGTCAAAACCAGGAGAAGCAACCGACACTTCCCCCACAACAGAATGGGAGTTGATTTCCGAATTAGTGATTATTGCAAGTGACGAAACAGAATCATGATGGATAATTGGACAAAAGAATTTTTTGCTTTCTGCGATGCCATCAACCAAGAGATGGAAAACTTTTTTATCGAAGTTGAGCAATTTACCGCAGAATTTCCCCAATCTCTCGATGCCGTCGTACAAGAAGTGGAAGCAAGTGTGACCGAAGAACTCGAAGAGTTTTGGCAAGAGTGGGAAGAGCTTTGGGCAAGCTTAGACTCCGATTACGATTGGTCAGAAGACTGGGAAAATGATAGCGACTTTGTCATTACTTCCAAAGTCAATCCCGATCAAAATACTCATCCGGCTTGTCAGGGCTGTCGTCATTATCATGGCTATATTTATGGCGGAACGCTTTTTGTCTGTGGCATGCATCCCTATGGTTGGGAAGACGAAAATTGTCCTGACTGGGAAAGGGAGTGAGAGCACCGTGTCTGGGAATTTTTGGGGAGAGAGTTTAGAATTTAAATGAGAGGGGAGGTCTGGGAAAGAGAGAGAAGCAAGTCTTGAGTGTTCCCTGTTGCCCAAACCACAAACAAGGAATAATGAATCACAGCGTAAGGAGATCAGATTTGCTTGCAAATCGAGAAGCAGTCATTAAATGGTTAGAAAGTAATGTTCCAAGTGCCCGCGTTCAACATATTTTAGGCGTTGAGCAAATGGCAAAAGAATTAGCCCAGTTGCATCAAGCCGATGTCGAAAGAGCACAAATGGCTGGGTTAATGCACGATTTAGCGAAATACTTCCCTGCTGATCGGCTATTGACCCTAGCGCGGGAAAAAGCAGTTCCCATTGATAACATTTGTGCGGTTCGTCCCCACTTGTTACATGCCGATGTCAGTGCGATTGTGGCGCAAGAAACCTTTGCCGTACAAGATGAAGAAATTTTAAGCGCGATCGCGCAACATACCCTGGGCAATGCCGAAATGTCAAAAACCAGTTGTATTGTCTTTGTTGCCGACAAATTAGAACCCAACCGTGGCGATACACCTGAATTGAATGCAATGCGCGAAGCGACCGTAGATAATCTCTATCGCGGCGTTTATCACGTCTGTGACCTTGCGATCAAAAAATTAATCCAAAAGGGTCGTCCCATCCATCCCCGAACCGTTGCGACTCGGAACTGGGCCATGCAAGCGCAAAAATGTTAACGCCTCTGTATCATTGAATCCCGATCCGAAAAAATCCACGCTATCTTGGTGGTAAGTTCAATTTAGTCGCGATTGTAAGACTCAGCAAACCTTCAAACATATTTCATGAATCATCAGCCTAATTCTCATCCTACTTCCCCCAATACTCCCACCTTGGCTGCTGCAGAAAAATTGGCTTGGACCATCGCACAGGCGGCGGATAGTCGGAAAGCAGGCGATATTGTGCTGCTAGAAGTTGTAGATGTCTCGTACCTTGCCGATTACTTTGTCATTGGCACCGGCTACTCTCGTACTCAAGTGAAAGCCATCTCCGATGCCATCCAAGATACAGTCGAACAGCAATTTAATTATGCCCCAGTCCGCACAGAAGGACAAAAGGAACGGAATTGGATTTTACTGGATTATGGCGATGTCATTGTTCATATTTTGCTACCCGAAGAACGCGAATTTTATGGCATTGAAGCCTTTTGGGGACACGCAAAACGGATTGATTTTGAAACGGTCCAACAAGCAGAAGCAGGTTAATCCCCATGAGAGATTTGTCGACATCTCAGCCTTGTCCCGTCCCTCCCGAACAACTCCCTCTCAACGAATATGACCAGTTGAAAACAGCTTGGCCCTTTCGTTGGGTGACATTCAGTCGTGCTGCTTATATTCGGAAATTATTATGGACGTGGGGCTGGGGTTGGGGATTGGCAGCCCCGTTGACGGCTGCCAGCTTTCCCTTTAAAACTCACCCCTGGGAATTTGTGTGTTGTAGTGCTCTCGGGGGGAGTTTATTAGTGGTCTTTATGGTAGTGAGACTGTATTTAGGATGGTCTTATATTCAGACGCGTTTAGATAAAGCAGAGATTCCCTATGAAGAGTCAGGCTGGTACGATGGACAAACTTGGGAAAAGCCGGAAGCTGTTTTAGAGCGTGATCGACTCGTGGTAACTTATCAAATTCAACCCATCTTTCAACGGTTACAAATGACGGGTATAATTTTGATTCTGCTTAGCGCGATGGACATTGTGGCTTGGCGACTCCTCACCCATTTCTTCTAAATTGATCAATCATTTATGAACAAAAAACGGACCCAAACCCCAGAAGTGGAAGTTCATCTCCTGCGAGAAGGAATCGTCGAATCTCTTCATCAAGTGCATGCCTTGGTCTGTGATGATCGGGGACGAATTTTATCCTTTGCGGGTCATTGTGAAACCGCTTCTTTTATTCGTTCGTCTTTGAAACCTTTTCAAGCCCTACCAACCGTCAAAAGTGGGGCTTTTGAACACTTTCAACTGACTGATAAAGACCTCGCCATTATGTGCAGTTCCCACCAAGGGACGGTGCAACAAGCCCGACAAGTGTTTAATATTCTCTGGCGTGCTGACATTGAACCCACTGCTTTACAGTGTCCAATTCCGCCTGGAAAACGCAGCCCTCTTGAACATAACTGTTCTGGTAAACACGCAGGGATGCTTGCCGCATGCCAACAGCATGGTTGGCCCCTCAGCCACTATCTGCGTCATCGGAGTCCGATCCAAGAATTGATTCTCAAGAGTATTGGCGAACTGTTACAGATGCCAGGTGCCGAGTTTATTGGCGTTCAAGATGATTGTGGCGCTCCCACCTACTTTATGCAACTATCGCAAATGGCAACTCTTTATGCTCATTTATCTTCGGGAGATGATCTCTATTTGGAACGAATTAGTCGCGCGATGACTCATTATCCAGAAATGATAGCAGGAGAGGGATCTTTTGATACAGAGTTAATGAAAGCCAGTAATGGAGAATTAGTCAGTAAATCCGGTGCGGAAGGAGTGCAGTGTATTGGTCGCATTGGCGAAGGAATGGGCTTAGCCATTAAAGCATTAGATGGCTCAAAACGAGCGAAATATGCCACTGTTATTCATTTGTTGATGCAAATGGGCTGGATTAGTCCGAGTATATCGGAAAATTTAGCGGAAAAATTTATGAATCTTGATGAACACAAACGCTTAGAGGTGGTTGGTGAATTGACGTTTGTGTAAGTAATATTCATTGCAACTCCAGCATTTCTGCTTGCACCTGTTGTTTCAGTTGAGGATTGGATTGTACTTCGGCAGTGATCGCGTTAAATTCTGATACGGTTAGGCCTTGCTCTTGAACAATGGTTTTGGAGCGGTTACAGTAATCGACAATTAGTGATCGTGCCTTGGCCGGTAAATTTTGATAGCTTTCTGCTCGATTGCAAGCGATGTTGGGAACCTCTTGTCCATTTAAGAGGGTTTGGATCTCGCGAAAGGTTTTTTGTCGTAACGGCTCGATCGCGAGAACTGCTTCCGCATAACTTTCTAACTTTTCCTCATTATAATTTTGCCCTTGTGCCAGGAGAGTGAGCCGAAATCGCGACTGATCGAACAAGAAATGGCTGATGATATCAAGTCCACTCGTTGACAAGAGCAAGGTACTCGTCACCAAGGTAACTTTAATGATGTGTGAGTGAGGCAGTGTCATGAGTGAGTAATACGGTATCGAAATAAACTTGTTGTTAGAAGCATCGTCTTTTCTCGGGTATGAGACGAGCAGAAAAATTAAAAAGTTTCAGGAAAATCATTGTCTCTGAAAACTTAGTGATAACTGAGGGATTGCCAACGAGATTGCTTTCATTGATTTTGAAAAATTGCACAGAGTTGAATGACTTGGGTTTGCAGAGTGATTTCCACAGATTCTCCTCGTTTGAGAGCAGCTTCTAAATCTAAAAGCAAGGGGAAAGCAGCTAAGAATTGCGGCACAGAAAGGGCATGAACCTCTTGGCGCAAAAAATAAATCCGCTTGGGATTATTAATTTCTGCAGCTTTAGCAATTACTTGATGATCTGGTTCTCCCTGCTCGGCTTTGAGTTTGATCCAAAGCCAAGTGCGGAATTGTCCAACTAAAACGGCAACAATTTTCAGAGCCGGTTCATTGCGGTTTAACAAGTCAGCCACAAGCTTCAGGGCTTGGTTCGTGTCTCCCTTTGTAATTGCCTTTGCCAATTGTAAACTATTGTGAGTGCTTGCACTAACCAATTGCGCGATCGCGCTCTCATCAAGGGCAACCTTTTTCTCTCCCGCATAAAGCGATAGTTTCTCTAATTCCTGAGACAATAAGCGCGTATTATTCCCGACTGCTGCGGCTAAGCGTTCCTTTGCCGATTTCGTCAGTTGCACCCCTTTTTCTTGAGCTACTGTTTCTACTTGCGTCAATAATTGTTCTGTTTTCCAGGGCGCAATCAGAGCAAACTCTTTTATCGTGGCGTAGTCTTTCAAGACTTTAGTGGACTTTAACCGCCCATCAGGTTTTTTATCGCTAGTGAATAACAGATGAGACGTTGCCGGTAATTGCGGTAGCGTGCGCTCTAACTGTGATAATAACGCCGAAGAACAACGTTGACCCAAACTCGTTTGCCTAACCCAAACCAAGCGCCCTCCCCCACCAAACGGAGGCGTTAAAGCCTGATCGAGAGCTTCTGTGACTGCCTCTGCTTGTTCTCCTGGAATCCTATTTTCATTAAACTCTCTCCAAAGCGGATCAACCACTTGTTCGCGTAAAGCAGCGATGGCTTGGGTTAAACGATACTCATCTTCTCCCCAAAAAAAATAAACTGGCATAACTAAGTGATGTTTTTTGTCGGTTTTTACTTTATTGTGGTTGTATGAGGGTTACTAGGAGATCGATTAACCTTGGACGAAGCGTATCAAAAGTATGTAGAACAAGTCGGACGATTATCGCAACCGACTTTATATCCGACCCAATTAAAGAATATCCAAGAATCCCCTAAGTTCCAACGGGATGACCAAGGAAGAGTCGAAGCACAAGCTTTCCCCGGCTATAGTGTAGTGACTCCTCCTTATGAGGAGGATACAGGGAATGAGGGGTTTTATCACCATCTTGCGCAAACCCAGAAACGTTTACTGAGTCAACTGCCCCAAGATTTTATTTTACCGGTTCCGCCCGCCAGTTTTCATGTCACCTTGGCAGACCTCATCTGGGGTGATGAATTTGCAAGGGCAGTTGGAAAAAATCCGGAATTTGAAACCCAATTAAGGCATCAAATTGGGATTAGTTTTGAAAAGTATCAAAAAGAAAATTACGTTTCTAAACCGTTACAGTGGCAATTATTAGGATTAATTATTCGCCCCCGTGCGATTGTCGTGGGGTTACTGCCCAAGGATGAAAATTCTTATCAGCAAGTGATTCAATTACGTCGTGCCATTTATCAAAACCAAGGCTTATTATCTTTAGGCTTAGAACAGCACTATCATTTCTTGGCTCATGTCACCCTCGGTTATTTTGGCAAAGTACCGCTCGCTGCTGAGCAAGACGAGATTAGTGCAACCTTAACGGCGATTAACGATCAATGGCTAGAAGCTGATCCCAAAATTTTGACCATTTATCGTGCCGAATTACGCAAGTTTTTTGATATGACGGCTTTCAACCGCCAACCTGATTTTCCAGTGGTTACTTTTGGTGAGAAATAAGGTGAGAGGTTATTGGTTATTCGGTTGAGGCGTAACAAGTAACCCATAACTGTGATTATGAACAAACAGTCCCTTAATCATCCGATTGTCGAAGCAAGCTTTGCCATTATTGATCACGAAGTTGGCGCTCATTCCTATTCTCGAGAGCAATATCATGTCGTTCGTCGAGCGATTCATGCCACAGCAGATTTTGAATTTTTAAATCTGTTTTATTTTAGTCCTCAGGTGATTGCAACAGCGATTCATGCTCTTAAAGATAAAACACCAGTTATTGTTGATGTGGGAATGGTGCAAAAAGGGATTCAAGGGATGGTTAATCAAACTTCTCACAATCCAATCATTTGTGCCTTGGAAGCAGCGAAAACAATTCCTGCGGGGAAAACCCGTACTGAAACCGGATTACTCAATTGTCTAGAAAATTATCCCCAAGGCATTTATGTGATTGGCAATGCCCCCACTGCCCTACTGGCCCTCTGTGACGCGATCGCGCAAGGAAAGGCACAACCGAGTTTAGTCATTGGTGCCCCCGTGGGGTTTGTTTCAGTGGTGGAGTCAAAACAAGCCTTGGCGCGAACGCAAGTCCCTCAAATTCGAGTTGAGGGACGCAAAGGAGGCTCTGCCGTAGCCGGTGCAATTTTTAATGCTTTATTGGTGTTAAGTGCAGAGGAAGGATGAACAAGCACTCACAGCTTCATGTCGTCGGAATTGGACTAGACGGCAAAGCGGGATTAGGGGAAACAGTGCGGCAACTGGTTGAGGAAGCGACTGTTTTGGTGGGAAGTGAACGTCAACTCAGTTATTGTTCGCAACATTCAGCCACTCAACTCAAACTCGGCAACTTGCAAACAACGATCGCGCAAATTAAAACTTATCTCCAGGATTTAGAAAAGGTAGTTGTTCTCACCAGCGGCGACCCCCTATTTTTTGGGTTCGGTCGCTTGTTATTAGAGCATTTTCCCAAAGAACAATTAACCTTTCATCCTCATTTATCTTCACTACAACTTGCTTTTAATCGCATTAAAATCCCTTGGCATGATGCGACTTTCATTAGTGCCCACGGTCGGAGTACTGAAGCCTTAGCCAAAGCAATTCAACGAGGTGATGAAAAGATTGGGATTCTCACAGATACGGAAAATAGTCCCAGCACGATCGCGCAATTAATAACAGCACTTGATCTCCCTTTTTCCTATGAGTTTTGGATTTGTGAAAATTTAGAAGGAAAGGAAGAAACTTGTCAATGTCTTGATTTAGAAACGGTTAAACAATCGCAATTTTCTCCGCTCAATGTGGTCATTTTACGGCGAGAAAAATCCCCTTTACCCCCGTTAGAAACCTTGCCCAGTTTCGGTTTACCCGATGAAACGTTTCTCAGTTTTCCCGATCGCCCCGGCTTAATCACCAAACGCGAAATTAGACCCCTCATTTTAGCTGAACTCGCCTTACAGCCCCGACAAATCATTTGGGATATTGGTGCCGGAACCGGGGCCGTTGCCATTGAA
Organism: uncultured Dactylococcopsis sp.; assembly: GCA_964493825.1. GTDB lineage: Bacteria > Cyanobacteriota > Cyanobacteriia > Cyanobacteriales > Rubidibacteraceae > Halothece. Next base: position 15,469 of record CAZBPR010000002.1, read on the forward strand.
ATTGCCCGCTTATTTCCCACGTCGCAGCTTTATGCACTGGAGAAAACCGCGCTGGGCATTTCCCTCATTCAACAAAATTGTGAACGTTTGGCAATCACCAATGTGACAGCTATTGCTGGCAAAGCACCAGAGCAACTAGCTGCTTTAGATGCCCCCCACCGAATTTTTATCGGCGGTACTGGCGGGAAAATGAAAGAGATTCTAACGGTTTGTGAAGAAAAATTAGCGCCAAACGGTCGCATTGTCCTGGCATTGGCTACTCTGGAAAATTTAGAGGCTGCCCGCCAATGGCTCAGGGAACATCAATGGCGCGATCGCGTTTTACAAGTGCAAATTTCGCGATCGCTCCCCCTTGCTCATCTGACTCGCTTTTCTCCACTGAATCCAGTGACTCTAGTTACCGCTTGGCGAGAGGGGGCGGGAGATTTCTAGCCGAACCGCTTTATTGATTGCGAGGGGTTTGCATCTGACGCGCCATATCTAGATATTGCCCCATATTCACTCCCGGACGACGCCGTGGCATCGTAGACTTGGGAATGAGATAAGTGGGTGCAAAGGTCTCTCCCGCTAAAGGATTGGGAGTATTGTTATTGTTTTGAACCGGTGCGGGGGTTACCGAGGGTGCCGGTACCGGTTGCGCTTGAGGGGCGGGTGCTTCCTCTTTCGGCTGTTCTGTAACGGATTGCGGCGCTGTTGCGGCCTTAGCTTGCGACTGAGTTTGCTCGCTTTCGCTGGTGGCGGGCGCCTGCTCTTCATCCAATTCTGCGTAATAGTTCCCTTTGCCACCAAAGAGGTTTTTGATGATGCCAACCATTAATAATGACTCCTAAAAATTTTTATGATTATCGCCGTTTACTAGCATATCGGAAGACGGGAACACAAGTTGAGACAGAAATGAAGAAACTTTGCTAATGTTTGCTTCCCAAAACTAGAATTGATGTGTTATAGTCATAAAGGTCTATTTAAAGAGCATCCTTGCGGATGTGGTGGAATTGGTAGACACGCACGC
>CAZBPR010000002.1:16487-42955 GCA_964493825.1 uncultured Dactylococcopsis sp.
ACGCTTGAGGGGCGTGTGGCTCACGCCTTGCGAGTTCGAGTCTCGCCATCCGCACTACCTCAAATTGCTGTAGCTTCTCATCGCGATCGCGCTGGGGAGCTATAACTTTTAAGGAACCGTTATGATGAAAGTAGGGATTAAGTTTTGTAAATTATCTGAATTGGTATTTTGAACTGGCAACCGACTCCTACTCTAGAAACGAATTGGTACGCTCTCAATCCACTGTGGCAAGGGGGCGAAGAAGTTGTTAAAACCGGACTTCCTCACGAACAATTGCCTCCCGCTTGGCAAATTTTACTGTTAGGAGATGGTTCTCCCACACGACATTTAAGACTACTCACTCGGGAACCCATTGAGGTCGATGTCATTGATATGTCATCCATTGGCAACGAGCGCGATCACGCTCCTGTTGGCATTGAAGCGGTTCCCGCCCCTCGACTCCGGCGTCAAGTCTGGTTACGCACCGCATCGGGACAACGCTTGGCTTATGCTGTTTCGTGGTGGGATGCCCAAGAAGTAGATGAATACCTACAAAATCGGGCGTTACCTATTTGGGATAATTTATCTCGACTGCACACAGAACTGTATCGAGATATTCAGGGCATTTATTATGGGCATTCTCCTGAACTTGAAACAGCCTTTCAAGAAACGGGTCCATTTTGGGGAAGACATTATTTGTTTTGGCATAACGGTCAACCGTTAACTCTGATCTATGAAGTCTTTTCCCCTTACTTAAAGAAGTATCTGGACTAATTGTGATCTTAAAATTAAAGATTGGGTTTGAGTTGTTGTCGCGCTGCTGCGAGTAAAAGTTGTTTTTCTGAGCGCGCGATCGCGCGATAAACGGTTTCGATGGCTGATTCTTCCACAGAAATTCCAGTAATTCCCCAACGTATTAGCTCAGATACGAGTTCGGGATATAAAACGACTCCTTGACCACAGACGGAACAAGAAATTCCCTTTGCTCTTGCTGTTTCAATTAATGTCTTTAATGCAGCCAGTAAAGCAGGATGACATTCATTGTAGTGCTCTCGAAACTCCCCTTGTTCGCGATCAACGCCTAATAATAATTGGGTTAGATCATTGGTGCCAATGGCAATCCCCTCAATGCCGGCTTCAATATAGTCGCTTAATAAATAAACGACAGAGGGAACCTCTGCCATCATCCAAAGCTGACAGCTTTTTTCGAGGCCAATTTCTGTGAGTAAATTTTTGCAAAATTGGACTTCCTCGACGCTGCGAACAAATGGTAGGATAAGATTAATATTGTTATAGCCTTGGCGTTGTAAGCGTTGGACGGCAAACATTTGAGCTGAGAAAAATTCGGGATTTTTGTAATAACTGTACGTTCCCCGTTCTCCTAAAAGCGGCGCTTCCTCCGATTGCAAACTTAACCCATCGGTCGAGCGATAAAAAACGGGACGAGGAAAGAAAGCCTTTGCCAAATGACCAATTAAATCAGCGAATCGTTCGATAAATTGTTCACGGTAAGGGGAAGATAACCAAGTGGAGAGGGATTGTTCTTCCAGTAGTTCTAATAACATTAATTCAGACCGAACTAAGCCCACTCCCTCGACCGGTAACTGAGCTAATTCCGTCGCGCGATCGCGCTGAGAAACATTCACCATTAATTGGGTGGCGAGAACAGTGCGTTCTGTCTTTTCCGCAACAGCAGTTGTCTCAACCCCTTCCTCTTCCTCCTGAGAAGGGCGTAACACTTCCCCTTTATCTCCATCCACAGTCACCACTTCTTCTCCAGCTAAAGTTTCAATTGCCCCCTCTGCGCCAACAACGGCAGGAATCTTCAACTCTCTTGCCAAAATCGAACCATGAGAGGTCATCCCCCCCTGTTCGGTAATCAATCCCCCAGCCCGCTTAATCAGAGATAAGTTTTCAGTTGTGACACTTTTGATCACTAAAATGTCTCCGGGAGGAAAGCCTTGAGCATCATCTTTTCCCAGCACATAAACTTTTCCGGTTGCTTTTCCCATCGCTGATCCGATGCCTTTAACCAAGACACCAGAGGGTGATTGTGCCAACATAGTAACCTCAGCAGAAAATTGAGTTAAGTATAACTGAGAACGATGATCGGGTTCGTTTGCGGAGTGAAGTTCCGGCAAAAAAGTCCATTCACAACGAAAATTTTGCTGATTGCTTTCTTTTAAGGTGACAGCAAGATTCATCAACTGTGATAATTGTTCCGTACTTAAAATCCTTTTCTCAGCCTCTGTCTCGAGAGTCCTAACTGACAGTAAAGGATTGAGTTGATAAAGACAGGTTTGATAACCAAGTTGATGAAGGGTCACTTGTTGTGTCGTGGGGTTAATTTCGTAAGTTTCGGGTAAGACTTCGCCGCGGATTAAACTGTGCCCTAAACCGCGTACTGCTTGCAAATGCCATTGCTGATCCCTGACCTCTAAAATTCCTGACGCGATCGCGTTTTGGATCGGTTGAATCATAACCGCTAACCCTAACTCTTCCCAAGTCATCCCCTGCTGTTGCCAATAAAATAAATTACGGGCGCAGAATAATGAAGTCCACACCCGTTTTAACCCCAATTCAATTTCTTTTCTTTCACATAAACCACAGTGAGACGTCAATAAACCGGAAACCGAAACTTGCGGTGAGGGTAACACCAGAGAAGGGCGAAAAATTAGGGTTTTACTTTCCCAAGCCGCGAGTTTTCGATAAAGTTCCTCACACCACTCGGGATCTAATTCAGCATCGTTAATCACTTCGCACAGGGTTTGTGCAGTTTGTTGTAAAGTTTCATAATCATTGAGATCGAGGGTCAGTTCGACTAAAGAAGCAAAAGCGCCTCCTGCACTCAGAAGAGAACCTAAAACCTCCCTATCAACGACAACGCCTGATGGAATTTGATACCCTTTTTGAGACAACTGACTGAGCGTGAGCGCTTTCTCTCCCACCGCTTGACGCTGAGAGGGATTAATTTTATCTAACTCATAAAAGCCTTCATTCACCTTAATTTGCATTAAGTCTCATTACATCGTTCGTTACTCGTTACTGATTATTAATGCTTCCGTGACTGAATGACTTCATACAAAGCAGAATAATCTTCATCTCCTAACCCTAATTCTAATGCGGCTTCTAAAATTGTTTCCATGCCTTGTAAGGCAGAAACCGTTAACCCTTCTGTTTTCGCGGCTTCTAAGAATAAGCGGGTATCTTTGAGGAGATGTTGGGTCGGGAAGTTGGGATGACGATAATCGTGATTAACCATCCGTTTCAGCTTCTTATCAAAGGTGGGGGCATACAACGCACTTTCCCTTAAAACCGACATAAAGGTTTCGACATCGAGTCCTTCTTCTTCCACAAAAGATAAGCTGAGAGAAAACGCACCGGTTAACGATACAATTAACTGATTGAGAGCCAGCTTCAGGGTTGCTCCTTTTCCCACCTCTCCCACTAAAAAGGGGTTTCCTAATGCAGATAAAACTGAATGCCACTGGTCGAACTGTTCTTGCGTTGCGCCGACCATAATCTGTAACGTTCCTGATTCAGCTTGGGGAACACTCCCTAAAACTGGGGCTTCAAGATAATCTCCACCGTAGCTAGCAATCTCAGACTGCAATTTTTGACTTTCTTTCGGCGCAATTGTCCCCATTTGGATCAAGGTCTTCCCGGATAAATGTTGTGTTGTTTCGCTGGTCAATACAACTTCTCGAATGGCAGTGGCATCAGTCAACATTAAAATCATACAATGGCAGTTAGCCATTAAACTTGCGGGTGACTCGGCAATGGCGATGCCTTTTTCTTTAAGCGGTGCTAGCTTTTCCGGCGTGCGATTGTACGCCATGACAGAATAGTCTGCAGCCAACAGGGTTTGCGCCATCGCTCGTCCCATCAAGCCTGTCCCCAGTAAACCAACTTTCATAAAACGTTACCTCAACCGTCCCAATTGCAACAAATATTTGCCTAAGCAGGATATCAGAGAGAAAGTCTGTCAAGATCATCCCAAAAGCAGAAACTGTAATTAGATTGCCAAAATTTAAATTATGACCACAGACACCCTTCTCTTTAGTAACGCCCCAGAAATTTCCGCCGATGATTATTGTGTGTTTGGGGTTGCCACTTGTTTCATTCGCGAAGAGGGAGAAACGAAACAAGTGAATGTGATTGAACCGGTTCCTTCTTCGAGTTTAGAGTCGGTTTTAGGTGGGGCGGAAACATCTTATCAGATGGTGGCTGCCAAACCGGTGAAAGAAGTTTTTGACGGAGCCAATTTGATTAAACCTGACGACTTCCCCCAAGATGCTGACTTTGGAACCGATTTTACGGAACGGGTGATTGCTGCCGTACGAACTTATAAGTATCATGAGCATTTGCAATCCTCTTTTCCCCTAGGAACGCTTAAAAGCGATCTCAACCATTCCACGAAACGCAAGCGCGTGCTTAATGCAGAACGGATGGTGCGCACTGAGGACAATGTGAAACAACACTCTCATACGCACACGGTTCTCTAGCGAGATGATGTTCGAGTTTAAAGGGGAATTTGCTGCGTTATTGGCTGCTTTTTTATGGGCTAGTGCGTCGGTGGTTTATAGCCGCCTCGGACAGCAGATTTCCCCTTTATTTCTGAATTTTTTAAAAGGCGCGATCGCGCTATTGCTTCTTGCCTTCACCGCGATCGCAACTCAAAATACCTTTCCCACCCTGACCTTCACTCCTGTTCTCTTCCTCATCACCAGTGGCATCATTGGTATCGGATTTGGGGATACGGTCTTTTTTTCTAGTTTGAAGTATCTCGGCGCGAGGCGAGCCTTACTGTTTGAAACTCTAGCCCCTCCGTTGGCAGCCATTATTGCCCTTATTTTCCTACAAGAAACCCTTTCTCTCTACGCTTGGCTGGGGATTCTCTTGACTTTAATGGGTGTTGCGACAGTGATTAGTGAACGCACCAGTAACCAAGATCTGTCCGTAGAAAATTTCAAAATTGGCATTGGGTTTGGGTTAGGAGGCGCGATCGCGCAAGCAATTGGGGCAGTTCTCTCGCGGACTGCCTTAACTAATTTTGATCTCAATCCCCTCTGGAGTACTCTCATTCGCCTCAGTGCAGGAACCCTTGCTCTCATTCCGTTACTCCTCTCTCGACGCCAGCACCTCAAACTCCCTTCTTTGCAATGGTCATGGCGTTTAGTGGGGATTATTTTTATCACGGCTTTTGCCAGCACTTACTTGGGAATTTGGCTGCAGCAAATCTCTCTGAAATTTGCCGCCACTGGTGTTGCTCAAACTTTAAGCTCAACCAGCCCGCTGTTTATCTTACCGATTGCTGCTTTTCTCAAAGAAACAATTACACTCCGTGCCGTTCTCGGGGTAGTGATTGCCCTTTTGGGAATTGGACTTTTATTTTTGCCAGCTTCATAAAACCTTGCCTGAGATGTCAAAACTGATCACTGCCATATAAGTCAGTACAGTAGGGCACTCAAGCTAGTAAATACGCTGCAAATTACTGAATCAAATGCCATATATATGTAATAACGATCACTTATAAAAAGATAATTTTCTAAGTATTGTAAAAAAATAAAATACTGTATCAATAACTACGTATCTCCGTGTTAACCTAGAAAAAAAGAGAATAATCTCAATCAAAATCAAAGTAATTTTACGAATACTAAACGGAAAAATCACGGTCTCTACTTGATCCGAATTTCTTGCTGTGGGGCTTTTTTGGACATTTTTAGCAATGGTCAGCAGAGAATCCAGTTTTTTGAATCATCTGTGTCATTATGTGTAATTAGGTAAAATTATGGAGAGTGATCTAAATTTTCAAGGAAAATCAGCTGCTACAATTTCTCCGTATAACATCATACAAAGCTTGTTGAAGCAAAATAGGCGATCACAAGATTTTAATCACAAAGTCATTCAACAGTTTAGCAATGCTTTTGAAACTCTGTCTTTTCAACTAGGTGATTTAGTTTATGAATTTCTAGCAACTGCTGAACCTCAAGATACAGTTTCTTCTCAAGATTTATATGTAATTTGTCAAGGAAGAGTCCGCTTACTAAGTTTCGATCCGGAAAAACAAAGGCAAGTTTCCGTAGAAGTTTTAAAAGAAGGAGCAGTCTTTGGCGGCGATGCGCTTGTTGATACAAATTGTTTATCATACCAAGTTGTAGCAGCAGACGATACTTCTCCTGTCCAAGTCGCTCGTCTTTCTCCAGCGCAACAACAAAACTGGTTTCAAGCGGATCCGGAACTGAAAACCCCTTGGCTCGAAGCAGCAAAAAAAAGACAACGCCTCATTTTTCTGAAAACTTTAACTGAGCTGAGACGCTTTCCCAGTCGTCATTTAGAACCGTTATTACCCCATCTGCAAGCCATAGAAATCTCTGCAGGAGAATCTCTTACCCAAGCAACGCCCACTGAAGCAGGGCGGTTTTGGTTACGTCAAGGTCAAATCCATCCCAAGACAGTTAAGGCATGGGGGGATTGCGAACCCGTGGGTTCCGATTGGGTGGCGCAAACCCCACTCCGGATCTATCATCTCCCGAAAAAGTACTTAAATCAGCTACTGATTAAGGAAAGCGATCGCCATAGTCTGGTTAATCCGCCAAATTTCTCTGGTTCCTCTCGCTCCCTTGCTTATTATCAAGAGTCGTCTTCTAGTGACACTGCTACATCCCTACCCACAGAAACGGTTGAAGTCGAATTTCCACAACCGCAAAGAAAACGTCGAGGGATTTGGCGTGGTTATCCCTTTATTGAGCAACAGAGTAGTTCTGATTGTGGCATTGCTTGTCTGGTCATGATTAGCCTTTACTGGCAGAAACGTTTGAGTATTAATTCTGTCCGCAGTTTAGGGGATGTGGGACGTTCCGGCGCTTCTTTATCGGTTCTTGCCAAAATTGCTGAAAAATTAGGCTATGTGGCTAAACCAGTACGAGCCAGTTTAAGTGCTTTAGTGAATACCACTCAGAACAATCCTTGGATTGCTCACTGGGGAGGCGATCATTATGTTGTTGTGTATCGTGTGCAACGAAAACGGGTGCTGATTGCTGATCCAGCGCGCGGAAAATATAGCTTATCCACAGAAGAATTTTTAGACGGTTGGACTGGATACGCGCTCTTACTCAGCCCTACAGAACAGTTAACAGAACTCCCTGAAGACAAACCTTCATTAGGGAGATTTTTTAAGCTCTTACTCCCTTATAAATCCACGGCATTTCAAATCATCTTTGCCTCACTGCTAATTCAAGTCTTTGGCATTGTCACTCCCCTGTTTACCCAAATTATTCTTGACCAAGTCGTGGTGAACAGAAGCTTAACGATGTTGCATGTGTTTGCCATCGGTATGCTGATCTTTGGGGTGGCTGAAGTGATTCTGTCAGCGACACGACAATATTTACTCAGCTATTTATCCAACGTCTTGGATTTAACGATGATTGGGGGATTTATTCGCCATACGATGAAACTCCCCTTAAAGTTTTTTGAATCCCGTCATGTAGGGGATATTATTACCCGCGTCAACGAAAATCAAAAAATTCAGCGCTTTTTACTCAGTAAGGGCATGGTGGCTTGGTTAGACATCTTGATGAGTGTGGTTTACCTCGGCTTGATGTTTTACTACAACTGGCGTTTAACGGTTTTGATTCTGGCGCTGATTCCGCCAATTATGATTCTGACTTTGTTGGCAACCCCTTGGATTCGTAAAGTTTCCCGAGAAGTGTTTAATAAATCGGCAGAGCAGAATTCTTCCCTAGTTGAAACCATCACTGGTATCGAAACAGTAAAGACAACTGCTTCCGAACAAGAGTTACGGTGGCGCTGGGAAACTCATCTCACTGACTTTTTGAATATGCGCTTCCGCCGACAAAAGTTAGTGGTGAAATTAGAAGCGGCGAACGGATTTATCAATATTATCGGTACGACAGCTTTGTTGTGGTATGGTGCGAGCTTAGTGATTAACGGTCAACTGACTATTGGACAACTGGTTGCCTTCAATATGTTACTCGGTAGAGTGCTGAATCCGATTCTTGCCTTGGCAAATATTTGGGATGAATTGCAAGAAGTCTTGATTTCAGTAGAACGACTCAATGATATCTTCTTGGTGCAATCGGAAGAAACGGCAGACCAAATGATGCTTCCTCTACCTCGCTTAGAGGGGAATGTCAGCTTTGAACGGGTTACTTTTCGTTACGATGCGGAAGGGGAACGCAATGCGGTTGATGGGGTGACTTTTGATGCCCATACCGGAGACACAATCGCGATTGTGGGGCGCAGCGGTTCTGGAAAAACGACATTAGTTAAACTCCTGCAAGGCTTGTATCAACCTGATAGCGGTCAGATTTACATTGACGGTCACGACTTACGTCATGTTTCTCCTCATTCCTTACGCTCACAACTCGGGGTCGTCTCCCAAGATTGCTTTTTATTCTCAGGGACGATTTTAGAAAATATTACCCTTTACCGACCAGAGTTTAGTTTAGAACAAGTCATCGAAGCCGCCAAGCTGGCAGAAGCCCACAGCTTTATTCAAGGGATGCCTCTCGGCTATAACACCAAGGTTGGGGAGAGAGGATCAAACTTATCGGGAGGACAACGACAACGGATCGCGATCGCGCGCGCCCTCCTAGACAATCCCAAAATCTTAATTCTTGACGAAGCGACCAGCGCCCTCGATACCGAATCCGAACAACGCTTTCAAAATAATCTGAAACGTCTCTCGCGCGATCGCACAACATTTATTATTGCCCATCGTCTTTCAACTGTACGAGATGCGGACTGTATTTTAGTTTTAGATCAAGGTTTATTAGTGGAGAAAGGAACTCATGAAGAATTAATTCAAGCGCAAAAATTATACTATCATCTCGCCAAACAACAATTGGATATTTAATGTCCTCTATTATCACCCCTATTGGCAGAATTAAGATTAATTTTCTTTCGTTTTTTAAGCAAAGCCAATGCTTATAATAGGGGAATTTTTTGTGTTATTGATTAACAAAATTAAATAAATAAACTGCCAAATTGGCAGATACAAAAAAAAGATTTAAATAATATATAAATAAAAGCATGAAGACTAACTATTAATGGAGAAAACAATGCCTTTAGATTCGTCTTCACATAATCGCTATCTCAATCATTCTTATGAGGGTCAACGAGGCAATCAATTAGTCCCTAAAAATAAGCAAAATTCTTACTATGGGGAAAGTTCAGCGATTAGTACAGTCAATACATCTGCTTTAAATCATGTTTCTAATGAATATTCTCCTGCAGTTCTGAATCTGTTAGAACAACCGCCGGCTTCTTTTCCTTTACGCTTTATGTTAGGAGGGTTAGTCTTCTGTATTGCCTTTGCCAGTTGGGCATGGTTTGGACACGTTGAAGAAGTGGGGCGAGCCCAAGGTAAATTAGTTCCCCAAGGAAAAACCTACAAAGTTGAACCCACCAGAAGTGGCAGAATCAAACAACTTTTAATTGAAGAAGGGGATACGGTTTTAGCGGGTGAAGTTTTGGCAAGTTTAGATGCCGAAGAACTGAGACAAGAAATTAACCAACTTGAGCAAAGATTAGATACTTATCGCAACCAACTTTATCAACAGCAAAACTTACTACAAGTCAAACAGTTAGAAGCATTAAATCGTCAAGAAATTGCCAGTGCTGATTTAACCGTACAAGAAATCGCGATCGCGAAAGCACAAGAACAAGTAACGGATAAACAAGAACAACTCGCTGCATTACAGTTAGAAGTTACTCAAAATCAACAACGGTTAGAACGTTTACAACCCTTGCAACAGAATGGCGCCCTTTCGCAAGAATATGTCTTTCAAGCGCAGCAAACTTTACAAAATAGCCGGATGAAACTGCTGCAGTTGCAAAGCGAAATGAAAGCAGCGAATAAAGAAGCGGAACGTCTAAAAGTAGGGCTTGCTCAAAAGCAACAAGAAAAAACTCGCACTCAACTGGAAACTCGGCAACAAATTCAGCAACTTGAAATCAGTATTGCACAACTGCAAGGAAAAATTACAGAGACTCAAAATGAGTTGGCAATGGTGAGAAGTAAACAACAAGAAACCCTTTTAGAATCTCCCATTGATGGCACTGTCCTGTCTCTCAATTTACAAAACATTGGTCAAGTCATGCAGCCAGGACAAACAATTGCTGAAATTGCGCCTAAAGATGCTCCCCTAATTTTAGATGCAGCAATTCCCAATCACGAAGCCGGCTTTGTGGAAAAGAATATGGAAGTCAAAATTAAGTTTGATGCCTATCCTTATCAAGATTATGGAATTGTTGGCGGAAAAGTGATTTCGATTTCTCCGAATTCAGAAACCAATGAACAGGGAACATTTTATAACATCGAAATTGCTTTAGATCGCAACTATATTCAGCACAACCAACAAAAAATTGAATTCCAAATCGGTCAAAGTGCGAATGCTGAAATCATCACTCGGCGCCGGCGTATTGCTGAGGTAATTTTCGAGCCTCTACAAAAGTTACAAGAAGGAGGATTACATCTCTAAATCAGATATTAAAGAAAACATTTTCATCTTAAATCTTTTCCATCATTGATCAATCTAGAAAAAGTGACAACATTAAGAGGAATATAGAAATGTCGTATCAACACTCTTCTGTAAACAAGCAATATTCCAATACAATGAGCGAAGAAAATTTTAATCAAATCATTGATGCTATTCTCGATGGTAAATATTCTTGGGCTTGTGTTTTAATCTTACAAGCAGCAGGATATAATCCACTGCACTATATTCCGTATCGAACTTATAACCGCTTAATCAAACAAAATAAGTGTACTGCTTCAAAATCATCGACTTATCAAAAACTTGAACAAAAACAAAAATCCAATTTAAATGGAGAGAAATCATCTGAATTAACCAGTAAAATTAGAGACTTAAACCACTTAGGCGTGACGCATAAAAATCGTATTAGAGGAGGAAGAAGTAGTAGTAACACTACTGGCAATTTTCTTTTAGAGAGCATTTATATGCAATAGTTATTAAATATATTAATTGACAATAAATACCTAATCCCTTTTTTATTATGCTTGAAAATAATAGACAGACAAGGGATGTTTTTTTATTGATCCTTCAAAATAAAAATCAATAAATCTGCCATTTTGGCATCACACCTTATCCTAAAACAATTATAGTAATAAGTATTGAAGCCAAAGGGCTATCTACTAAAAATTAAGGAGAAAAAAATGATTATTTCCAACCTCAATTACGTGGAATTTATGTCTGAAGAGAGTAACGTTGAAGGCGCTGCAGCTTCTTTAGCAAGTATCCTAAATGATGTCAATATTCTTGAAAGCATAAACGTCAACCGTGCTACAGCGATTAGTTTCGGGGGCGTTAATGGTCCAACTACTGCAGTTGCAACCCTTACTAGTTTCAACACATTAGTCGGTTAGTGATGATTTTCAATAAAATTATTGAAAATTTCATTAATTTAAGGTTATTCTTTATTGGGAAGAAGTTAGATTAATATTACTTCTTTCCAATTTATTAATCTACTTTTTCTCTAAATATGTCTAAACACGATTTTGAGAAAGCTCCTGTTGTTAAGTCTTTTCTCAAAGTAATCTAATATTAAACTATAGCTGAGTAAACAATGCTCACACTTACCTAATGATTATGAAGAGTGATGTATTGATGATTAACGTTTCAGGTCAAACAATTGAGATAGAGGAAATCGTAGATTTTCTCAAAAAGCGAGTACAGCTCAAAGAAATCTGTAAAAGTATACTACATCAAAAAATTATTAATCATGCAGTTGAAACACACAGTATAGAAATTAGTGCAAACGAAATTCAAGTAAAAGGAGATCAGATACGACGGGAAAGGCATTTAGAAAAAGCTGAAGATACTTTTGCTTGGCTCGATGAGGAATTAATTACTCCTGAAGATTGGGAAGCAGGAATTTATGATGATTTAGCAGCTCATAAAGTGGCTGACCACCTCTTTTCTAAGGCAGTTGAAGATTGTTTTAATCAAAATCAGCATCAATTTGAGCAAATTGTGCTCTATGAAATAATTATTCCTTATGAGAAGTTAGCTTGGGAGATTTTTTATCAAATCGAAGAAGAAGAAATGAGCTTTTATCAAGCTGCTCATTTATATGATATTGACCCAGATCGTCGTATTCGCTGTGGTTATGTCGGGAAAGTTTATCGTTATGATTTGAAACCAGATATCGCAACATTTGTTTTCCAAGCAATGCCAGGAATTGTGATGACTCCCTTTCATTCGGAACAAGGATACCATATCTTTTTAGTCGAAGATTTTATTTCAGCGCAACTAACAGATGATATTTATCAAACCCTTTTAAAGAAAATGTTTAAAGATTGGCTAGATCGAGAGTTAGATTATCTACTTTTCAATAAAACTGATGATTAAATTCAGAAATTATGCCAATTTGGCACTATTCATTTTTTAAAAGGAATTATAGTTATAAGTGTTAATACTAAAAAGCTAACTGCCAACAATAAAAGCAGTAAAAAATAGGGAGAAAGCAATGATCATTTCTAATTTAAATTACGTAGAACTAGTATCTCAAGAAAACATAATTGAAGGAGGTGCACTTTCAATTGCTAGCATTTTAAATGATGTTAATGTTCTTGAAAGTATTAATGTAAACCGTGCTGATGCTATCAGTGCAGGCTTCTTTAATGGTCCAACCACTGCAGTCGCAGTTCTTGGTAGTGCCAATACACTTTTTGGTTAGTTAATTTTTTCACTTTTGAAAGTTTCATTGTTTTTTAATGATTTTTTATTGGAAAGAAGCTTTTTTTCTTCTTTCCATATTTTTTATCTAATCAAAAAGCCAGTAAATTTTGCCAATTTGGCATGGCACTTCCTGGCAAAAGCACTATAGTAATAAATAGGGTAGAACCAAGAAAGTTATTCACTGAAAACAAGGAGAAAATAATGGTTATTTCTAATCTCAGCTACGTAGAAACTGTGTCTGGAAGCAATAATATTCAAGGCGGTGCAATTTCAATTGCCAGTTTTCTAAATGATGTCAATGTTCTTGAAAGTGTCAATGTAAACCGTGCTGCATCGATTAGTTTTGGTGTTGTTAATGGACCAACTACTGCGGCTGCGGTCCTGGGTAGCGCTAACACACTGGTTGATTAGTTTTCAATTTTGACAGTTTCTTCATTTTCTTTCATTCTTCTTTATTGGAAAGAGGCAAAATATTAGCTTCTTTCCATATTTATATTTTATAAAATAGCTAAAATAAATGCCAATTTGGCATGACAGCCCTTGCTAAGATCACTATAGTAATAACCAGAGTAGAAGCCGAAAAATTATTTATTAAAAAGTAAGGAGAAAATAATGATCATTTCTAATCTCAACTACTTGGAAACTGTGTCTGAACAAAGTGATGTTGAAGGGGGATCTCCTAGCCTTACTCTTCCTGCTATTAATATAAATGTTAGTCCTACTGTTGACATAAATGCTATTACTAGTGTTATTAATAACACTGCTACAGCAATTAGTGTTGGTAATATCGTTGGTGCAACCAATGCTATTGCAGGAGTTATCACTGACAACACAATTCTTAACTAATTAAGTGTTTTGGCGTGCTTGTGAGAGTTTAATTAAATATAATTATTCTCTTCTTTAGTGGGAAGAAGTTAGGTTAATTATAGATTTAGCTTCTTTCCGATTCATAAATTTATCTGTTTTTTTTCTAGAGGTACAGTTATGAATATTACTTCGTTAGATTTTTTAGCTCCTATTCCAGAAAATAAGGAAGTAACAGGTGGTTTTATAGTTGGACTACCAAGTTTATCAAAATTCAGTTTTTTCTTACCACTATTTTTAGCAAAACGGAGAACTGAAGCTTTATCGAATCTAGAACCTATTGCAGGGTCAAATGTAACTACAGAATCTGATGTTGATATCAGTTACGGGCCCAATAGTGTTGCTTATGCAAGTTCTCGTGTTACTACATCCTCTTTTTCATCCTAAAAGAGAGCATTAAATTACTATATCTGCTCTGCAAATAATGATTTGTCTAAGGGGGCGTTTGAAAAGTCGCTGATCATGTAAATGAGCTCACTCAGTCGTACTCTGTGAATATCAATAAACACAGGCACAGCCTAACTAATCTACCAATCCTCACCTTCGCTCCGGGTTGCCTGAGTGTATTATTAAACCTTTCTATATGATTGGTTTGACCAGTTTCTTGACTACTTGGTTTATGTCTCTTAGTCGGTAAAATTCCTTGATAGGCTTCCCAAAAAGAGGAGCGACCCCGCGCCGTCGTATGGCGCTAGGGAACGCGCGACGATTCTGTCAACTGAATTTTGAGCCAGACGAGCGATGTGATTTTTTCATTCTATCGGATCGGTTCGGTCAGAGCATTGATTTGCGCTTTCTGGGATGGCAATTCAGGAGACTGCATTCAGTGAATAAGATCGCGTCAGAAATCTTCCAAGGTTCAGGGCGCACTTAGAAGCTGGGCTAGCTCTAAACAATCCGTAGGTTTACCAGATTCTCCAATGACAGCGCGATCGCGCAACAATTGACTTGTCAGGTTTGGGATAGAAGTGCAGGAAACTGTTTCCAGTGAAGATGATCGCGCCAGCAGATCTGCTAAGGTTAAGCGCGCGATCGCCACGCTTTGATCGGTAACATTGCAAAGCGATTGATATCATTAGATTAGCCACTAATCTGAAAACAAAGATTCAGTAGAATTTTCTCAATGGTCAGTCCAACTCGTGCAACCGGAATTCACCCCATCCTTAAGGAAAAACAAAAGGAAATCATCAACATTGCTGCAAAATATGGGGCTTCTAATATTCGTGTTTTTGGGTCTTACGCGAGAGGAGAAGAAACCCCAGATAGCGATCTTGATTTATTAATCAATTTCAAACAAAGAATTAGTTTATTGGATCGAATCGCGCTCAAACAAGAATTAGAGGATTTACTTGGCATAACTGTTGATATTGCTAGACCCGAAAACCTACATGAAATCATTCGAGAAAATGTTTTAACTGAGACAATTCCTTTATGAAGAGTGAACTTCTTTACTTGAGTAATATTTAAGAATGTATCGAAAATATAGAAGCTTATACAATTGAAGGAAAAGAAGTATTTCAAAAGAATCGGATGATCCAAGATGCTGTCATTCGTAATCTAGAAATTATTGGAGAAGCTACTAAACGATTGTCTTGGGAAATACGTGAGAACCATCCTGATATTCCTTGGCGAAAAATGGCAGGATTAAGAGATGTATTAATTCATGAGTATCTCAGGGTAGATTTAGAGGAAGTCTGGATAATTGTTGACACAAATTTACCTGTTCTGAAAAGAAAAATTAATCAAATGATCATTGATCTCTCTTAAAATCCAGATCACTTTGACGAAGCTTGCCAGGGAATGTGAGAATATTTTGTTTTTGTTTCTGAGGAGATTTTAGTACTGGCTTCTCCTATAATTTCCACTAATCTTGTTACTGCCAAAACCAAAATCCGATTTTCCTCAAAAGAATTTCGATCTAGGTCTTGAATCAAGCTCATCGTTTCTTTTCCAGGATCAATAATGTGGTATAAGCGGGTGGGATCGTCAATTTTTGTCATATAATAACTGAGCTGAATCTAAAACATCTTGACGAAAATATCGACTTAATTCTGCTGGTGTTCTTAAATCAACTTTCCATCCCATGATTTCTGATAATTCCAATTCAATTTGGGCAAGATGGAGATAACCAGGGAGATGATGAGGCTCAAATTCAACTAACAGATCAATATCACTGGTGGAACTAAAATCTTCTCTTAAAACTGAACGGAATAGTGATAATTTACGAATATGATGTTGCTGACAAAAGTGGTTGATTCTAGCTTGCGGAATGGTAATCGGTAAGGTTTCCATTGAATCTTCTTAATCGTAGCTCGTCTAATAAATAGGATTGTAACTTGAATTGGTTTGCGCTCTCTGAGATGAAAGTGCAGGAAACTGCCTCTGGTGAAGACGATCGCGCAATTAGAAGCTTGGTTAGCCCAAAACAAGCTGTAAGTTCACCAGCTTCCCGAATGACAGCGCGATCGCGCAAGCATTGAGTTGGCTTGTCAGGTCTAGGATGGAAGTGCAGAGGGATTGATCGATCCAAAGTTCAAGGTAGCGCGATCACGAAGCTGTTGTTGAGCGTTCGACTGAGCTCACGCCGAAGTCTTGTCGAAGTATGGACAGAGCGTCTAATCGCGCCATTTCAATTAAAGAACCGAGTACACTGAAGGTAAATAGGGTAATTTAGGAAAGGTTGTCATCTTGTCTTTTTGTTGGAGTTACCCATCTTAATCTCTATGTCATAGCTAGTTTAATGGGATTGTAACTTGATCGCGCTCTCTGGGATGGAAGCGCATGAAACTGCGTCCAGTTGAAACCCAAATGATGCTGCGAAAGGTATCGCGGACGGTTTTCCAGCAAGGTTCAGGCTGTGATTGTGATGGAATACCAATGGGGGTAATGGCAATGTTATGACTGCCAAATACGAAAAACCCAATCACTTGGGCGCGAGGCAGGTGAAAATTGGATGTTAGGAGATAGACATGATTGATTTGCTTTTGCTTTAATTCTCTAACCAGACAAGTGAAGTTGGTGACGGTATCGACAGCACAATAGTTGAGATGAAGACGGGAAAGGGCAATATCATTTTTCTGAAAGTAGGATTTTATCCAATCAGGAGAAGACCCTGAAGAAATCCAAATTGGAAGTTGGGCGTAATTTTGGGCTAATTTGGCTGCTGCTTGTTCTCGTTCTCTTCCGCCACCGAGCACAAAAATGATCTGTGGTTTTGGAGTTTGGTATTGCGCGATCGCGCTTTGAAGCGGGATTACTCCTAGTCGAAGCATGAGAAGTAAAAAAGTAATTGCCAACAATTTGAGAGAAAAAGACTTTTTGAGAAAAGCAGGTTTCATCAGTTAAAAATCATAATTAAACGCTTCAATATCAGAGGCAAATTTCTTTCGTACTATCTCAATTGTATCTTCATTATTATAGTAGCTGTAATAGTCTTTGGTTTGATAAACATTTAGCTTTGGCAATTGAGCAGAAATCTCAAGTCTATCACAAATACTTTTAAAATCTTGACTTAATTGTTCATACCTGCCAATATAATTGACTAATTTTTCACCATTTTGATTGAAAATAAATGGTTTTTGCAAGAAAGTAGATTCATTTGGTTGATTAGATAAGAATTGTACATATTTATCAAAACTTCCTAGAGATTTTATAAAGTGATGATTCTTATGCCTAGGATTTTTAAAAGCATAGTTATAAATCGATACTTGCCATTCCCAAGGATTGCGAACAATAGCAAAAGAAAAATAATTATTAAATGCCTTTTGACCCAATACAGTAATTAATTCTTCTGCTGTTATATGAGGATGATAAATATGTAGGTGGTTAAGAAAAGAACGAGAAAGAAGGTTTTTACTACATAAGAGATTACTAATTTTCCCTTGCCAGTTTCCTGTAGCAAAAGGTGATAAGGCTTTAGTAATGCTTTGTCCCGCTGTTTTAGGAATATGGATAAAGATAAATTTATATTTTCTAGAAATGAGCATACTAATACTAATTATTTTTTATTGATTGATATAACTGTTAAATCCGTATAATAAAGGTAGAATTAATTTTTAACTATGCAAGGGGGTTGGTCTCTTTGTCCTAGCATCCATTGATAAACTTCTAACATTTGCTGAGCTGTTTGTTCCCAAGTATATTTTGACTCGATTAGCATTCGTCCGCGTTGTCCCATTTCTTTTCTCTCTCCATCACTTAACGACATAGCTTGCTGTAATGTTTCCACCAAGGGCGTTACCCCAATCTCAATCCACCAACCACAACGATGGGTTTCTAACTCTGACCAAGGTGCTCCTTTTGTTGTCATCACGGGGGTTTCACAGGCGAGGGCTTCTGCAATAACAATCCCAAAATTTTCGCTGAGAGTCGGTAAAACAAACAAATCAGCTTGGCGGTAAAGTTCCCATTTTGCATCACCAACCACTTCTCCTGGGAAAGAAATGCTGTCAGTTAGTTTCAGGGCTTGAATTTTCTTTTCAATGACCTCCTGATAACCTTTTTCGTTGGGACCAGCAATAATTAATTGCCAGTTTAGCGGTTGCAACTGCGCCCAAGCTTCCACTAAATTTAATAATCCCTTTTTTTCGTGAATACGAGAGAGGAATAACAGTGTTTTTTTAGAGGTTTTGGGAGGAGAAGAAGAAGCGGGAGGAAGGTCAATTCCCAAAGGGATCATGGCAATGGGGAGATCAGGAAAGAACTTTCTGAGGTTAATGGCTTCTGATTCTGCAGTTGCGTGCAAAACTTGGGCTGTTTTTAGGTCACGGTACTGAAAGAGAAACCAAGCAATGCGCTTTTTCCAAGCTTTGTATTGCCAAGCCCAAGGTTCAAGCATTCCATGGGTACTAACTAAACGAGGAATTTTCAAATCCCTGGAAGTAACAGCAACAGCATGATTACAAGGAAGCCAAATGCCATGATCATGAAAAATCGATTGCTGCTGTTTATCGGTTTTTACTATTGTTTGAAGAAAATGTTTAACTTGCCAGTAATGATTTGTGTTAGGTAGAGAATGCCAAGTAAAGTTAGGCAGTTTTTGGGAGTTGTTTAGAATTGGATTATTACCAGGTTTAGCCACAAGTTCGACTTCAAGTTCATTATTAGATTGAGCTAAATTGTCTAGCAATTGGACAACTGTGATGGGAAGACCGCCCTTATCTTGGGATATATCTCTAATAGTATGGAATAGTGAAAGAGAAGGTTTAACCATTGTTAGTTGCTACTTCCAGTATCCTGTATTGTTCATATTGACTTGGACGTTAAACCTAGAGAAGGATAGTCTATTTGATGTCTAATCATTGATCACCATACCAAGATAGTGTTTTCAATTCTTCGAGTATTCCTTGGGCAAGCAATTGTTGCCCTTTCTCATTCGGATGTATAAAGTCTCTATATAAATTATCTGGTTTTTTTCTTTCTTCATAGTGTGGTGGATCGCCTAACCCTAAAATGTATCTAGCAAAAAGTTCTCCCAAAAATAGAGTGATTATCGTGCTGATTGAGAGAAAAAGTGTAATTTTTTTCTTATTCATATGATTGAACATTGTGAATAAAACACTAATATAGATTGATCATCCATAGTCACTGATTCCAAACATTAGGTTATATTTTTCCCACTTTTCTTGCTTTCTCAGTTGAAGAAGAAAATTCCCTAAAATGAGATATTGCAGAATTGCCATTAAAGAAAATGTGATGTTTCCCAGAAGATAAGCCTCAAAAAAGCTCCCAGCCAGTAATGATAGTAAGCCGGCAATAACGAGATTACATTTTTGTTGATGAATGGGTTGACGATTGCCATATTGATAAAGTTGAAACATCATTCTTAAACATTCCCAGCCAAATAAAAGCAATGGAATAAATCCCATTAAACCAAAAGCTGCTGCTCCCCCTAACCATGAGTTTTCGCCATATCCACTTAATCGATCACCCGTCAAAGGCTTGCCTAAAAATGGATGGTTAGTAAATCCTCGCCATTGAGCAGACCAAACATTAGTTCGAGTATCCATAGTTAGATTAGAACCAGAGAACCGATCAAGGGGAGCACCGATGGTTTCAACAACCCACTGCTGAGCCGGTTCAAAGAAAGCACTGATGAATAAGAAAATAACTCCAACTATTACCAGGCGAGCGATCACTTTTCCTGAAAAGCCATAGAATAGCAAAATGCCGATTACAGCCATTCCGACACCTGTGCGAGAACCGGTCATTACCAATCCCAGGCTAATGAGAGCTAAAAAAGCAATCCAAACCCCCTTCCGCCAGAGTCGATTGTTTTCCTGCTCAATCAGAAATAAAAAAGTGGGAATCGTTGTTGCCAGTAGGGTCGCTGCGTGCTGGGAATTACCGGTTGTTCCCATGAGTCGCCCGTGTTTAAATGTAATGGCGTAAAGATCGATACTTCCTTGGTAGAGATTCACTGCTGCGAAAATCATTCCTGTCATCGCGATCGCGCCAACTCCCCATTTATAATCTGCTTCAGTTTCCAACCAGCGGGAGGGACCTTGTATCATCATCACTACCAACCCACCAAAGGTCAGTAGGGCAAGCAGGGCAAAGGTGAGACTGCCATCAAAGGCTGTTTTCACAAATGCTATCCCTTGAATAAATAATAGATAGGGGAGGGGAGATGGCATCAAGTTCTCACGCCGACCCCTCCTCGAGAGAAAAACGATTACCAGTAACAGACCCAATAGAATGATGGTGATTGGTCTGCCTTGAGCGCGAATTTGTTCTAAAGGAAACACCAAATCAGGAGGATCGAGAACCCAAGGATCGCGGTATTCTTTTAGAGAGGCAGCAAATCCAGTGAGAGCAACGAGAAACCAGTGTAAGGGACGGTATTTTTCTTTATAAAGAACGGTAATAAAGACCAGCGCGATCGCGCCCCCAATTAACCCATAGGGAGTGAATAGAAGCTCTAATAGTTGATTAAGATAAGACATAAGCTAGACCAATTCTTTGAGCCATCCTTGCCAACGTTGAGCCCATAATTGAGCGTCATAAGGGGCTGCGAATTGTTGGGCGCGTTTTCCCCACTCTGGAAGAGAGGTATAGTTTTCATTAAGGGTAGCAAAAGCCTTAGCTAGGGCTTCAGGGTGATTGGGCGGAACAATCAATCCATTATATTCAGATCGAATCACTTCGACAGCAGAACCGCAAGCATCGGTACAAACCACAGGTAAGCCAGCAGCAGCAGCTTCTACTAAGGCGAGGGGCCAAGGATCAAAGCGACTGGGTAAAACAAAAGCACCCGCATTTTGCCAGATTGTTTGCATTTTGTCCGGTTGAACAAAGCCTAAGTTTTTAATTCCAGGTTGGTTTTCCAGTTGATGCTCTAACTCTCCTTTTCCACAACAAACTAGTGACCAAGGTTCTTTCACTTGTTCTCGATATTGGCGATAGGCTTCGACAAGGATATCGACTCCTTTTTCCTGAGTATAGCGACCAACAAACAGCAGCGATCGCGCCCAGGGTGTAGTTTGTCGCTCTCGCCAAAGCGGGAACCAACTTTGATAATCTATTCCATAAACTCCGCGCCGTATCTTCTCTAAAGGAACACCCAAGCGATAGGCATATTGCCAACTCCGTTCCCCTGTTACCACCACGCGATCCATTTTTTTGAGGAAGTTTTGTAACACAAGAGGAGCGAGTTTCTGTTTCCATGTTCCCCACCAAGGGGTATCCATCCCCATGACAAAGGCACAATCTTTGAATAGAGAAGCACTCGCCAGTTTACGGTAAGGTGGATGAAACCAGCCACAGAGAACAATCACATCGGGTTGGGCAGTTTGGACAATTTCTTGGATTAGAGCTTCATTTTGACGTTCTTCGAGAGTGAGTAACCGCGAGGGAATCCCACTCATGAGTTCATCGGAAAAGGCGGTTTGAGTTCGGGCTTGGAAGGCGACAACGAAAACCTCTACATCTGGCAGTTGATGCAGCGATCGCCAACTAGCTGCCATGTAACCCGAAATATCAGACCAGCAAAAGACAACTTTAATACTCACACTGATTACCAATCTAGCTGCGTTCTTTTAAGGTATTTAAAACGGTCTGAACACATTTGTCCCAAGTGTAAATCGAAGCGCGATCGCGCCCCAATTGACTATAAGTTTCCCAGAGAGCGCGATCGTTTGCCAACTGGGTGAGAAGATCAACAATTTTTTCAGTTTCGGTAGGTTCGACGATAAATCCCGCATTACCCACCACTTCCGGAAGAGAGGCGCGATTCGACACAACTGCCGGAACTCCTGCTGCCATTGCTTCTAGGGCAGGAATGCCAAATCCTTCGTAGGGAGTGAGAAAAAGGAGAGAACAAGCCCCTCGCACTAAACAGGGAAGACTGTCTTCCTCGACTAATCCTAATAAATGGACGTTGGGTAATTCTTTGGCTGCTTCAATATATTCTGGTTCGGAACTTCCTGCAACAACGATATGTAGGTTGCTGTTTTGAGCAAGCAGCGATCGCGCGACAGCTAGGATATCAAGTGCTCCTTTTTTCTCCCGTAACCCACCAATGATAATAATGTAGGGTTCAGCAACAGGACGTTTGATTTGTTCTTGAGGAACAGTTGCCATTGTGAAGAAACTATCTTCTACCCCATTCCCCACCACAACAATTTTATTGGGATCGCCCCCTAATAATTCCACCATTCGCTGTTTAGAAAATTCCGATACTGTAAAGACAACACGACAATCTCTCAAAGCGCGACGCACCCAACGCCCCCATTTAAACCGAAACCAACGATGTCGCCAAGTATTTGCCCAAGGGAGATGGGTTTCAAAGGCTTGAATATCGTGGATGGTAACAGCAACAGGACACTTTTTAACCGGAAGATAAGTTTCCATCGGCGCATAAAGCCAATCTATATTGTTGGGAAGATAGCGATCCATGACTGGGCGACTGATCAGTTTCCAGCGCCGTTCTGTTGGGTTTTCTGGGAAAGGGAAAGTGATTGTTGGTAACTCCCGCAATGGACAACTGGGGTCGAGTTTCCCATCTTCTCCTAACCATTCTTGAGCAAAAAATAAGCTGAGGTCAACTTGTGGCAAAGCTGCCATCCTTAGAAGCATCTGGTTAATATGTCTTCCTACTCCAGTGCAGGGGAGATAAGTGCGAATTGGATGGATGTAAGAGGTCAACTTCACTGAATTTTTCATCAACGATAAAATTCAAACTTCCAGAAGTCTCTAGGTTTATTGCAATACTTTAGAAATTCCATACTGTCAGGATAAATTTGGCTTTCTACCTCTTTTCTGAAATTAGAATTCCAGTTCGGAGTTGGTGTTTTATTGGTTTTGAAAATAGGCTTTAACACATCAACTAATTTATTTGGTAGTATTTCTTTGATTTTTTGTGTATTAACTGCTGTTCTTAGCTTAATCAAAAAACTGCTATCTGTTAATCTGCTATCTGTTTGATTTTTTGCTTCTATAAAAGAATCATCTTTCCAGTTTGAATCTACTCCTAGGAAATTAAAACAGTCCTGATAAAATTTTATCGGATCAGATTGTAAATCTTCTAAAAAAAGAATCTTTATATTTCTATCGTCAAAAAAAGCTCTGTAAACGCTAATTTGTTTCCAATACATAGACATATCAATAAATCTTCTGTCTGTATTGATTGCTTGCTCAATTTGACCGAAGGGGCGACCACTTGAAATGGCCCAAGACCAATGTGAGACAATTCGTTTGATTGGATGTCTTACCATGTAAATAATTTTTACATTGGGAAGAGTTTCTGCAATTCTTTCAGCAGTCTTTGGATTATAAGCCTCCCAACCATAAAATCCGCTCCCTTCACCAATTGCTTTTTTGCCTTTAGCTTCTTCGAAAAATGAAGAGTAATATGTTAATCCTTGATTGTTGTATAGTTGATCGCTATGAAAAAACCTTGGTTCATTAGGATAAACCATAAAAACTTCAGGGTGGCAAGATAAAGTATAGCGTAGGCTTGTTGTTCCACTTTTCATAGCACCGATAACTAAAAAGTTAGGAAGAATTTGCTCATTAACCATATTTAATCTTTTTTAAGATAGTGATAGTATGTATTGAAATAACGATTGATACGGAACAATTTAAAAATAGATTCTAAAACATACTTTGGAAACCAGTTTAAATATTTTTTGTTTCGCCTGCTTGAAAAATTTGGTTAGCGTTCAGGTTTAATTCGGGAAAAGTTGAGGAAATAATGAGGTCATTGTCTCTGAATTGACGCACTTGATATTCCCCATCAATAAGTTCATAAATTGAGATTGTAGGCGGTTTAGCGTCACCAATCAATCTCCTCCCCCCTAAACCGAGGTAATCAACAATCCAATATTCAGGGATGCCGATTTCTTCATAATCTTTCACTTTCGTTAAGTAGTCCACTCGCCAGTTAGTGCTCACAACTTCTATAACTAGGGGAATTGATCTTGCCTGAGTCAGTGTTGATTGTTTCTTCCACAGAGGTTCATCAATGAGGCAGGAGTGATTTAAGACCAAAACATCTGGGGAATAAGCCGATTCACTTTTAGGGGGCTTAACAAGTACAGTTTTAGCAATACGGTAGGGCAGGTTTAGACGAAGATATTCAGCCGTAATACGTTCTGCTAAAAAGCAGGTAATTTCTTCATGTTCTCCTGACGGCTGTGGCATCTCAATAATGACTTGATTATGAAGTTCATACCTTTGATCCTCTGGTTTCCATTGAACAAACTCCTCAAAGGTGACAGGTTGGGTTCTAGGTGATACGGAAGTCATTTTCAACCTCTTTGAATGGGGTGTTCATTGTCTAATTTTATGGTATAAAGTATTAATTTTTCGATTAGTACGGATTTGCTTAAAAAGTAACTTAAATATATATGTGATATTTTTTTTTAGAGTTAAATAAGTTTTGTCCACTAAGGAGTGATGCTGATTAAAGTAATAGTTGTATAGTTGACTATGAGGTTTCAAACTTTGTAAACTATACCCAGCCCAATGTAATAAAACTACCTGTTTTTTATGATCGTATCCTCCATAATCCCATAAAAAATACTTCCCATCCTGCTGATAAATTTCTCCCTGCTTACGCGCCCACCCATCTTGACAAATTCCGCCGATTACCTCACCAAAGTGACCATAACGCACGGGCTTCATATCACAGCAATAATTGATAAATGCCTGGTCTGTATTGCGAGGATTAAGTTGTTCGCGGATTTTCAGTGCGTCTCCTCCAAGGGTTTCAAACTCTTCTAAGGAGAAGAGTCCTCTACGAGAAGCCCAACGACCGGAATTAAAGCCTCTTCCTTTACCCTTCCTCAACATTTTTCTACGGAATTCCCCCGGCTCATAAACCTGATCAAGAGCGCAATCGTAGTGAAGGAAGTCGAAGTCAAATTGTTCCAAAGCCTGAATAAATGGTTTGAGATCAGCAAGAATCACTTGTCGGGTGTCGAGATACATAAACTGTTCTACAGGACCCCAAAACGCTGCATACCGCCGAAACCAATAGGGACCAGTTTTAGTGTAACCGAGTTCAAACGCTTCACCAATGGCTTCGAGTCGGGAGAATGAGTCATCGGTGTAAACTTCAAAGTTGTAAGTGTCTTTGAGGGAAACAACGCGATCGCAGTCGTCATTAAAAGGGATCAGATAAAGGGGAAGGTCAGGATTAAAAGTGCGGAAACTATTGAGGAACGCGATCGTCCAGTCATAGACAACATCGTTGGCGAGGAAATAAACCCCGTATTTATGAATTGGCTGATGATCGCTCATGATCAAAACTTTAAAGTAATGAGTAACATTAGTTTGCTTGGTTATCTAGCCAACGCGTTAAATCATTTAAATCGGTAAAATCAAGTAACGCCTCGGCTAAGTCTTCCAATTGAGTAACAGATAGGGTTTGCAGTCGCTGTTCTAATCCCGAAGATAACCCTCCAAATCGTCGTTGAATTAAGCGTTTGACTAAAAGCAATCCTTCTCTTTGTGAACCTTGTTCTAAGCCTTGTTCCAAACCCTGTTCTAAACCTTGTTCTAAACCTTTTTGCAAAATTGCCTGATAGGTGACAGATTCTTCCATAATCTCCTCCCGAATGAAGTGAATTAATTGCTGTTCTTGAAACTTCAATCCTCCTAAAATGTAGCATCCCGTTGCCAGTTCTCTCCTCTGTTGTGGGTTTTCAATGCTGTTCAAGGCTTCACTCACCTGATTGAGTAACTGTTGTGAATTGTCGGTTCGGGTAAGAATCGCTAAAGGAAGGAGTCCTGGTTCACGCAGCAGGGATTCGGGTTTTTCTTCCCATAGGCGTACTACCCGATAACGATGCTCAGTTTGAGGCAGTTCTAATCTATCTAGATAGACTTTTGGGGAATTAGTGGGTTTCAGCAATAAAACGATTTGTTGGATGGGACAATTGTAGGTGCGATACAGCCTCACCCAGTAGTCCAGCATCCGCACGGGGAAATCGGATTCGGGTTGGGTTTGAAACTCCAGATGAACAATGCTGTGATCCACCTGAAAGAAACTGACAAAATCAGCGCGGATGGGTTCGTTACTGAGTTCAGTTTTCAGGGATTGAATTTGGGAGGGAGTAGTTCCCAGTAACCACTTGAGAAAGGCTTGGGGATATTGTTCCGCTAAGCGTTTACAAAGGTTATCGTAGGGCATCGAGACGCAGTGATTGGCAATCTATTGTTCTTGGTTTTCCAACCAGTGGCTTAAATCATTTAAGTTATTAAAATCCAACAGCGCCTCAGCTAAGTCTTCCAATTGAGAAATAGATAGGGTTTGCAGTCGCTGTTCTAATCCCGAAGATAACTCTCCAAATCGTCGTCGTAATTGTCGTTTGACTAAAAGCAGTCCTTCTCGTTGCGACCCTTGTTCTAAACCTTGTTCTAAACCTTTTTGCAAAATTGCCTGATAGGTGACAGATT
>CAZBPR010000002.1:43055-60859 GCA_964493825.1 uncultured Dactylococcopsis sp.
CCAATTGAGAAATAGATAGGGTTTGCAGTCGCTGTTCTAATCCCGAAGATAACTCCCCAAATCGTCGTCGTATTGGTGGATTCACAATTAACTTTCCTTGGGCAGTTCTTTCTAGTCTTAAATCTCGGTTGGCAGTTGCTAAAGCGGTAAACTGTTCTGGAGTAACGTACAACGCGATCGTTTTCGGTATGGTAAGGGATAGGTTTCGATTTTTGGAGTTGTAGGAGTTTGTACCATTTTGAGGAAAAGATTGTTGAGCTTCGGGAATCTATTTTCATCATAATCGTGGGCTTCTACACGCTTATTCCAGATGGAATGAGACTTTGCGCGATCGCGCCGGCTAGAGATGCGATCCAGCGTGATCGCGCTCCTTAAAGAAATTATAAAATAGCAATAGTTAAAAAAAGGATAAAAAATGAGATTTCAAGAAATCATCGAATCCATTGAAGCGCTATCGGCTGAAGAACAAGAGTATTTATGGGATTTAGTCCGTAAACGTCGAATTGAACACCGTAGAGAAGAAATTGCGAATCATGCGGAAGCCTTAAAATTAGACTTTAAGGAAGGGAGGGCTAAACAAGGAACAATTGATGATTTAATTGCTGATTTATTAGATGATGAAGATGAAAGTAGTTTGGAGTAATGCTTTTAAGCGATCATTTAAGAAACTGGTTAAGAAAAATCCACAGTTACAAGAAAAAATTATTCAAGTGTTAAAAACTTTAGCCAATAATCCATTTACCCCTTCTTTAAAATCTCATAAGTTAACGGGAAATTTAGCCAATTTATGGGCTTGCTGGGTAACTTATGATTGTCGAGTCATTTTTGAATTTAGTGAGGAAGAGGAATCAGCAGAAGGGATCATTTTCTTAGACGATATTGGTAGCCATGATGAAGTTTATTGAGTTGATATTCAATTAAATATATATACAAACAGCGCGATCGCGCTTTCAGAATTTTTGGCAAAGGAAGTTACCATAGAGCCAGTTTGAGTCATTAGCTAATACAAGTAATTAGCCTTTATGGTAAGCAACGAGAAGCAAATCTATAACTACACAGTCATTTTAGAAAAAGAAGAGGACGGAGGCTATCACGCCTTTTGTCCACTGCTTAAAGGTTGTCATTCCCAGGGAGATACCTTTGAAGAAACAATCGAGAATATTAAGGAGGCAATTGAATTATATATCGAAAGTTTAAGAGCCGATAATCAACCAATTCCCAAAGAGGATTTAATTGTCAAGCCATTAACAATTTCTTTATGAGTCAGGAACCTAGCGTTACTGCTAAAGATTTTATCAAAGTTCTTAAAAAGCTAGATTTTTATCTGGATCGTCAAAAGGGAAGTCATGCTATCTACAAAAATCCTTATGGACGTAGAGTTGTTGTACCAATTCACGCAGGAAAAGACCTTAAAAAAGGAACATTTTTGGGAATGATTCAAGATATGGGGATTGATAAAGAAACATTTTTTCAATTATTGCAAGAGTAAACTTATTCTTGTGGGATGACCCTTTGCGCGATCGCGCTCCTTAAAGAATATTCATCAATCAATTCCACAGCTGAACCAGCTTCAAAACGAAACCTGGCAAAACTTCCTCACCAGATAACTGAGTTGGATTTTCCACTACTTCCTTATCCTTTCCTTGTCGATAAATTTCTACCTGTCGTTGTTGTGGATTAATTAACCAACCCAGTCTCGCCCCGTTATCTAGATATTCTTTCATTTTCTCTTGTAGAGGTGTCAGTGCATCAGAATTAGAGCGCAATTCAACCACAAAATCAGGACAAATTTTGGGAAAGGCAGTTTTTTCTTCGGGTGTCAGCACTTCCCAGCGTTCTCGACTCACCCAAGACGCATCGGGAGAACGAATGGCACCATTGGGTAAAGTAAAGCCTGTGGAGGAGTCAAAGGCTTTTCCTGATTTTCGGTTTTCTTCGTACCAGCGATCAAGTTGTCCGATAATACTGCGATTTCTTTCTCCTGTTTCCCAGCCTGTTGGTGGGTTCACAATTAACTTCCCTTGTGCGGTTCTTTCTAGTCTTAAATCTCGATTGGTTACGGCGAGCGCGGTAAACTGTTCTGGGGTGACAAACAGCGCGATCGTTGTTGGCAAATTAAGGGATAGGGTTTCGGTTTCTGGAGTTGTAGGAGTTTGTACCATTTTGAGGAAAAGATTGTTTAGTTTCAGGAATCTATTTTCATCATAATTGTGAGTTTCTACCCTTGATTTCAGATAGGATGAGACTTTGCGCGATCATTTTGGGTACAGTTGTTAATTAACTTAATGTGTTCAACCAATCAACTTTTGTGAAGTGTTGATCAACAGTTGCTAGAGTCAATTGAAGATGAATCGCGGTGGCTGCAATAAAACGATCCGCAGGGTCTTGCTGTTCCAGCGATAGTTGACGGCTAAGGAGCGCAATATCATTGGTAAGAGGAGCTTCCTGCGTATCAAGTTGTTGGAGACTATTTTGAATCCAAGTTAAGGGATCAGGATTTAAGATAATCTTTTGTTTTTCAGCCAGAATCAGAGTTTCCCAGATACTGATGGGACTCAGCCAAAGTTTGTTATTTTCATCTGCGATCACGCCCCGCAATGTTTCTGACAACCGTTCATTCCCCAAAAGATACCAAATCCAGATATGCGTATCTAATAATAACTTCATTGCAGAACGTTCCAAGTGGTTGGAGATAAAGGCGGTTCAACCAAATCTCCTATAACTTGACCGCTTTTTTTGGCGACACCAAAGGGCGCTCGTTTTGACGATTTAGCCGGGTAAATCATAACAACTGGTGTTCCATTTTGAATGACTGTAATTGGTTTTCCGGCTTCTTGAATTTGGTTAAACCAATGTTGAAGTTCTGATGGAAGTTCAGAAAGAGTAATTTGTTCCATGTTTTTTTAGTTTCGGGAATCTATTTTCATGATAATCGTGAGCTTCTACGCGCTTATTCCAGATGGGATGAGCCAATGGCGCGATCGCGCTAGCCACTTTAAAAGACTATTATTAATTGCAGAAACCCCTGATCTGGAAAAACAGTTTTTAACATTACTCAATGAGCTAGAACAGTTGAGAAAGGAGAATGAGAATTAATGAATCCATATAGCATGGTAATTCAGTGGTCAGAGGAAGATCAGCTATTTCTGGTGACAATTCCTGAATTCAGCGATCGCGTTATCATGCCTTGTACTCATGGGAAAACTCGCCAAGAAGCGACTCGTAACGGCGAAGAAGTAATCGAGATGTATTTATCCGCTTGGGAAAAGGAAGGCGAACTCCTCCCTGAACCTTTGACACTTCAGATCCCCTAGAGGCTTGTTAATTTTCAGGATCGCGCTTTCAATTAAATTCTTTAGACAGGCGATCTTTTCCAGATTTGACGACTGCTTAAAATATTATTACTCTTTTAATTTAGTAATTTCGGTGCGCGATCGCGACAGAAAAAGCATTTTATTTCTTTGAAGCTGACTTAAGATGTTTAGATTCAATTTCTTTCATCTGTTCTTTAGAAGCGTAATTCTTGTATTGTCTCAACCAGCTATTCTCTTTGACAAAAACAATATCCATTGACATCATGGCATCATCTAGAGGTCTAAATAAAAATTCAGTCATATCATAGGTAACAAATCCATAATGTTTCATCGCTTCTAAGAGTTCAAATAACTCGGGAGCCCCTGCATAAGATTCAAATAAACGAGCTTCTAAAATAATCACTTCCGTTTCAGCTAAAGTTTTTTCTGCTCCTTTCAAAACTTGAAGCTCATATCCTTGAACATCCGCTTTAATCATAAAGGGAGAATTCAATTGTTTTTGAGCGACTAACTCATCAATAGTTACGACAGAAATTTCTCGCTTACTTCCATCAGCATATTCTCCTTCCCACTTATTAAGGATAGAAGAACCATCATTAATGGTATGAACATTAATTTCCGTTTTATGATTAGAAGTTCCTGCAGCTGCAATAACATAATCAGCTTTATATTTCGTACAAACTTCTTGCAGAGAGTATTCATTCTCGCTCAGGGGTTCAATTAAGAGATGATACGCATTAGGAAAAGTTTCATATAATTCATAAGTTCCTTTAGCAGCACCCACATCAATTACTGTATTTGGAGAATACTTCATATTGCTAAGATGTTGAAGGGCACTTCTAAAGTTCATTTTCGTTCTTTCGCGGGGAATACCGCGAATTTCATAGCCCATGAGTTGAAAAAAATCTTTAATTAGCTTTTTCATTTTTACTATTCCTCCTCTAACATTTCCCACCACTACTTCTACTTCTTGTGCTTGTGCGATGCAAACTAATTACAAATATATATTCAGTTACTTGTAGCTTTTTATTTTGTTTTGTTAGCATAATCAAAGTCATACTTTATTTTTTGATTCTAATTCTAGCTAGCATATCTACTTAGAATATACATCTGTATCTGCTACTTTACTATCATCTCCGATATTATCAGAAGGATAGATCCAATGTTCGTTAAATAGATGTCGAAGGCAGGTTGTCTTATGCCAACGCCTTCCTTGTAATCCAAATAAAATTTGGACTCCACTAGCTAGATGAATAGCAGGTTTTTGTAATTCTTCTTTGATATAAGAACCTATAGGAAGCCCATAAGCACCACAACCAATCAATGCGATGTCAAATTCGGTGGCTTTTATCATCCCTTTCATGTACCACAAAACCTCAAACCAGGAATTAAACTGATTTTGCTCACTACTATTTCTTTGAATAGCACGAATAGTTTTTAGCTCAAAATTTGGCAAAATGTTTGGATTATCAAATAAAAGAGTTCGCTTGTTGTAATATTGCTCTTCAATGTCTTTGGTAAAAGGATGGATGACTAAAACCTGTTTACCTTCAAGTATTTTTGACCAAGGATTACTATACCAAAGAGGAAGAACATCTTTCATATTAAAGAGGGAAGCATCAGGACAAATTTTAGAGATCATCGTTGCTTCTTCAGTTAGTCCCATTAGCCCCATGCAATCTATTTTTCTACTAGAATCTAAGTAAATTTTAGAAAATCGGTCAAGAGATTTAACATTGGGGCGCGGGAAAAAACCAGAATAGTATTGAATGGTGAAACGAACTCCTTTGTTATAACGTTTTTGCCACCAAAGAATCCGATTAAGATAATGAATCATACATTAATACTCTGTAGTTCCCCAGCGGGCTAAAAAAAAGGTTTGCCAGATTGAAGTCTATCTATAATTTCTTGATTAACGGCTTCATTTTTTTTATTGGTTTATCGCCGTAAAAATCAGGTAAACTATCTCCGCTTAATCCTGTTTTTTAAAATCTTGAATTGCAAAATTTGCTCCTACTAAATTTAACATAAACTTTACTACATTTTTAATTTTAGATAAAAACTGGCTTTTTTAAAGCATAATTAAAAAGGTTTTTCAACTTTAAAGAAATCAAAAGTGAGTCGTGAAAGAATAGGGTCATTTAATAAAGTCAAGTAATCAGTATTATATTGATATTTTTTCCAGCGTTCAAAAACTCGCTTCTGCAAACTCTCATAATCAACTTTAGTCCCATCAAAACTACTCCCTTCCCCAAAAGGCTGAACTTGGCTCATACTATCTTCTGCTTCTTGCGAGAATGGAATTTGAAGTTTTTGTAGCAGGTGCTTGCGATAACAATTGTTTTGAACCCATTTTCCATAGTCAATAGGGAAAACTGGATAATTCAAATAATTATCAATTCCTAAGGCTTGTTTCAAATAAGAAATTAGCTTTTGCTTTTTTTCTATAAGTTCAGGGAGAGTATTTTTGCCGTTATGGTGTTGAAATAAAGAAGCAAAACAATTATATGGATCGCGAAGGATCAGAAGTACTCTAGGAGAATAATACTGGATAAACTTATTTAGGTAATCGTCTTTTAGTGAAGCCTCTTCAAAAGAATAGATGATATTATCAAATTTACCGATGTGATATAGCTTTTCTTTAAATAATTTGAGTGGTCTTTTCTCGTTATTTTTTATCAAAAGCCCACTATCAAAGCGTTCTTGATTTTTATAGTAAACAAATCTTCCTCCACACGGAATAATCATCATGTTTGTGTGATGACGAATAAATGTACAATGATTCATGTGAATTGCCGACTGTAAATGATGAGAAAGCCAATTAATAACAGCATGGTGTCCTGAACGCTGAAGAGCTATAGTTATATATGTCTTGCCCCTAGCATGAAGAGGAAGAGGGAAAATTTGAGAAATAGGTAAGGACTTTTGAATAAAATGCTTAAATTCTTCTGGTAAATAATTATTTAGCATGTGGATGATTTATTAATTAAAAAGTTTTAGCTTGATTGCTCTAACAAAAGTTTTATTCTACTTACTCTAAAGTAGAAACATGAGAATACAAAGTTTAAAAATGAGCTAATACTTGCTCTACGAGGTTCAGGCTCACTAGGAAACCAACCTGTTAGCTCTGCTAGTCGGTTACTATAGTAAATGTATAGTGATCGCGCTGGAACATACTCTTGAGAAAACCAAGGCTTGTTTGAGCCTGTATAGTGAATAATGTTAGGATAGTTCATTCGCTGAGTTATTTCTGCGGTTTGCGGTAAGCCTAACCATTTTTCGGAGTAGAGACGTGCTTCAACATTCCATGTTCCTGGAAGATGATAGTAATTCGTCCAAAAAATAGCATTTAAAGCATCTTGATCAGGATAATGCAACTGACTCGCATGATGATTTGCCCAATTTAAAACCGCTTGACCATATTTCTCTTTCCGCCACGCTACAGCATCAAGCAGAAGGACTCCACTATTAAAAAAAAGATCTTTACGAGCCATATTAAACTGATTGATAAACACCTCTTGATATGGAAATTGAACATGGGGAACAGCCCCAATAGGCTTATTTTGTAAGTTTATATTAAATAACTCTTTTAAATCTCCTAAAACGATTAAATCAGAATCTAGGTAAAGCAAGCGATCAGTATCATAGCAAATTTCTGGTCCACAAAGACGTGAGTAAGCATTAAGACTAAAATGCTGAAGATTAGGTAATTGAGTAAATAAGTCAAGATCAATAGGGATGATCGATAATTTAGCACTATATTGATCACAAAATTCCTTTAATTTTTTCTGAGTTTGATCTAAGCAATCTGGAGACAGGATGTAAAATTCAAAGTCTTCAGGGCTAGCAGTGTTAATTAGGATAGACGTTATTGTTACCGCCGTTTGTCTAAGGTAAGGTTCATCAGCAGAAAACAAAACAGCAATCTTACCCCAAGTTTTCTCGTTTTGTACCATGTGCTTCAATTTTGGGTTAAGGGAAAAGTTTTAGTTTTCTTAGTTTTTCTTTAGCACGATATTGGTAATGGTCAAGACGACGAAACATCACTTCCAATAAAGGGCTGGACTTTCCTGTCTCATAAGCCACTTTTTTTAACAGGCTTGCTTGTCTAGATTCGTTTCCTTTTGGGTATTTTCCCTGATAAATTGGCATATTAAGGAAATTACAGATGTCTTGATAACCATAGCCTATTTCTAAATCTAGAACTAGCAAATTATTACGATCTTGAAAATATTTGTATATTTCTTGATGAAAATTTTCATAACTTTTATAGTATGGTTTTGCATCAAATTCTTGAGTTCCAAAAAAAATTTGATTATACTCGTCATAAGTATTTTTCCATGGCCAAATTCTTCGACCTTCTGTCAGCAGCCATTCCATACTTTTTAACCAATCTTCTGCTGATCTAGTTGTTAAAATAAATCCAGAATTAGGACAAAGTTGATCTAATTCTTGATAGAGCAACGGAATAGGAGTATCTATAAATGCAGTGTATTGATTGAGGATTGTTCGATCATTATTCTCATAAAGGCTAAAAGGAAAATGAACTGAGGAAATGCCAAGAGTATTCAAGGCTATATTGAGAGAAGTTGTACCTGTTCTGGGAAGACCAATACCAAATATTTTATTGAATCGCATTTTCTAAAATTCGGACGACATAATTAAATTTTCTACTATACTTAATACTTCAGAGATGTTCACTATGAAGTTATCTTTGTTATCTTGATAGTCACCAATAACACATCTATATTCACCATCCAAACTAATGCACAGTCCTACATAGTGGCTAAACCCATAATGATCATGTGGTAAAAGTTCAATTAACCTAGGAATATCGCAGAAGATTAAGTTAGCTAAACCAGCACCATGAGGCGCACAAACCAATTGTGTTTCTGACATTAACTGAATTTGCTCTGCGACAGACAAATCCTCTAAGTTTATCAATTCAAATCCTTTTTTTTCTAAAGCACTTACTAACTCATTTTCATTGAGTAATTTTCGTCTTTGTGCTTTATTTCGAGAAATATAAATTAATCGGCTTGGAGAAATCTGTTTTACTTGAAAATCTAGATTGGTGAAGATGATTTTTTTGAGATAATTAACTGATTCTTTAGATAAGAAGTGATTAAATCTTCTAGGTGAAGGGACTAGCAAGTTTTCGATTTCTATACACTCTCCCTCCTGTATTGAAATTAGAGAATTTTCATCTATATTTAAAAGGTGTAGGTATTTTCGTAACCATTTAGGTTGTTTATGACTAACTACAAACTTTAATTGTCCAGAAATACCATTATTTTTTATAGCTTGATGGATAGTGTTAACTTTAAGTAAAGAATCAACAATAAAATGATAGTAATTATGAGTATATGAGTTAGTTAGAACTACAGCATAATCTATATTTCTTTTAGGGTTATACCTGTGATTAAATACTTTTTTATTAAAAAAAATTCTAAAAAATAGTGAAGAATTAACTTGTTTATAAAATTCTGAGGGGACGATAGGATTTTGAGGAAGTGCTTCTAACACTAGATAATAATTATTATCAAGAACTAAAGGTATAGAGCCGAATAACTTAGCGTTTCTTTCAAAAAAGTAGTAAGGTCTAGGAATAACTAAAGGCTCTAAGAGATATTGCATTCTTCGAGCCTCATTAGGTAGGAAAATTTTGCTCAGCGAAGGTTCAATAAATTCATAATTTGAATACTCATGTACTTCTTTTTTTAGTTTAGAAAAACTAAATGTGACCAAGGGTGTTCTTGCTGGTTCTATAAAAAAACTTAATATAATATTTCTTATAGTTTTGATTATTTTTTGCATCTTGAATTAGGATAGTTTACCAATTTTTATTTTTAAATCAGGATCAATTCAACTAACTCAAATACCAGCAGTTCCTCGCCAACGACGCAATTTGAAAATTGCTGATTCAGGGAGAAACATCTTAACGATAGAAACTAACTTACCCCAAACCGTGCAGTGAAATAACTCGCTTCCATATTGAAGCCACCGTCGATACATAGGAACTAACCCTTTGCTTAATCGCCAACGTTCCCAAATAAATAACTTAGGATCGCGAACCTGACCACCACTACAGTCGTAATAACAAATTAAATGTTCCTGACGCAAGAATTTTTTGCCATCTCGATACATTCGGGCAAGCAAGTGATGATCCGCACACCAAATATAGCTAGTATCAAATTTATATTTTTGCTGACAAGATAAACGAACCAGAGTTGCTTGATGAACTGTTGGGTACTTTCGCCAAATCTCTTCTATGGATCCAGGCATACTATGAAAACGTCGTGTTTCCAGTTCATCCACTAAAATTTTTTCTGCTCCACCAACAATAACATCAGCATCACTCTTCAGCGCATCAGCCAGTTGACTTAGGGTATCAGAAGCATAAAACCGATCCCCGGCATTCATATAAATAATCCAATCGCCAGAGGCAAGTTTTGCCCCTTTGTTCATGGCATCAAAAATGCCTTGATCTTTTTCACATATATATAAATGAATATAGTCAAGATATTTTTTGATAATTGTGCTGGTCTGATCGCTAGACTTAGCATCGAGAACTAGATATTCCAAATTAGGATAACTTTGTAAAATTACACTTTTTATAGTGTCTTCAATAACTGTTTCTGCATTTTTAACGACAGTAACTACAGTGACTTTCGGAATACCCATATAAATTACCTTAATAAATGTATCAAACTAATTTTGAGGATTAAATTCTTCTAATTGCTCCTAAGCTCAAACGACTTAAACGAATCCTCGGATCTTGAAAGATTAACGATAGTATTTTTAATCGCTTTCTCCATTTAGATAATTGATCATCTTTTCTGATTTGCGAAACCATTTCTAACCAATCTTGTTCTCGCAAGTATAATTGGCAAGAGTAATGAGCTGCAGAAAACTTTTCCACATTCATCAGTTTACGAACCGCTTTAATTTGTTCCTTCTGAAAAAGTTCAGTTTGACTCATGGAATTAACAGTTTTTGAGCTTTCATGAAGCCTAAAGTGAGCCAGCAGATAATCAATATATCTAACTTGATCAAATAAAACTAAGTATCGGTACATCAACTCATGATCAAACCTGTAATGTAATTCAATATCAAGTCCTCCACATTGTTTCACTAAAGATGGCTTTAACCAAACTCCAGGTTGTTGATAACGACAGCGCAGACAATCAAATTTCCTAATCCAAGATGGTTGATAGATTATTGTACGGTAATCCAAATTGACCGTCGCTAGTATTTTTTCTTTACTAGTTCCCTCCCAAAAATGTCTACACTTGCCTGCTAAGATATCAGCTTGACCAAAAGAGTAACCAATTTCACCTAGGGCTCCAACAGCTAAATAATCATCAGAATTAATCCAATTAAAAATCTCTCCATCCACTAACTCTAGTCCTTTATTAATGGCATCAACTTGTCCGTTATCCTTTTTACTCTCCCAATAATCTAACCAAGGTTCATATTTACGAATAATCTCGACTGTCTGATCAGTGCTTCCGCCATCGATAACAATATACTGCAGATTAGGATAGCCTTGGAGAAGGATGGAGCGAATGGTTTCCTCGATAAAACATCCTTGGTTATAGCTAGGGGTAACAATACTAATTTGGGGCCAAGAAGACCCATCAGGCATTTGAGGGGGTAAAGGCTCGCTTTCCTCCGTCCAGGGCCATCCCTGTTTTTCGGGAGGAGGTTCGGGTAAATCTTTTAGACTCGGAACAAATTTTGGCATAGATTGTTGTTGTTCTTTAGAACTTTGGCGGTCAGGAAATTTAATAAGAGGACTATTTCCTTATGGCGCGATCGCGCTCTCTATCGCGCTATCTGAATTATAGTTATTTTACTTCTTCTAAGATAGAAAGCACTGAACTCATCTTCAACCTCTTGGAATTTACGGTTCAAATACTATTGTCTCACCTAGACAAGATAACTCAACTCATTAGATGGATATTCTTGCATAGCGCGATCGCGCACTAATTACACTTCTATTTTCTAACCACTAGCCTGCTCTGATTTCTCATCACCCGACTCCAATTGAGCTAAAAATTGATTTAAATCAGATTCAAGTTTTGGGAAAACATTTAAGGCTTTATCAAGGTTACTTTTCAGTTGTTCATATTCAATAGTAGCGCCATAAGCATGGCGAAAAAAATGACGAAACCCCCGTAAGGCATTCAAAAGAGTATATGTTTCTGAATCGAGAACAGCTGGACGCACTTGGGGAACAATTATGGTCATTCTTTGTAACAATAAACTATGCCATTGACTAGAGTTACTGATATTATTTTCAAAATAATTGGCAATCAATTTCAGCAAATCTTCTATGGCACTATACAGGTTATGAATTTGATAAGCAATACTTTCGAGGAGGATGGGATCGTCACTTTGTAAATGATTGGCTCGTTCCTTTAAGCGCTCATCCACTTTTTTAATTAAATTGAGTTGTGCTTGTACATCAACTTTCAAAATAACTAATTGTTCGGAGTCCATTTAATCCCTCTTTCGCAAATCCGATTAGCAAAATGACAGTTATTCAGTAGGATTATATCAACTTCCCTTGCCGTTGCTTCTGAGATCAAGCCGATAAGAGAAAAAAGGTGATCAGTGTTGGTTATTTCGACAGCAATATCAATATCAGAGTTCTTGGTAAATTGATTTTGGCGAGTGAGAGAACCAAAAATGTAGGCTTGTTTGATTCCATAGCGAGAACCATAGTTATTCAACCAGTCAATCGTCTTTTCTAGTAAATTTTGACGTTCTTGCTCAAGTTGAGATCGTTGCTTGGCTAGGATTTGATCCAAATAAGTGGTTTGAAAGGTCATAATCTTAATAATTTTTAAGCATTTGTGCTGATTCTCAGTAGCTTATTATCGCGATCGCGCTTATTTTTCCAATTTAGAATTAACCATCTAAAAGTTTCTTGTACAATTCAATATAGCGTTTGGCTTGTAATTGTAAGGGATATTCTTCTAGCGCGATGTTCCCGACGGGAAACGGCATTTCGACAAAGACTTCGGCGAGCTCAGTCGATCCTTTTCCATTTTACTAATCGCGATCGCGCTCCTTTCTCACTTTCAAGTCTGATTGCGCCTCTGTTTTCTCATCCATGAAGGGAAATCATGATGATTGATCCGTCAAAACGGTTTGATACAATTCAATATAGCGTTTGGCTTGCAATTCTAACGGATATTCTTCTAGCGCGATCGCGCCTTTAATTTAAAGCAATTGAGCCTTTAACTGAACTCAATACTTCATAAACTTGTTTGGTATAAACTTCTATTGTGTAATTTTCACGGGCAGTGTGCCAAGCATTAATTCCCAATTGCCTAGCCCATTCTGGATTTTCAATGAATTGTTTCATTGCTTTTGCTAATTCTTGATATCCTCCTTGATAAAGTAATCCTGTATGTTGATTTTTTATAAGTTCTGAAGTTCCTGCATTATCGTATCCAATTACAGGACGACATGCAGACATT
This sequence comes from uncultured Dactylococcopsis sp., assembly GCA_964493825.1. Classification (GTDB taxonomy): domain Bacteria; phylum Cyanobacteriota; class Cyanobacteriia; order Cyanobacteriales; family Rubidibacteraceae; genus Halothece. The sequence goes on from CAZBPR010000002.1 coordinate 55,861, forward strand.
GCTTCTACTGTTACTCGTCCCATCCCTTCATTTTTGGAACACATTAATACAGCATCGGAGGCTAGATAGGCTTCATAAGGATTATCAATATGTCCCCAAAACTCTATATATTCTAAGACTCCCATGTTTTTCGCTAATTCTTTCAGATGTTCAGTTTTTCCTGCACCTGCTAATATGAGTTTCGCCTTTATTTCTAAATAATTAAATAAATAACCAATTGCTCTAATTGCAATTTCCTGACCTTTATTGATATTAATTAGTCCGACTAAGGCAAAAGTGTATATTTCCCTATAATTTGTTTTATTTTTAGCTAAATCATACCAGCGCTCAAATTGTTTTTGAAAAGCTACCCCATTGTATATAATATAAGTGTTGGTTAAATTACTTCCTAAAAAAAAATGAGAGCATATTGCATTAGATATACAAATTTTTGCATTAGCCTTACTAATTAAAAACTCGCTGAAAAACTTTCCCCAGTCAAATTGAAAATTATAATCTAAATCACAAAATTCTCTAAGATGCCAAACATGAGGTAAATTCATATAACTAGCCACTAATGCTCCTACTGGAATGACAGTAGAATTCGTATAAATAATATCGATTTCCCACCGTCTTAATTGCTCTGCTAACTTTGGAATTAGCTTTAAATTAGTCATTAAACGTTTGATTTTGTGATATGATGGGCGAATTTTATTTTTCAATAATTTTAAAGAAAAAGATATTTTTTTAGCTTTATAATTTCCTACCCACCATCTAAAGGGTATGACAGCAAAATTAATATTACGATGCTCTAAAGCAGTGGTTAACTCTCCTTCAGCAGGAGTAATAACATAAGAAATTACATTATATTTAGCTAAACCATCAATCAAATTCAGTAGAGAACGATTAGCTCCATATAGTTTTGTGTAGTGAGAAATAAAAGCAACTTTTAAGCTATTCATTAGAAATAATTATACAGTCAATGAATGTTTTGAGGTACCAATTGCTATATTACCTTTTAGGAAACGTTTTTCAAAATTAATATTTAAATAATTTTCCCATTTTGAAATGATATATTGTTCTCCTTCCCTTTTGATATCATCTAGAATTACTGTATAATCATTTTTCATTAACTTAGAAAAATAAGGAACAGCAGGATATCTGGCATACTTGATTTTATCTTGATAAGCTGGGGGACCATCAATTAACAACATATCAATTGATTGATGAGTTATTTGCTTGTCAAGAACTTTGATATCATACCAATCAGTTCCATCTAATCCTAATTTCGTAGGTTGTAAAGGGGCTATAATAACTGATACAAATTGATCTAGGGCTTCCTCTTTTAATTTCTTAGTTAACAAATTTGCCCATTCTTCATCATGTTCAATAGTAGATAAATGTCCTCCTTGTTGTTTTAGCAATCTAGCAATATAAAACGTAGAGACACCCCCTCCACACTCAACTATAGAGGATCGCTTATTAATTAAAATATCGTTCAATACTGCTACTAAACCACTAGGGCGCATTGCCGATTCACTCCAAGGGACATAAGTATTCGACAATGGTGCTAAGCATTGCATGGCTAGAGTATCTTCTTGAGTCTCATTAATTTTATTAAAGTATTTGAGAAAATATTGATTATAAAGATTGAGCAATTTTTGTTTCATATATCTAAAATTAATTTTAAATATTTATTCAATTCATTTAATGATTTACTAATTTAAATCAATCTATATATCCTAATTTTTCCAATAATTGAATATTTTCTTTACGTTTAAATATTTCTAATTCTTCTTTTCCAAATTCCTGTTTCCATTGATTTGAAATTCCCTTACGTACAAAAATTTCTGGAGTATTTTTACGAGCTTTTTTACCATATTGTTGCTCAATAGATTTCATTTGTTTAAAACTTGAATTTTGGATTGCCATTTCAATACGTTCTTTATGAACTTCAAATCCTGCAAATTCTACCATTTCAGAAAATAAAGAAAAAGGATCATGCTGTAAATCTTCATACTTTATTAATTTTAAGTTTATATTATTATGTTGATTTAGTATCCAAGATTCAATATGCTCTGACCAACGACCTTGTGGAATATTATCACTTTCAAGAAATTCCTTGAATGACAAATTTTGGGTGAAGCTATTTTTAAGATAATGATAATAAGATAGATAGACATCTCTCCCATCCCGAACAATATAAATTACTTTTGGAAATAAAGAATTAAATTTATCATGGCTTTTTATAATACGAGGAGAAGAAAGTTTACTAATTAATTCATTTTGAATATTCCATTCAGGACAATAATGGTCAAAATTCTTAAAAGTAATAAGTTTTTCTGTATCATTTTTTAAATAATTGGCAAAAAGGAAGCGAACCCAAGTATTACCTGACTTTGGATAAGATACTAAAAAAGTATCATTTGCATTCAGTTTTGGTATCTTATTATTGTTACTTTTTACTAAAAAACTTTTTACTTGATTGATTTTATTTTTTATTGGTTTTGGTATAGATGTTTTTATGTTTTGATATTGCTTCATGATTTTCTTTATAAAGACTCAAGATAGTATTATTTTTAATGCTTTAATTCAATTTTAATATTATTGTAAATAATTGTTAATTTCATTTGATCGATAGTTTTGAACTGATATGGTACTGTTTATAACATAAATTTTAAGTTCAAAAATTAAATATTTAACTATTACTAACAAACTAACAAGAATATTACCAATATTTCCAAATATTTATCAGTTTATCTTTTGGTCTTTGTTTTTGGGGTACACTCTGAATTATTTTATCTGTAGATTCTATATGGTTTCGATACAGAGAAAAAAGCTTATCTTTAGTTTGTTGACTCAGTGTAAATATTGAAGAAGGTAGATCTTGGTCTTTGTCGATTAACTGATGTAGCTTTTTGCGAATACGAAAATTTAAGTTTTCTAGTCTATTTAGTTTCTTGGTTTGATGAGGCTCAGTAAGGGAGTAGTTAGTTTTTTTCGGTTTTGAGTGTAAACTGGAAGGTGCAAAATTTGTTGAAGCCCCTAGAAACTTAAATAAAGATTTAGTAACTTCTATCGGAGCATTCTGAATTTCATCATATGTGATTATCATAAAAGCTGACGGTTCAAATAATTCAAACCATGGAATAAGTTTGTTATCATAAAATCCTCCTGTTACAAAATCAGCTAAATTATCCTTAATTCTTGGATAGCAATGATATTCTTGATCTAAAACAAGCTGAAACATTTTTTCCGCAGTTGATGGGAGATTAGGTGATAAAAAACCAGTTTTTCTGCTCCATGCATAGGCTGATACTGCCCTTGCAATAGGTTCCCTTAGGATAACGACTAACTTGACATTGGGTGTATAGTGCTTAACGATTTTAGGTGATCGAGCATCGTCTAGGTACCTTACGGAGACATCACCACGTATTGCCGTCTCATGGGAAGACATCAGCCCAAAGTACCAGTCACTACCATATATTTGGCTTAGATTGCCACCCAAGTATTCCACTTCATATTTATTTGCAGGAAGTTCAATTTCTGGATGCTCCTTTAAACATTGATACATCCATGATGTCGCTGCTTTTTGTGTTCCTATAACAAGAAAGTCAATTGATGAGTTACACATAGCTTAATTGGTTTCTATAAGATCAATAGAAATTTAAAATTCAAACTATCAAAACTATAATCTGAAGTATTATTTTTGTATATTTGCATTATTTATTAATTTAATATACGATGCAATTTAACTAATTCATAGCTACTTCTCCTTGTGCCTGCAACTGCCAATAATGCGCATATCTTTCCCCTCGACTTAATAACTCCTGATGGGTTCCTTGCTCGATAATTTCTCCTTTTTCCAACACCAAAATCTGATCCGCCCCCTTAATGTGGTAGCTTCATCTAAAATCAACACTTCCGGTTGCTTCAAGAAAAAACCTTTGTCGGAATAGATAAGCATTGATCAGGTTATTCATCATTATCATAAATTGCAAAGAAATATTGTTCAATTTTTTTTTCAAAACTTTTGCCTCATAATATAGCATTCCACAACTTAAACAAACTTCAATAGGCGTATTCGGAACCAACAAGTATTTTCCTTGATAATGGTATAAATAGTCAACTTTTCGTTCTTCAAGCTGTTGACTGCCACAAGTGTTGCATTTGATATTACTCATTGCTTTTTCCTCTCGTTCTGGAGCGCGATCGCGCCAACATCACGCGCAAAATTATGGCAACCAGTTTTCATCCAGCACCTGATCTAGGGGCGCGATGCCTAAGGCTCGGTATTCGACCTACGCGCTTTCAGGGAAAGCATTTAGGTTAGTGATTGCACCCCGAGTTGACGACTACTTAAAACATCATTACTCGTTAATCTTTTAACCGCTGATCTAGGAACTGTCACCACTTTAAGAGATTCCCCAACTGCGTTAAAAACTTCTAATACACAACCGGTTTCACTTCCATTGGGATGAGGGACAAAATCAATGAGAGTAGCAATATCTCCTTGTTGTAGTTGATACTCAGGAAAGTTACGGGTTAGCGCGATGTCTTGATAAAGTTCTAAATCCATAATTCTACTCTTGATTAACTCGGTGGGGCTTCAAAGTTATAAAATAAAATCTATTATCAGCTTTGCGTTGTTGCCAAACTGTAATGACGCGCAATTTATAATGATTGACTCCTTTTAGTTCACCGATAACTTGATAATAGGTTCCATATTGATCTGTCAAATCTTCAATTGCTTCATTTTCTTGAGTGACTTTTCGGATTGCTATCTTTAGTTCTTGCCAGTTATTTAAGTTGAATCCAGCCTGAGCTAAATAGTTTGATTTATCGTTTCTTGGTTTAAAAACCAGTAAGTACTTAGTGAGTTTCTGTTCTTGGATTATGGCATCTGAGGGGATCTTCATTCTTCATATTTAAGGCAACCACTTTTCATTCAAGACTTGTTCTAAGGGCGCGTAGGTCGCCAGACCGAGTGCAAAGCACATCGCGCTTTCTACTTCACTGT
>CAZBPR010000003.1:0-32302 GCA_964493825.1 uncultured Dactylococcopsis sp.
GCAAGACGCTTTTTTTAGTAGCCCTGAGTCGTCAAATCAGGTAAGCTGAACATATTGCTTGTTCGGACTTAACTTACAAAACAATCCCGTGCCTCTAGGCTGGTTGACAACAGCCCCTAACGCCGCTACATTAACACTTAAAAGTAAGTCGCAAGCGTCAAGATTGGGTAGTGAAGTTAGGCCAATGCGTAGCAAAGTCTAATGATTTTGTTGTGATTGAAAACTTAAATGTTAAAGGTTTAATTAGAACTAGATTGGCTAAGTCAATGAGTGACGCTAGCTGGTCAACTTTCCGTCAATGGCTTGAGTATTTCTGTTCGCTGTATGGGAGAGAATTTGTAGCTGTTAACCCTAGCTACACTAGTCAAGATTGTTCCGGTTGTGGGAAGCGAGTTAAGAAGTCGCTATCAACTAGAACCCATATTTGTGAGTGTGGTTGTACGTTAAATCGTGACCATAACGCCGGAATAAACATTTTGAGAAAAGGAAAAGAGGCGGTAGGGCATACCGACTCTAAAAACGCTTCTGGACGGACTGACCTCTGCTATGTAAGTGAGAGCTTGCGTAGTAAGTTAGCCGGATGAAGGAAGAATCCCTCGCCTCCGGCGACGGGAGTGTCAATAAACTGCAGCTAACCCGCCTTGACGGAATAAACGCCCAATAATTTCTTCAATCGGTGGGTCATTCACCTTCAAATCAATCACGTCTAACTGGGTTAAAAGCTTTGCGGTGGTTTGCGTTAACTCCTCCCGACGGATAATAAATCGTGCTTCTCGCCCTTCTAAACGTTCTACTTCCCCATATTGAGCTAACTTCTCTTCCGGTAACGGCTCTGAAAATTCCACTACTACTTCTCGATAGGGTGCAAATTTTTCTACTAATTCTTCTAAACCGCCATCATAAAATAATCGTCCTTCATGCATCAACATAACACGCTCACATAAGGCAGTAATATCTGCCATGTAGTGACTCGTGAGGATAATTGTAGCTTGCTGACGTTGATTATATTCCCGCAAAAAGTCCCTCACTGCTGCTTGAGCATTAATATCTAACCCTAACGTCGGTTCATCCAGGAATAAAACTTGGGGATGATGGAGTAATGCAGCGAGTAACTCTGCTTTCATTCGTTCTCCTAGGGATAATTTCCGCATCGGTTTACTGAGTTTTCCTTCTAAGTCCAACATTTCACTGAACTCGCCGACGCGCTGGCGAAAGTCAGCATCGGAAATTTCATAAACCGCAGCATTAATTTTTAAAGAGTCAATGGCTGGTAAATCCCACAACAGTTGCTGTTTTTGTCCCATCACCAAACTCATTTGTTTGAGAAAAGCGTGCTGGCGACGAAAGGGTTGATAACCCGCAACTCTTACCCGCCCTTGCGAGGGATGAATTAACCCAGTCAACATTTTCAAAGTTGTTGTTTTCCCCGCGCCATTCGCCCCCAAAAAACCAACAATTTCTCCGGGCTCAACATAAAAAGTAACATCTTTTACTGCATTCACATAGCGATAATTACGCTTAAAAAAGTGATTCCATGCGCCTTTCCAGCCCGGTTCTTTAATCGCAACAGGATAAACTTTACTTAGATGTTCAACAACGATGACTGACATTAAATTTATTGTTTGTGATTTGCTATTTCCTTTCCTTGTTGATTGATTTCTCCTTCTTTTTGAGGAGGAACGGGATCATAACCGCCGGGATGGAGAGGATGACAGCGCAAAATGCGTTTCACCGCTAACCAACTGCCTTGAATAATGCCAAATCGCTCCACTGCTTCAATCGCATATTGAGAACAGGTTGGTTGGAAGCGACAACTGGGGGGAAATAGGGGAGAAATCAAAGCCCGATAAAGCTGAATGATGGCAATAAGCACTCTTTTGAGCATACAAAGTTTTCTCTACATAACCCTACTCTTCAGGTATAGCAGGAAACGGTGACCAATGACGAATCACTTAAAAAATCCGACCACTGTCAGCGTGTAACTGCTTCAATTGTTCTAAGCGACGGGTAAAGTAGCGATCATCGAGACGGCTGTACTCAAAACAAATGGCACGGTTGAGATTAATCCCCCAAGCCCAAATAAAGGCAGCAACTGTGAGGGCTTGTAAACAGTCCATTTCCAAATTACTTAAAGCGGTAATCGTTTGATATCCCTGCAGAAAAGCTTTGCGGATTTTTGGACCACATCCGGCTTGCAGTGAGACTTGACGGAACTTTGCAATATCAAAGGCGCGCCAGCTATAGCCACATTGATCAAAGTCGAAGAGGGTCAATTGATTATTATCGGTAAAGTGAGTATTTCCGCTATGGGGATCGCCCCAGCAAACTGTCCAAAAGGGTGGGGTTTGGGGTAAATAGTGCAGTTGTTCTTTTGTACGTTGCGCGATCGCGCATAAGGTTTCCCAATCCCAAGGACGTTTTTCTAGAAAAGGAATAATGATGGCTAAGGAATCGTCAATCATCAATTCTGGGGTCAAGGAAGAGCGTTGGCTAAGGGGAGAAAAGTGGTAACTGACTCGATGCAATTTGGCAACGGTTTCTCCTAAGCGATGGCTTTGCGTGCAGTCAAAATCGCCAATGGGAACTGATCCTTCTGCATATTCAAACAGAGTCCCATAACGCTCTCCTTCTGGGGCAGCGATTTCTAAGCAGAGTTCTCCCGTGTTGGTGGGGATAGGAGATGCTACCGGCAGCTCATAATGACGCAGGAAGGTCAGAAATTCCAGTTCAAATTGAATATCAGAGCGCGATCGCCAATGATGATGAGAAATCCGGAAAATGTATCGCCTACTGGCTGTCTCAATATGATAGATATCGCTTAAGCCGTGATACCAAAATTGACAGGTTTTCACTTCACCAATACCATAGTGCGACATTAAAGCCGCCCCAACGGTATCTAGCGCGATCGTCGAGTATGTGACAGAACAGTTAAGAGCACTGACAGAGTGAGATTTAATCGGAAGTTGGCTACCCAAGGCACGATTACGCTCATAATCATCAATCGTCATATAAAATTGTCACCGACACGGCTGCGTTAAGTTGTATGAGAGACTACAAAAACCCTCATGACTAAACCCTACCAACAAATTCCGATTCAAGATTGCGGTGAAGATCTTGTTATTATCCCTGCCGCTGATTTTGCTTTTGTCACCCCTCATCCTTACCAAAAATTGGGCGCTCCCTACGGTGAGGCTTCTCCTTATTGGGTCCGTCAGGGAGTTTTAAAAGCGCTACAGCACGCCCAAAACCAGCTCCAACGACATTATCCGGCTTGGCAGATTCAAATTTTTGATGCTTATCGCCCGCTAGCTGTGCAACAATTTATGGTTGACTATACGTTTCAGATGTTACGTCACCAAGCTTTAGGATTATCCGATCAAGAAATTGCACAACAAGTGGCACAATTCTGGGCACCACCAAGCCACAATCCGAAAACACCGCCCCCTCATAGCACTGGCGCTGCAGTTGATATTACTGTGGTTAACGAAAAGGGAGAAACGATTGATTTTGGAGGCGAAATTGATGAGATTTCTGAGCGATCTTTCCCTCATTTTTATCAAAACAGCACAACCCCTACCGAACAACTCTATCAACAAAGACGAGAACTCTTGAGAGAGATGATGATGACTGCCGGATTTCGTCAACATCCCGAAGAATGGTGGCATTTTTCCCTCGGCGATCAAATGTGGGCATGGCTAAAGCATCAAGAGTCTTCTCAGACAGAGATAATTGCTTATTACGGCAGAATTGAATAGTTTTGAGTGATATCAATCAATTCGAGCAAGAACTTAATAACCGGTTGCGCGATCGCGCTCTCATTATTTTTCTCTGATTAAAGTTTGCGTATCCCAGATTTAATCACGCTGTTTTATAAAGTTTCAAAAGCTAGTTACGCGATACCTATGGCGCGGTCTGCCTGACGGCGCGGTCTTCGACCTACGACCTACGCGCTTTTCAGTCAACTTGCGATGTTATTGTTTTGAGAGTTTCAGTATCCAATCGTGTTTGCAGATTCCATAAGATTCTCTTCACCCGCTTGAGTGGGATTTGCAACGTTAATCATTATAACGAAACTCCTCCGCTAAACTAGAGTTGAGAGTCGTAATTCACTCAATCAACCATGAGTCAAAAATTAGAAGCAATCTTTGATGGTACAAGTCTTCAACCCATGATTCCCTTAACCTTAAAGCCAGGAACACGAGTCCGTATTATCGTTGAGAGTATGGAAGCTAGCACAGAAGATCAACCGAAAAGTTTTCTGCAAACCGCTAAATCTCTTAATTTAGAAGGGAATCCAGATTGGTCGGAAAATCTTGATCGATATTTATATTCACAAGATACTGAATCAGAATGATTGAGGTTTTTCTTGACACTTCTTTTGCCATTGCTTTGTCTTCAGTGAGCGATAACAATCATCTTAAAGCTGTTCAAATTGCTGATCAACTTGAAAAAAATTAAACTCGCTTAGTTACGACTCAAGTAATCCTATTAGAAATCGGGAATGCACTTTCTAAAAAGAAGTATCGGTTAGCGGCAATTCAACTCCTTGCATCCTTGGAAGCTGACCCGAATGTTGAAATTATTGAATTAACCAATCCGCTATACACCGAAGCATTTGAATTGTTTAAAGATCGAAGAGATAAAGAATGGGGATTGGTTGATTGTATTTCCTTTATCGTCATGGAAAATCGAGGAATTACTGACGCTTTAACTGCTGATCGCCATTTTAGCCAAGCAGGATTTAGAGCTTTATTAATCTCTCCTTGAGCGCGATCGAATCTTCGATTCGGTGAGCGGAGCTCAATCGCGCCTTTTTTATTTTTCTCTGCTCAAAGCCTGCGTATCCCACATTGATGTCGCTAATTTTACGCGATCGCGAAATCAGTAAATTTTTCCATCTCAACAACGATTAAAAGCAGTTGATTAAGTTGAATAATCTCTTGGAAGGTTACTTGAAACTTAGTCACGTCGATAAACATTGCCTCGAAACTTAATGTCGTAAATGAGAATTCGATCAGTATCTCTTTGAATTTGGAAAATAATCCGAAGTTTCCCAACACGAATTCTAGAAAAACCTTTTAAGCGACCTTTTAGCTTCTTAATATCTAATTCTTCAGGGGGATAAACTTCTTGATTCTCCAAACTTTCTTTGAGAACGCCAATTTTTCCTAAAACTGCTTCACGGGATGAAGACTCTAACTTTTCTAAAAATTTATTTGCTGACTTACTAATCTCTACTTTCATCAGAAACTAATTTTGTTATGTCGATAAAGTCATCCTCTTGAAACTGGTCAGGTGAAAAAGTTGCTTCAATTTCGGCTTGTTCTTCATCATCGACATAAGGTATAAGCATCTCAAAAAACTTGAACCATTCTTCTCGCATAACTTCCCGTACACTTTCTTTGACGATTGTTTTGAGAGTTTCAGTATCTATCGTGTTTGCAGGTTCCATAAGATTTTCTTGACGCTTAGAGCGCGATCAACGTTGATTATTATAACGAAACTTCTCCACTCAGGGAAAAAAGCAAACTTTTACTCTGAGAAACTTACAGCGATTTTCTGTCGTAGCGACTCGTAGCAGCCGGCGGATCATCTCCTGTTTTAGGAAATCGCCATGATTTTTTGAAGGTAGGGAGGATTAAACGCGCGATCGAATCTTCGATTCGGTGAGCGGAGCTCAATCGCGCCCTCATTATTTTTCTCTCATCAAAGTCTGCGTATCCCAGATTGAATCTCGCTGTTTTATGATATTTCAAAAAATCGTTAGGCTATTTACGCGATCGCGCTTTTCAGTAAACTTGCAAGGTTCAGGTTAAATTAGTCTTTTCATCATATGGTTCTACATTATCCTGAGTCTCTACTGTATTTTTCCAATGTTCAGGCATCTTCAAATAATCGGGGATTTTAGTCATTTCATCACCCTTTGCTTGTTCTATTTGCTCTTGTTTTAAGTTGATAGCTTCAGATAAATCAGCTCCTTCAAGGTTAGCCTTCTCCAGATTAGCTTTCTCAAGATTACTGTTAATAAGAAAAGCTCCCTCAAGATTAGCCTTGTTAAGAAGCGAGTCTTTGAGGATAGACTTAGTCAGAACAGTTCCCTTCAACTTAACTATTCTAAGGTCAACTCCTTCAAGATTTGCTGCTTTAAGATTTGCTCTTTCAAAATTGGAATTGAAAAGAATAGCTCCCTTAAGATTAGCATCCCGAAGCATAGCACCTTTAAAGTTAGCCTTTTCAAGAATAGATTTCTCAAAATTAACTTTCCAAAAAAAAGCTCTTTTAAAATTAGCATTTGTCAAATCAGTATTTTTAAGAAGTCCCCACTTATTTTTATTCTCTATAGTTATTCCCATCTCTGTTAAAAATAGTGTGACCAATCTATTTCTCTCTGAATCCAGTTCTAAAAGAGTTCTAATTGTAAATGCTTTACATAAATTATCAACGGAGCTATTAGGTTGAATCGACTCTATATCTTGATCTTTGAGTAAACCACTCATTTCACTCAAATAACTCTTAAGGATTTCTTGTTTTCGGTTATTATCTTCTCTATTCTTCTCTCTTTGTTGTTCTTTAATTTCTCTGTCCTTTTGCCTTTTGTTAATGAAATAAGCAACAATAAAAGTAGTGATGGGTAAACCAATCGCACTGATCCATTCTCTTGCTTCATCAGGATTAAGCGAAAATAAGAAGCAATCAAAAACTAGAAATACAGTTATGATGATATAAAAGAATATTTGTTGAAACTTGGACTCCTCATCTGAATTACGCGATTCATCAAGAACACTACTGATCCAGTAAATAATACTTAAAAAGAAAACTTGAGTAATGGGAAAGATCGGAAAACCATCATCACCTAAAAAATTAAAAACTTTTTCACGAAAACTAGTCATAATTTTTGAAGAGTCAATCAAACTCGATTCCTCAATAAAAAAGGTGGGCAGAACCCACCTCATTTAACCTATTTACTTGCGCCAGTTGGCATTCCTAAAATGTCCTCAATCTTAGGCATTTCTTCTAACGGAATCACCCGACCTTCGTCCTCGAAGTTTGCAATTTGATCGAAGTTGAGATAGCGGTACAAGTCTGCTGCAAAGGGATTAATTTTCTCCTGCACAATGGCGAGATATTCCTCAACAGTGGGAATGTAACCCAGTAAGGCACAAACTGCAGCTAACTCCGCTGAACCAAGATAGACGCGTGCGCCTTTCCCCATGCGGTTATTAAAGTTCCGAGTGGAAGTGGAGAAGACCGTTGCTTCATCTTCCACTCGCGCTTGGTTCCCCATACACAAGGAACAACCAGGCATTTCTGTCCGCGCACCAGCAGCCGCAAAGACTCCATACACGCCTTCTTCGCGGAGTTGTTTTTCATCCATGCGTGTGGGAGGACAGATCCAAAGGCGAACTTTTGACACGCCTGCATCTTCTAAAATTTTTGCAGCCGCGCGATAGTGACCAATGTTAGTCATGCAAGACCCGATGAAGACTTCATCAATTTTATCCCCTGCACATTCCGACATTAACTTCACGTTATCTGGATCATTTGGTGCAGCAACAATCGGTTCTTTGATCTCGTTTAAGTTAACCTCAACCGTGTCCACATATTCAGCATCTGCATCCGCTTCCAGTAACTCAGGATTATCCAACCATTCCTGCATTTTGGCTGCACGACGTAACAGCGTACGGGAGTCTTGATAGCCACGCGCCACCATATTTTTAATCAGGGCAATGTTGGAATTAAGATATTCGGCAATGGTCTCTTTCCCTAACTTAATCGTACAGCCAGAACAAGAGCGTTCGGCAGTGGCATCGGTTAATTCAAAGGCTTGTTCTACTTTCAAGTCGGGTAAGCCTTCCATCTCCATGATGCGACCGGAAAAGACATTTTCCTTAACTTCGGTTCCAACCGTTAACTTCCCTTGTTGCATCGCTACATAGGGAATGGCGTTAACAATATCTCGCAGCGTGACACCCGGCTGTAATTCCCCTGTGAAGCGGACTAACACTGATTCTGGCATATCCAGAGGCATTGCCCCTAAAGCAGCAGCAAAGGCGACTAAACCTGACCCAGCAGGGAAGGAAATCCCAAGGGGAAAGCGCGTGTGAGAGTCACCGCCAGTTCCGACTGTATCGGGGAGTAACATCCGGTTTAACCAAGAGTGAATGATACCGTCACCGGGTTTTAAGGAAACCCCACCTCTGTCTGCGAAGAAGTCTGGGAGTTGTTGATGGGTTTTCACGTCTACTGGTTTGGGATACGCTGCGGTGTGACAGAAACTTTGGAGAACAAAGTCCGCATTAAACCCAAGACAAGCCAGTTCCTTTAACTCATCCCGAGTCATCGGTCCGGTGGTATCTTGTGACCCCACGGTGGTCATCATCGGTTCGCAAGAGGTTCCGGGACGAACCCCATCAACGCCACAAGCACGTCCCACCATTTTTTGCGCCAAAGTGAACCCTTTATTATTCTCTGCGGGAACTTCTGGACGAGTAAATAGAGACGTGACTTCTAACCCTAAGGCTTCTCGGGTTTTATCAGTCAAAGCCCGTCCAATCATCAGTGGAATCCGTCCACCGGCGCGGACTTCATCTAAGATTGTATTCGGTTTCGGAGTAAAGGTGGTTAAGGTTTCTCCGGCTTCGTTGGTAATCTTTCCTTCATAAGGGTAAATCGTAACGACATCCCCTGTATTCATTTGGGTGACATCGCACTCAATGGGAAATGCACCAGAGTCTTCGGCAGTATTGAAAAAGATGGGCGCAATTTTACCACCGAGAACATATCCGCCAGCGCGTTTGTTGGGAACGTTGGGAATATCATGTCCAATGTGCCATAGCATGGAGTTAATGGCCGATTTCCGGGATGAACCGGTGCCAACAACATCTCCCACGTATGCCAGGGGTAAGCCTTTTTCTTTTAATTGAGCAATTTGTTCTAATCCCTCCGGCATCCGAGACTCTAACATCGCGAGGGCGTGGAGGGGAATATCAGGGCGTGTTGTCGCATGAGGCGCCGGAGAAAGGTCATCAGTATTGGTTTCTCCAGGCACTTTAAAGACCACCACTTGGATTTGTTCCGGAACTTCTGGCTTGTTGGTAAACCAAGTTCCTTCCGCCCATTCATCAATGACTTGTTTGGCGTATTGATTATCTTGGGCGAGTTCAAACACATCATTAAACGCATCAAAAGCAAGGATGGTTTGACTCAGGGCGGTTGCTGCTTTTTGGGCGAGATTCGTGTCAGAGGATTGGAGAAACTCAATCAGGGATTGGACATTATAGCCACCCACCATGGTTCCGAGAAGTTCCACGGCTTCTTCTGCGGTGATCAGCGGACAGTTGACTTCTCCTTTGCCAATTGCGGTGAGAAACCCTGCTTTAACATAGGCGGCTTCATCGACACCGGGGGGAACGCGATCGCGCAATAAATATAATAATTCTTCTTCTGTTCCTTCAGGAGGCTGTTTTAAAAGTTCACATAACTCAGAGGTTTGTTCGGCGTTGAGGGGGAGGGGGGGAATTCCTTGCTTGGCCCGTTCTGTTGCGTGTTGCCGATACGTTTCTAACATTTTTGAGTGGGTTCTCCTATCGTGTCTCTATACTATTTCACCGATCATAGACTTCTATAATCATTGTAATTGTAGCGACAGAAGCATATGAGCTACCGAGCGCCAAATCTACGATGATGGCGTCAGCTTCCTATCCAGCAGACTGCAAAACAGTAGAAGTCTTACGACCTCTGCTATCCCGTCTTACATCTGGACAATAGAATCATTGATTATTTTACAGCGGTTGATGCCTCAGATTCTTCCCCTTTAATCGTCGGTAAAATTTTCTTGACGCGAAATCCGGGCACAAAATAGTGACTCGTAATTTGTTCAGGAGGTACTGGCGTTAATTCAGCGAGTTGAGTATTGCGAGTCAGGAAGACAGCTATGACGCTGAGGGGAACTTGTAAAAACAAATTACTGCCTAAAAACGCGATCGCTGCCACTGCCAATCCCAGCCAATGATTGGCAAAAGGCGTAACGGGGGCAACTAAAGGGGCATAGCGAGCAATCAGCCATAATCCCCCAAGGAGCGCGATCGCGCCTAACCCGGTTAAAACACGATGCTTTAAGGTTTTAAAGACTTGCAAAATTTGTCGTTGCGGTTCACTTAACTGATCGGGTTGTACCGCCAGGACTAACACGCTAAAAATGTCAAAGGGACGTGCCCATTGCATCAAGGTAATGGGCACAGTACCCACTGCAGCAACTAAAATCAGTTCGACAACCACGGGGAAAATCGGTTTTCCTGCAGCTAGCCCTAACCAGACTAACTCTATCCACAAGGGAAGGATAGCAAGTCCAGCTAAATGAATCCACAAATAAGGATCTTTTTTGTACATAGTCATTAGTCGTTAGTCATTAGTCATTGGTCATTGGTCATTGGTTATTGGTCATTGGTTATTGGTTATTGGTCATTAGTCATTAGTCATTAGGGAATAGGCAATAGGCAATAAAAAATTCTCCTGGTCTCCTTGTCTCCCTTGTCTCCCTTGTCTCCTGGTCTCCTGGTCTCCTTGTCTCCTTTCTTCTCCCATACTCCCCCCACTTACCCTCTCCCCACAACAGTAGAGAGAGGAAATGAGAAGTTACTTCTTAGGATTTAAGGTGCGCCGTTTCATGACCATTTCGTAGGCTTCAATAATATCGCCTTCTTTCCAATTATTGAACTTATTGGAACCAATACCACATTCAAACCCAGATTGGACTTCTTTGGCATCTTCTTTCACGCGTTTGAGTGAGTCAATGTTGCCTTCATAGACCACTTCGCCATCGCGACGAACGCGCATCTGACGATTGCGGACAATGCGCCCAGATTGGACATAACAGCCAGCAACAGAACCGCGTCCTACTGGGAAGACCGCTCGTACTTCTGCGGTTCCCAAGGGAGATTCGACTTCTTCGGGATCGAGTAATCCTTCCATTGCACCTTGGATTTCATCGAGGAGTTTGTAGATAATGTCGTACTCCCGAATATCAACGCCTTCTTTATCGGCGGCGGCTTTGGTATTAGAAGCAAGGGTGGTATTAAAGCCAATGATAACGGCACCACTAGCAGCGGCGAGATCAACGTCAGTTTCGGTAACTTCCCCTGGTGCTGCATATAAAACACGAATTTGCACCTCGTTTTGAGGGATTTGGGATAAGGAACTTTGAATCGCTTCTACAGAACCTTGCACATCCGCTTTAATAATCAGGTTCAGTTCTTTGAGTTCACCTTCTTGCGCTTGTTCGGAAACATTGCTCAGGGTGACGCGACGGGAACTGGCCGCTCGTTGCAAGCGGGAGGTGCGCATTTCGGCAGTCCGTTCTTCCGCGAGCGCGCGCGCTTCTTTTTCATCGGCATAGACGGCAAATTCATCACCGGCAGAGGGCACTTCACTTAAGCCAAGAATTTCCACGGCGAAGGAGGGGCTAGCAGCTTCCACTCGTTCCCCGCGATCGTCGATCATGGCACGGATTTTTCCAAAACAGGGACCCGCAACAATGACATCGCCAATGTGCAGCGTACCGTTTTGCACCAGTAGGGTAGCAACGGGACCGCGAGCGCGATCTAAGTTCGCTTCAATGACTGTTCCTTTGGCGAGACGATCCGGGTTAGCGGAGAGTTCTTCGAGTTCAGCGACCAGAATAATCATCTCCAGTAGCTCATCTAAGTTATCCCCGGTAATGGCACTCACCCCAACCATAGGAGTATTGCCCCCCCATTCTTCTGGAACTAACTCATGTTCGGTTAATTCTTGCTTGACGCGATCCGGTTGTGCCCCTTCTTTATCCATTTTGTTGATGGCAACCACAATCGGTACTCCTGCTGCTTTCGCGTGACTAATGGCTTCTTGGGTTTGCGGTTGGACGCCATCATCTGCGGCAACAACTAGCACAGCAATATCTGTTACTTTTGCTCCGCGCGCGCGCATCGCAGTAAACGCTTCGTGACCCGGTGTATCGAGGAAAACCACTTGTTTGGTCTCTCCTTCATGTTCCACATCCACATGATAAGCCCCGGTATGCTGGGTAATCCCGCCGGCTTCTCCTTCGGCTACTTTCGTTTTCCGAATGGAGTCGAGGAGACTGGTTTTCCCGTGGTCAACGTGACCCATGATCGTGATTACTGGCGGACGAGACTGTAAGTTTTCCAAGTCTTCGGTATCCAGCATCTCGGTTTTGGTGGCTGCCGATTTTTCTTCTGGGATTTCTACTGTTACTCCTAGATCTTCGGCAACCATCCGCGCGGTCTCAACTTCCAAAGTTTGGGTGATATTCACCTGAATTCCTTTGAAGAAGAGATTCTTAATGATTTCCGTCTCCGATACGGCCAACAGATCCGCCAAAGCAGGAACGGATAATTCCTGGGTCAGCGTAATACTTTCTGGACGCTCTTGGCGGGATTCTTTTTCTTGGCGTTGACCGCGTTGGCTGGTTTGTTGACTGGTTCCTTTATTTTTCTTGGGTTTACTGGGTGCTGCTTTGGCTGGAGGAGAGGATTTTTTCTGCAGTGCCTCGGGTTTCGGAGGACGTTCTAGGGAGCGCAGCGCAATCGACTCTTCTTCTGGTTGTTCCAGTTCTTCTTCCAAGGCCAATTCTTCGTCGTCATCTTCAATAATCGGTTTCGGACGACGTTTTTTCTGGGCTTTCGCTTCGGCTTTTTCGGAATCTTCCTCTTCTTCTTCCCAACCTTTTTTCTTACCGGTACGGGTGGGGCCTTCCACTCGTTTCGGGCGAGGACGTTTCGGTTGTTCTAATAGTAACTCACTCTCATCACTGCTCTCTTCTTCGGAAGTTTCCTCTTTAGCAGTTTTTGTAAATTGTTCCTCATCCGAGGGAGCTTCTTGATCAGCGACCCGCTTCGGTTTAGCCAGCATTTTTGGCTTAGCAGGTTTTTTGGGGGCTGGTTTTTCTTCCGTTTTCTCTGCTGTTTCTGATGTGGCTTGCGCTTTTTCCGGTTCCGGTTGCGGCTTCGATTTAGCTGATTTCAGTGTTGGCTTTTCCGGTTTTTTCGGTTTTTCTACTTTTTTCCCTTCTTTCTGGGGGGGTTGTGGTTTACTCGGCGGACCAATCAGCTCTTTATTTTCAATTGATTCGGGTGTCGGTTCCGACGTTGTCTCTTGTTGAGTGGGTGCTGGTGAGGAAGCGGTTGGGGGTTGTTTGGGTGGAGTGGGTTTAGTAACAGGTTCCTCGGTTGTTTTTTCCAGTTGTGGTTCAGCACTGGCTAAGTCTGGGGAAGATGATGAGGTTTCCTCCCCAGGCTTTTTCATTTTTGGTTTCGGTTTAGTGTCTTGATTAGCCTCTGTTGGATCAGATGGACGACGGGGTGGCGCTTTGAGTTGGAGTGAACTCTGACTTTGATCCCCGTTTTTAGCTTCTGAGGTTTCTGTTTCTTCCCGTTTGTGGTGTCGAACTTCTAAAATTTTTTGTTGATGTGTTTTAGGGGTTTTACCATTTTTGGCGCTAGTTCTGCCATTACTCGTCTCATGCTTTTTACTAACACCAGCTTTTTGGACATCAGCACGAATGCGCTCTGCGTCTGCCTCTGGAATACTACTGCTATGGGTTTTGGCAGTAATATTCAGCTTGTTGCAAATATCCAAAACTTGTTTATTTTCTAAATCTAATTCTCGTGACAAATCGTATATTCTGACCTTAGTCATCCACTATCCCCCGTGTTGTTTGTAGTTCTCTGTTTTTTTAGAGCATAAGTTTTGGCCCTTAATCACAGTAGTTGTTTGCAGTTTTTCACTAAGCTTGATGTTTGATAAAGCTCAGTTTAGTTTATTATGTATATTTAAGCGAAGATCACTTCTCCTATAATTTAACCCTGAGTCTCTTATTGTACCAACATTGTTAGCGTTTTCTAGAATTTTGGTTCACCTGGTGGAGGTGAAGGTCGAGGCTGGGGATGAACGGTTGACCCGCTCCCAAAGTTGTTCATAGATATCAGCGGGGATTTTGACTTTCAAGGCACGTCCCAGGCGGTTTTTGTGCTGTGCGGTTTTGAGACACCTTGCACAGGGGCAGACATAAGCGGAACGTCCCATTCCCCGATCCAATTGTATCGTTTTGGTCGGATGAACCCGAACAATACGTAAGAATTCACTTTTGGGAGCAATGCGCCGACAACTTAAGCAGCGCCGATCATTCTTTTTCATGTCATGAGACTCGTAATCAATCAATTTCTCCTCCTTGATCCATAGCAAATCCTTTGCGCTTTCAACTATGCTAGAGGTATTTGGGTTTGTAGTTTACAAAACTTAATATCTTTAGTTTATGGAAGTGAATCAAGCAGTTTCAGCAACGGTGACCGGTCATTATTGGCAATGGCGTGAACAAGATATTTATTATGTACAGGCAGGAAGTGCTACAGCAACCGATCCCCCTCTCTTGTTCATTCATGGTTTTGGTGCCTCCACTGATCATTGGCGAAAAAATATTGCAGAACTACAAACCGATTTTCCAGTTTATGCCATTGATTTACTGGGGTTCGGACGTTCCAGTAAACCAGACTGGATTTACAGTGGTCAATTATGGCAAGAACAACTGTGTGAGTTTATTGAGCAGGTGATTGGTCAGCCAGTGGTTTTGGCTGGCAATTCTTTAGGGGGGTATACGGCGCTATGTGTTGCTGGCAATCATCCCGAATGGGCGCGAGGTCTGATTTTACTCAATAGTGCCGGTCCTTTTTCCGACTCTGAAGAAAAAGCAGAAATGCCCTCAAAACCGACTTTCAAGCAACGGTTACAACAGGCAGTTCGATCCATATTATTGCACCCTTGGAGCAGTTTCTTACTGTTCCAATATACCCGCCGTAAATCGATGATTCGGCGGACGCTAAAGCAAGTGTATGTGGATCAAAGTGCCGTAACCGATCAGTTGGTCGAGGATATTTATCGACCATCTTGTGATCCGGGGGCAGCTAAGGTGTTTGCGTCGGTGTTTAAAAGTCCCCGTGGAGATAAAGTTGATGAGTTATTGCAACGTTTAGAAGCACCGTTGTTGTTACTGTGGGGAGAAGGCGATCCCTGGATGAATACCCAAGCGCGATCACGCCAGTTTCATCAATATTACAGCAACATCACGGAACATTTTCTCAATGCTGGCCATTGTCCCCATGATGAAGTGCCACAGCAGGTGGATGAAAAAATTAAAGATTGGGTGATGACAGCAGTCGCGGGTAATCAGGAAACAATGGGTTGGGTCGAAGACAGTTCAACCTAACTCAATTCAAAATATTTATGAGTATTTCTACAACGTCTCGTACCCAGCAGCTGAAAACGCGGGTACGAACTTTTATTAAAGACAAACTGTTTTTAGGCAATGATCCCACACCCGAATTAATTGCGATTGTCAGTATTTATGTGGTGCGGGGCGTTCTCAACTTAGCCCGTCTCGCAATTAGCTTTTTCCTAAAAGATGAGTTAGGCTTAACGCCAGCAGAAGTCTCTGTCTTAACTGGGTTGGCGGTTCTGCCTTGGGTGATTAAACCCCTGTTTGGTTTCCTTTCCGATGGGTTTCCGATTTTAGGGTATCGTCGTCGTCCCTATTTAATTCTTTCTGGATTGCTGGGAAGTTTTTCCTGGTTAGCGTTAGCAACGGTGGTCAATAGTGCTTGGACCGCTACCATTGCACTATTAATCAGTTCCGCTTCAATCGCGATCAGCGATGTCATTGTCGATTCGCAGGTTGTCGAACGCGCCCGAGAAGAATCGTTAGCCAATGCCGGTTCGCTGCAATCCCTGAGTTGGGGGGCAACGGCGTTAGGAGGATTAATTACAGCTTACTTTAGTGGTTCGCTATTAGAGTTATTTACGCCAAAAACGATTTTTGCGATTACAGCAGTTTTTCCCTTGGTGTTTTGTACGATGGCGTGGTTGATTGCAGAACAACCGCTTCCACCAGCGAAACAGGAGCAAGCCTTAACTAATATTCAAACGCAAATTCAACAACTTTGGCAAGCGATTCGCCAAAAACGGATTTTATTGCCCACTCTATTTATTTTTATCTGGCAATCGACTCCCACCTCAGACTCAGCCATTTTCTTCTTTATTACCAACGAATTGGGCTTTGAACCTGAATTTTTGGGACGGGTGCGTTTAGTGAGTAGCTTTGCTTCTTTAGCAGGGGTTTGGATTTTTCAACGTTTTTTGAAAACGGTTCCGTTTCGGCAAGTTTTAGGGTGGAGTACTGTAATTTCTGCCGTTCTCGGTATGAGTGTTTTACTGCTGGTGACTCATGCCAACCGAGCCTTAGGAATTGATGATTATTGGTTTAGTCTCGGTGATAATCTCATTTTAAGCGCGATCGGGGAAATTGCTTTGATGCCAATTTTAGTCCTCGCTGCCCGTTTATGTCCGAGTGGCATCGAAGCCACCTTTTTCGCGTTAATCATGTCCATTTTTAATTTAGCGGGTTTCTTATCTCAAGAGCTAGGCGGTCTATTAACCTCCTTACTCGGCGTCACAGAAAATAATTTTGACCGACTATGGTTATTAGTGATTTTGACTAATTTGTCCACACTACTGCCATTACCCTTAATTAATTTACTCCCAGCCAATGATCCCAGAGAAAACAAGCAAGAAATTTGAATTGGGGTAATGAATCAAGAAGACTCCACCTAGAAGTAAGGGAAAACGTCTAATTCAAGAAACTTCATGACAACACATTAATAAATCCTTAGAAGTCAAATTTATAATTGACTTGAATCACAAATTTTAGCTGTATAACATATATATTGTGATTCAGCATATATTTAGGTTGTTAGAAATAGCTCATTTAAAGATTTTTTTTGAATTTAAGTGGATCTACCAATAAAAATTTGCTACATTAAAGAGCATCAACCTAGAGTTAGTAATTTTAGCTAAATAAAAATCACTAACTATTTTCAAAAAGATGTGTGACTCAGAAATCCCTTAAATTTTGTATATTTCGTAACTCCTAAGTTCTAGTGTTCTGGTTCTTACAATTATGTACCATAAATTCTTTTACGACAGAGATAGTAACCCCTCCTTGCTCGCGGAACTCAAGAAACAATTCAGCATTTCTATGCCAATCTTGACTAACCAAGACTCAGCTAATAGATCACAAAAGCAAGCCTTTGCTTCAGATTTACCCTGTGTTGACAGTAAAGGGAAACGCGTGATTGATATTATTGGCGCTTTAGTCGGACTCACGATCACGGCAATATTATACATTGTGATTGCTCCTGCGATATATCTCGATGATCCAGGACCGATTTTTTTCAGCCAAACCCGAGTTGGCCTACATGGTAAAACATTTCGGATTTGGAAATTTCGATCAATGGTGATTGATGCTGAGAAGCGAAAACATCTTGTGAGTAACGAAGCGCAAGGACATATCTTTAAAAATGAAAATGATCCCCGGATTACTCGCATTGGTTCTTTTTTACGAAAGACGAGTCTAGATGAATTTCCGCAGTTTCTCAATGTCTTGAAAGGAGAAATGAGTTTAGTTGGCACTCGTCCGCCCACTCCAGATGAGGTTTCTCAATATCTTCCTCACCATTTCCAACGTTTGCAGGTTAAACCAGGTTTAACGGGAGAGTGGCAAGTTAATGGGCGCTCAATGGTCAAAGACTTTGAAGAAATTGTCAAGATGGATATCTCGTACCAGCAAAAGTGGTCTCTTGTCTACGACTTAGAATTGATCCTCAAAACTATATTAGTTGTATTTAGAAAGCAAGGAGCCTGCTAAATCATGGTTGGCGCCTGGAATGAAAGGAGAATTCATCCTGATCTAGCAGCTTCTTTCCTCTATCGCAACATAGTTTTTCAAGGAGTGACTGGGGATGAGATCAGTTTTGAAAAATATTTCGTAGATCAACTAAAAAATTTCCCTCCCGGGTACTCCTGATCAACTCATGGTCATGTTTAGAAGAGATTACGTAACTTAAGTAAATAAAGGTAGACAAAATAAAGTACTTAGGTGTAAGATATGAATTAACTTGTTATTGAGACAAGTAACACAAAGTAGGAGAGATGGTTCCATGCCGAATAAACGCAGCCGTCATAAAAAAACCCCTAAATTTTACTGTCCTTACTGTGGAGAAAGGCTCTGGCGTTTTGGTAGCGAAAAACACCATGTTTATTACGAGGATGCTGCTAGCATTAAAAAGAATGTGGGTATCTCTAGTAAAAAAGCAAAGTTCCTCGCGATGAAAGGAGCATATCTAGATGGTAATTCTTGGCTCGAGCAATTTTTCTGTCGTGAAGACAGTCACGTTTGGCTATTAGTCTCGAAACGCGAGAATGGCGCTTACGAAGCAACCCTTGCTCAGCCTCGCCACTGGAAACAAGCAACAAATGCAATTGATCCAGATCATCCTAATCCGTCCGTTAGCGAATATACTTATCGTGCTAGTCGCGGTCGAGCTTAAGGTAAAGTGATCGCCTAACGCTCAATTTAAGTAGTTACAACCAATAGTCATATTTTTAACTTTGTGCGGTGGCTAGTCCATCGAAAATAATTTGAGAAGACACCAATGAGTGCACTCAAATTGTTAGGCAGACGGGAGACGTGTGCCTTTTTTTATAAAAATTTTTTGTTGATTAATCACATTAATGTCATCACCCCGGGATATTAAAACTTATCGTGTTCTGCAAACGCCAGTGACCGCTTTGCCCTTTGAAGAACAAATTTTATTAATGACGGAATGGGCAAAGCATCGCAGCAGTAAATTTGTCAGTGTTGCGAATGTTCACATGTTAATGGAAGCGCACTGGAAACCAAAATTTGCAGAAGCCTTAACCGGCGCTGATTTAGTGACTCCTGACGGGATGCCATTAGTTTGGATGTTGAGAGCGATGGGGGCAGCTGACCAAGATCGAGTAGCGGGGATGGATATCTTTTTGCAGCTTTGCCAAATGGCTTCCCTGAAAAAGATTGGCGTTTTCTTGTTAGGCGCAAACGATCAAGTCCTCGGCAATATGGAAAAGCGTCTCAAAATTGAATTTCCTGAGCTTAATTTAGTTGGCACCGAACCTCTTCCTTATAGAAAGCTAACTGCTCGAGAAGACCAAGCCATTATGCAAACCATTAATGACAGTGGCGCGGGTTTCTTATTTGTCTGTTTGGGATGTCCCAAGCAAGAACTGTGGATAGCTCAACATAAGGATCAAATTAATGCCGTCATGATTGGTTTGGGAGCTGTTTTTCCGACTTATGCAGGAGTGCATAAGCGAGCGCCTGCTTGGATGAGACAATTCGGCTTGGAATGGTTATACCGATTCACTCAAGAACCGCGACGCCTTGGCCCTCGCTATGGTAAAACCATTCCACCCTTTGTCTACCTTGCTTTGCAACAACTCCTCAGTCTCACTTGGCAACGAGCGTGGCAACGGCAAAAGCTATAGTTGTATTCAATAACCTCAACAACCATGACACTGGACACTGTGAATCAACATCATTATCAATTACCTCCTACAGCTGAGTCTACCCGAGTTGCAGAAAGTGAGGATGAAGGAGGCATTGACTTTGGGAAGGTTTTGGGGGCAATTCGCCGCCAGTCTTGGGTGATTGTGGGGACAACGATGCTATTTGCTGCGCTAGGAGGGATTAAAGCAGCTACTGATACGCCAATTTATAAAGCTCAGTTTGAACTCTTAGCAGAACCGGTCTCTTTAGAGTCGCAAGTGATTTCATCAACCACGCCAGAGTCTTTAAGTAATCGCCAAGAGGTCGTCGCTGTGGTTCCGAATCAGGCTAAACTGAGAATCTTAAAGAGTCCTGGGGTTTTAGACCCCATTGTTAAAGCCTTAAAGCCCGAATATCCTGAGCTTAGTTACGGCGCTCTTGTGGGCAAGCTCGGGCTGAATATTGATGAACAAAACAATATTATTCGAGTGTCGTATCAAGATGATGATCAACAGCAAGTTCAGGATGTTTTAGAACAGGTTCAAGCGGCTTATGTCAACTTTAGTTTAGACGTGCGTCAATCAGAACTGAATAAGGGGCTAACCTTTGTTGAAAATCAGTTGCCGAGACTTCGCTCGCGCGTTGATCAAATTCAAGGTCGTCTCCAACAATTGAGACAAGACAATAATTTTATTGATCCACAAATGGAAGCAGAGCAATTGTCTCAGCAAATTGGAGCATTTGTCGAACAGCGTCTTGAAGTGCAAGCGGAGTTAGATGAAGCGCAACTCCTGGCCGAAGATCTCGAACAAAAACTGTCGAATCAACCGATTGAAGAGGTTACAGCTTCAGTATTGGCAACTCCACGTTATGAAGCGCTTCTGGGTCAATTGCAGGAAATTGATACTCAAATTGCTAGAGAATCAGCAATTTTTACAGAAAAAAATCCCAAGATTCAAACCCTCCGTCAGCAAAGAGAACAGTTAGTGACTTTGCTGCGTAAAGAAGCTCAGCGATCTCAAAGTGAGGTTGAGAGTCAGATTAATGAATTGCAAGCGCGCGATCGCGCCCTCTCTCAGACCATCACTCGCCTCAATCAACGGAGCAAAAACCTATCAGAGATTACTCGCCAGTATACGGATCTGCAGCGTGAATTGGAAATTGCAAGTAACAACTTAAATCAATTTTTGACCAAGCGGGAAGCGTTAGGGATTGATGTGGCGCAAAGCGAGAGTCCTTGGGAAGTGTTGACCCCTCCTAATGATCCGATTGCCTCTTCGGCCAGTGTGAAAAGGAACTTAGTCTTGGGGTCGGCGCTGGGACTATTATTGGGAATCGGTGCTGCCTTAGGTTTAGATCGGTTGAGAGATCTTTTGCATTCGACCAAAGAGATTCAAGTGTTGACCGGATTGCCTTTGTTAGGAAGTATTCCTTTTGATAAAGTACTAGCTACAAAAAATAACGCGAATGTGAAGTTTTTAGAAGGATCCTCGAAGAAGCTGCTCAATTCAAGCGAAAGCGCTCTTGAAATAACATCTGTAGCTGTTGAGTCTTTCCGTTCAATCTATACCAATATTCGGCTGCTTAGTCCAGATAAACCGATTCGATCATTAGTGGTCAGTTCCTCAATTCCGGGAGAAGGCAAATCTACCGTTTCGACTCACCTCGCTGAAGCGGCGGCTGCTATGGGGCGGCGAGTTTTATTGGTTGATGCTGACTTACGAAAAGCGAAATCTAACTACTCACTTGAAGAAACTCGTTCGCCAGGGTTAACTGATTTAATTGATCGAGAAGATTTAGAATTTGAGCAAATCATAGAGCAAAGTCCACTGGAAGATCATTTATTTTTTCTTGCTTCTGGTCAATTACCGCCCGATCCCAGTAAGTTTCTTGCTTCAGAAAAAATGCAGCATTTAATGACAAAGTTGCAAAGTCAATTTGAGTTAGTTATCTACGACGCTACTATTCTCAGCGGGTTTACTGATGCTCATCTCCTTGCTCCTGCAACAGATGGTCTTGTGCTAGTGACAGGGATCGGCAAATTAAAACAATCCATGCTTGAGGAAGCAATGGAAACTTTAAAGGTGTCTCGCACTCCAATTTTAGGAATTGTGGTCAATGGCGATAAAAACTTTTCCATACAACGATATAGTTAACTCCAAAAGTAAAGTTGCATCAAACAGTAATTTGGCCTTTTTGCGATATGTTGTCTGGGAATTGTAAACAATTCTTATCAAGAAGGTTTGTCTCACTCAACCCTATAAAAAAGGGAGGTTGGAAATGTAACTCATCAATTAAACAGAAGATTCACTTGTCATAGTGAAATTTAAGTTCCATTGAGCCAATGAACGAATCAATTAAACATTAACGAGGTAAAACAAAACATGAAAGTTGGAATCCTAGCCGGTGGCTTAGGCACCCGGTTAGCTGAAGAAACAGAAACTAAGCCCAAACCAATGGTGGAAATTGGGGGCAAGCCCATTCTCTGGCATATCATGATGCACTATTCCTACTTTGGCTTCAAAGATTTTGTGGTTGCTTTGGGGTACAAAGGGGAAGTGATCAAAAAATACATGACAGATTACTGCACAATGAACAGTAACCTGACTGTCAGCTTTCGCGATAAAGCCGTTCAACTCCATGGCAGCTATAATCCTGACTGGACAGTAGATTTAATTGAAACCGGTGCGAATACAGCAACGGGAGGTCGCATCAAACGTTTAGCTCCCTACTTAGGACAAGAAGGAACCTTTATGCTCACTTGGGGAGATGGGGTTTCTAACATAGACCTTAATGATTTGCTGGCATTTCACCGGTCTCACGGTAAATTAGCGACTCTCACCTCTGTCCGTCCCCCGGCACGGTTTGGTCATCTAGAACTTGAGGGGAACCAGATTGTTGAATTTTCCGAGAAACCCCAAACGGGCGAAGGATGGATTAATGGTGCGTTTTTCGTTTTAGAACCGGATGTATTTAACTATATTGACGGGGACGACACCCAGTGGGAAAAAGAACCACTGGAACAATTGGCAAAAGATGGTCAATTAATGGCTTACAAGCATGATTCATTCTGGCAATGTATGGATACGCTGCGAGATAAAAAACGCTTGGAAAGTTTATGGGAATCAGGTAACGCACCTTGGAAACTTTGGGAGGAAACAAAATAATGCGCGTATTAGTAACCGGCCACAATGGCTATATTGGAACAATTTTAGTTCCCATGCTTCTTGAACAGGGTTATGAAGTTGTGGGGCTAGATAGCGATCTGTTCCAAGGCAGTACCTTTGGCGAAGGAATTCCTAAAATTCCTGAGATTCAGAAAGATGTTCGAGATATAGAAGTATCTGACCTAGAGGGATTTGAAGCTGTGCTTCACCTAGCTGGATTGTCTAATGATCCATTAGGCAATTTAAATCCTGAACTCACCTATGAGATTAACCATCTAGCCTCGGTGCGGGTTGCTGAATTGGCAAAGCAAGCAGGGGTTAAACGCTATATCTTTTCCTCTTCCTGCAGTAATTATGGGGCAGGGGGTCAAGATTGGCTAACTGAAGAATCTCCCTTTAACCCGGTGACTCCCTATGGAACATCTAAAGTCCGAACTGAGCAGGATGTTGCTAAGCTGGCTGATGAAAATTTTAGTCCGACCTTTTTGCGTAATGCAACAGCATTTGGGGTCTCTCCTCGCATCCGATTTGATTTAGTGCTAAATAACTTAGTAGCCTGGGCATTTACGACTGGTCAAGTTTATATCAAGAGTGATGGCACCCCTTGGCGACCCATTGTCCACATTGAAGACATTTCACGGGCATTTTTGGCAGTACTCCAAGCCCCTCTAGAGTTAGTGCATAACCAAGCTTTTAACGTCGGTCGTAACGAAGATAACTATCAAATTAGAGAACTGGCTGAAATCGTCAAAGAAACGGTTCCGGGTTGCCGCATTGAATACGCAAAAGACGCGGGTCCCGATAAACGGTGTTATCGAGTCAACTGCAGTAAAATTGCCAAGACTTTACCGACTTTTCAACCGCAATGGGATGCTCGTAAGGGAGCGCAAGAATTGTATGCTGCTTATCAGAAAATCGGGCTGACTTTAGATGACTTTGAAGGGGCTCGCTACAAACGGATTGCTCACCTTCAAAAGTTAATCGATGAGGGTCGAGTTGATGAAACATTACGCTGGAGAGTGATGTCCCAGCAGAAAAGTAATGAGTTAGTGACAAAAGTTAGTTGAACAGGAAATTCTGATTTATGACTCCTTCCAAGCTTGCATGTCGCTCTTGTGGCGGTACTGATTTAAAGTTAATTCTTGATTTCGGTTATACACCGCTTGCAGACAGTCTTCTGAAAAAAGAGCAGCTCGATCAACCTGAATATACCGCTCCGCTTGATCTCGCATTTTGTCCAGACTGTGGACTCGCTCAAATTACGGAAACGGTTCCTCCTGAAATTTTGTTCTGTCGGGATTATCCTTATTTTTCCTCCGTTTCTCCCTCACTCCTGAAGCATTTTGGGGATAGCGCACAAGCCATTATCGAAGCTCGACAACTTGATCCGAATAGTTTAGTTATTGAAGCTGCTAGTAACGATGGCTATATGCTGAAAAACTTTTGGGAGCAAGGCATTTCTGTTTTGGGGATTGATCCGGCATCAGGGCCAGCAGAAAAAGCCCAAAATGCAGGAATTCCCACCATGTGTACTTTCTTTACCCATGAATTGGCCAAGCAATTACAGCAGGAAGGAAAACAAGCGGATGTTTTTCTGGCTAATAATGTCCTTGCCCATGTTCCTGACTTGAATGGGTTTGTCGCCGGTATGGCGACGCTCTTGAAAGACACGGGAGTGGCAGTGATTGAAGTGCCCTATGTCGTCGATTTAGTCGATCATTGTGAGTTTGATACGATCTATCATCAGCATCTTTGCTATTTTTCTGTCACTGCTTTAGATCAATTATTTCGACGACACGGTCTGTTTCTCAATGATATTCAACGGACTCGCATTCATGGCGGATCTTTACGTTTGTTTGTGGAGCCTCATGAAGCCACTCAAGACTCGGTTCGATTACTGCTAAAGCAGGAAGTTGAACGGTCAGTTGACTGTGTTGATTATTATCTCCAGTTTGGCGATCGCGTTCAAGAAGTCAAGCAGTCTTTAATGGACATTCTGTGGGATTTGAAGCGCCAAGGAAAGCGAATGGTCGGCTACGGCGCTGCGGCTAAAGCGACGACTCTCCTGAGTTATTTTGATATCGACAAAACGTTGTTAGATTATGTGGTCGATTTGAATTCCTTTAAGCAGGGTCGCTATATGGGAATTAACCATCTCCCGATCTTTTCACCGACCCAGTTATTAGAGGATATGCCAGATTATGTCTTGATTTTGGCGTGGAATTTTGCGGATGAAATTATTTCCCAACAGGATGAATATCGGCAAAAAGGGGGAAAATTTATTGTGCCGATTCCTAAGCCTAAAATTATTTGAGCTTACTTGATTTAAGGTTATCGTTTTATACCATTTTTTCTAAGTATTGAAACTATGTCTAATTTGAACTTTGTTCAAGAACGCACTCAATCGAGTGAAAATGAATTAGTTAACCATGTTTGCCCCAACTGTGGTCATCAAGGACTCAATATTTTCTACGAAGTCCGAGAGGTTCCTGTTCACAGTTGCCTCATGCTATCTAGCCAACAAGAAGCACTTGATTTTCCTTGTGGCGATGTCGTCTTAGGCTTCTGCGATCACTGCGGCTTCATCACTAACACTAAGTTTGATCCGAAATGGTCAGCCTATGCACCCAACTATGAAGATCAACAAAGCTTTTCTCCGACGTTTAATCAATTCGCACGGAATTTAGCGAACCACCTCGTTGAAAAATATAATCTTTACGATAAAGACATCATTGAAATTGGCTGTAGCAAAGGTGATTTCTTGTTATTGCTTTGTGAACTTGGGAATAACCGAGGGATTGGCATTGATCCCAGTGTTGTACCGGGTCGTGTGCAGAGCAAAGTTGCTGAACAGGTGACTTTTATCCAAGACTATTACTCAGAAAAACATGCTGAGTATGTTGGCGATTTTATTTGTTGTCGTCATACCTTAGAACACATTTATCCCACCTACGAATTTTTAAATCAAGTGCGACGCTCAATTGGAGATCGGCTTCAGGTTGGGGTTGTTTTTGAAATTCCAGACACGACTCGTGTTTTACGTGAGACGGCTTTTGAAGATATCTATTACGAGCACTGTTCTTACTTTACCCCTGGTTCTTTAGCACGCTTATTTCGCGCTTGTGGCTTTGAAGTCACTGATCTCTATCGGGGATACGGCGATCAATATTTATTAATCGAAGCTAAACCTGTTGCCCAATCATCCCAAGTCATCCATCCTCAAGAAGAAACCCTTGCCGAGTTACGTCAAGACTTAACTGCGTTTACTGAAAAGATTAACCCTAAACTGAATGAGTGGAAACAACATTTAGAAGAAGCTAAACTCAATTCTAAGAAAGTGGTTGTTTGGGGATCAGGTTCTAAATGTGTGGCCTTCTTAACCACTCTCGATACCATTGACACAATTCAGTATGTGGTTGATATCAATCCTCATCGTCATGGGAAATTTATTCCTGGGGTTGGCAAAGAAATTATGCCACCTGAATTTCTAAAAGAGTATCAACCCGATGAAATTATTATCATGAACTCCATCTATCGTGACGAGATTCAAAATATGCTGGACGAGATGGGAGTAACAACTCAATTACTTCAGTTAGACTAGCTTCAAATTGAATAATCTATCCAGATAATTTTTATGTTGTGCCCCATTTGTGATTCTTCGCAATTTAGCATTTTTTTTGAAATGGTTGATGTCCCCATTTTTTGTAATGTTTTGTGGTCAGAAAAAGAGGCTGCAAAAAATTGCTCAAAAGGGGATGTTAAACTCGCCTTCTGTTCTGAGTGCGGTTTTATTTACAACACCGCCTTTGACTCAAAGCAATTAGATTATTGTCCGGACTATGAAAACTCGCTTGATTTCTCACCTCGATTTCAAGAGTATGCTCAGTCTCTTGCCCAACACTTGATTAAAAAACACAATCTTCATAATAAGCAAATTATTGAGATTGGTTGTGGAAAAGGAGACTTTCTTTTCTTGTTGTGCAAGCTGGGAAATAATTCAGGAATTGGTTTTGATCCCAGTTATGTTGATCAAGTTGATCAATCCGAGGGATTAAATTCAGAACGCGATCGCGTTCAATTTGTGCAAGATTTTTATTCGGAAAACTATAGTCATTACCAAGGAGACTTTATTTGTTGTCGCCATACGTTAGAGCATATAGAAAAGCCAAAAGCCCTATTAAATGTATTACACAATACTCTTGAAGCTAATAGCAAAACGCCAATTTTCTTTGAAGTTCCTAATGCTCTAGATACGTTTCAGCGCATGGCAATTTGGGATATTATATACGAGCATTGTTCTTATTTCTCATCGGTTTCGTTAAGCTACCTGTTTTCTCAGTGCGGTTTTCAAGTTCAGGCAATTGGAGAAGCGTTTCAAGGTCAGTTTTTAACCCTTGAAGCGACAAAAGGCACCAAAAGTAAAGAAAGAATCGCTTTTAATGACGAAGAAATTGACCAATTCAAAGCACTTTCCCAAGATATTAATTTGTTTGCCAAAACATTTAAAGATAAATTGTTTTCTTGGCAAGAGACTCTAAAAAAAATAGCAGAAAAAGGTCAAAAAGTAGTCACTTGGGGAGCCGGATCGAAAGGAGTAACGTTTCTCAATTTAATTAAGGAACAATCGTCGATCAATTACGTGGTTGATATTAATCCGCGTAAATATGGTAAGTATATTGCAGGAACCGGTCAACAAATTGTGAAACCTGAATTTCTAGTGGATTATCAACCCGACGTGGTAATTGTTATGAATTCTATTTATAAAGATGAAATTAAAAAGCAGGTTTTTGACTTGGGCTTAAGTCCTGAATTTATGTTTGTTTGATGATTTTGCTCCCGTAATTCCTACAAGTTAAGCAGATAAAGTTGATTTTTCATCAGAGAAATGAATCCTTTGACAAACCAGTTATATGAGGCTTGGCATCAAGCTGTTGCTAATCGTTTAATTATGAGCGAATTTGAAGCAACTTTTGACGATGAGAGTCCTGATTCGAAATGGAAGCAAGGGGACAAAATTATTTATGGAATTACGCGAATGGGAAAAAAATTATCTTACTACGCGATGAATGATACGCAAGGGCGAGTGATTGCTGGCGAAGTAAAAGAAAAATTGATCGACACAGGAAATATCGCCAACTTGATCTGTCAATTTAATAGTTATCGAGCGCTAAGACCTGGTGGAAGACGTCGCCAACTGGGTCGTCAAGCTGACATATCTGCTGCGGTTAGTGACTGTCGATTTTTTTGTCAAAATTCCAGTCAGTCTCTCAGTTTACTCAATCGGGAACCTTTAGCTCAGATTTCCCTAAAACATTTTGTCTGGAATGCTTACCATAATGTCGCTCCTTTAGAAAAAGAAGGTCATTTTCTCTGGATTCCGATTCAAAAGACACAAGCAACCGATCACATTCCCCATTTCCCGCAGCGGCTCTCTCTTGAGTTTTTGGAAGATATGGTTGATTTATTCGAAAAACTTGATCAGACCATCCTATTTTTTAATTCACTTCATGCGGGCGCTTCAGTCAACCATATTCATTTCCAATCGGTCTATCATCAACAAACTTTACCAGTTGAAAGCGCACCAACCCTTGCCAAGAATTCTTGGCATCTATTAGAGTTTTATCCGTTTGCTGGAGTTGTCTTTCCTAATGATTGTGTTGTCAAACAACTCTGGCAATGGGTCGCTAATTTCCAAGAAAATAACATTCCTTTTAATTTGGCAATGTTAGGAGAACGTATTATTTTAGTTCCCAGAAACCCAGAGCATGAAATTGTATCAGAATTTCCTGGCGATAGTATTGCCGCTTTAGGGGTTTGTGGAAAACTAGTAACGGTTGATCGAGAGACCTATACCAATATTACTTCCCAAAAAGTCGAGAGTGCCTTTAATAAAATGATACGCCCTCTTGAAGGTTTGATTCCCCTAACGTAGCTATTTTTCAAAGTCCTCATTCTGATTAAGAAAATTCTAAAATAATCATGATTTATGATCAGGTTGTGATTGGTGGTGGTATTGTTGGTCTCGCAACAGCAATACAACTTGCTCGACAAAATCCCAATGAACGAATTCTCCTTTTAGAAAAGGAGAACGATGTTGCTGCTCATCAAACGAGTCATAACAGTGGGGTGATTCATTCGGGGATTTACTATCAACCCGGTAGCTTCAAAGCGAAGTTTTGTCGTAATGGCAGCCGTTCCATGGTGGAATTTTGTCAGGAACATAATATTCCTCATGACGTTTGCGGCAAAGTGATTGTGGCGACAAAGCAGCAAGAATTACCGCGACTGGAAACGCTCTATCAACGAGGATTAGAAAATGGTATTCCAGTGACAAAACTGAGCGGTGAGGAGGTGCAAGAAATTGAGCCTCATGTGCGTTGTCTTGCTGGTATTCGGGTTGATTCAACTGGGATTGTAAATTATAAACAAGTCTGTCAAACGTATGCTGATCTCCTGCGCGATCGCGGTGGAGAATTGCAATTTAATACAAAAGTTACCCATCTTAAACCAACGTCTGATGGTTACCTCATTAAGACCAATCAAGGTGAGTTTGAGGCAAAATTTATCATTAACTGTGCTGGGTTACATAGCGATCGCGTTGCCCAATTAGGCGGTGTTAATCCCCAATCCCAAATCATTCCCTTTCGCGGTGAATACTACGAACTGAAGCCGGAAAAACGTTATTTGGTTAAAAATCTGATTTATCCAGTACCAAATCCTAACTTTCCTTTTCTGGGCGTGCATTTCACGAGAATGATTGATGGGAGTGTTCACGCGGGACCCAATGCGGTGCTAGGCTTCAAACGGGAAGGATACAAAAAGAGCGATCTTAATCTAAGGGATTTGGCTGAAAGTTTAACTTATCCCGGTTTGTGGAAATTGGCAGCGCAATACGGTGCTATTGGTATTGCAGAGATGATTCGTTCTTGGAGTAAAACCGCATTTGTTCGCAGTTTGCAACAATTGATTCCGGAGGTACAAGCTGAAGATGTTATTCCCATTCATGCCGGTGTGCGCGCCCAAGCTTTAATGCCAAATGGAAAATTAGTCAATGACTTCCTAATCGTTGAAGGTCAAAACGCACTGCACGTTTGTAATGCACCATCTCCGGCAGCAACCGCATCGTTAGAAATTGGGAAAGCCATTGCTGATCGGGTTCCTACTCGACGAGGGAGAGTTCAGACTTGCAGTTGAAACGAGCGGTGAGAAAACATTATTTTCCCAGAGCGAAGGTCATTGCGATTGGTAGTACGCTTCTCATTGCCTTAGTTACGCTATTTCCGTTTAACTTTACCTGGCAAGTCGGCATCTCGTTGGGGAATCTTTTCCGTTACTTCCACCACCCAAGCAATAGTGCTGATTTTATCGGCAATATTCTGTTATTTATGCCCTTGAGCATTGGTTTGACCGGTTGGTTGCGTCATCGCAGAATGAGTGGCTGGGCTGGCATAATGATAGTCGTTTTCCTCAGCTTCGGTCTTTCCTTGACAGTTGAAGTTTTACAAATCTTTCTACCATCGCGATCGCCAACTCGTAGCGACATTTTAGCAAACAGCATTGGGGGTTTAGTCGGATGGTTAATCTTTCAACTGAAGAGGATTTACCGCTCACTTTCGGTACAAGGACTGGTCATTTTATTGATCGGTTACATTATGATTGCCATGCTCCTGTTAATCCCAAATCCCAGTGCCAGTCGTTTGAGCAATTGGGAGACAAGTTTTCCTCTAGTGATTGGGAATGAAGCGACGGGTGATCGACCTTGGCAAGGTAAAATTTCTCAGTTTTGGATCAGCGATCGCGCTTTGACCAAAGAGGAAGTTCAACAAGCCTTCTCTGACCCTCAATTTTCAGAAAAATTAGGAAATGCTCGCCTCGCTGACTATAAATTTTCGGGAGAAGGAAGCTATCGCGATCGCGCCGGCAACCTTCCCGATTTAATTTGGCAAGGAAATAAAGAGCAATCCGATCAACCCGAAGTTGCTTCTTTCAATTCTCAACAATGGCTGGAAACGCCAAAACCGGTTACTGTTTTATCTCAGCGACTTCGCCAATCTTCTGAATTTAGCCTTGGAGTAACCCTTGCGACCTCTCAGTTAAATCAAGCCGGTCCAGCACGGATTATTTCAGTTTCAGACAGTCCTTATCAGCGTAATTTGACTTTGGGACAAGAGTTGGACGAGCTCATCTTAAGACTGCGCACACCGAAAACTGGAGAAAATGGGACAGATGGCTCGATCACGCTTCCTAATTTATTTAGTGATACCAATTGGCATCAACTTATTAGCAGTTACCGTGTCCCAGAGTTAGACTTCTACATTGATCGGGCGGACAACCTAAAAACAATTAATCTCAATTTTTTCAGTAGGTTTCTCTTTTTCGTGCTCCAACATAAAGTCAATTTATATCCGGCTTGGTTGAGACTTTACCTTATACTCTACTATGCAATTATTGTGATACCGCTTGCCATCATAATTGCCCTCCTTGCTCTAAAAGTAAGGTATTAAAAAATACGATTTGTAATCAAATTTATTTGATTACTCTATCAATGCACAAGTCCTATGTTTTTATCAGTTTACGGCAATTAAAATGTTATTTGAATCTGACGATTTTAACAATAGTACACTGAGTTCTCAATGGGGATTTATTAACCCTAAGAACGATAGCTCATACGAGCTAACAGGCACCAATACTCAAGATGCTTATTTAGAATTGTCTGTGTCTGGGGGAACTGGCCACGATTTGTGGAATGATAAATACGATGCGCCCCGGGTCATGCAACCGACGACAGACGATGATTTTGAGGTTGAGGTCAAATTTGCTTCTGAGCCTTCACAAAAGTTTCAATCACAAGGGATCCTCGTCGAACAAGACGCAAGTAATTGGATCCGGTTTGACATATATTCCGATGTGAGGAGAAGCGGAAAGAAACTGTATGTTTTTGCAGGAACGACTACCGATAATTCATCACAAGGACAAATTCAACTAGAAATTCCATCAGGAGCCGCTTCTCACTTGCGAGTTAATCGTCAAGGTGACCTTTGGACATTAGAGTATTCAGCAGATGGTTCAACTTGGACGACAGCCGGTAGTTTTAGCCATGCACTACAAGTTAGCTCGGTCGGCACATTTGCTGGCAACTCAGGTGACAATCTATCTTTTACCTCGCAAGTCGATTACTTCTTTAATACTGCAGCCCCAATCAATCCTGAAGACGAGCCGGCAGCGAATCAAGCGCCCCTGGCTACAGACGATAGTGCGGTTGTTGAACCGAGTGGGGCAATAGAGATTGATGTGCTCGGGAACGACGAAGATAGCGATGGCACTCTCGACCCAGCGACCGTAACGATTGTCGATGCGCCCGTTAGCGGGACAGTAGCCATTGATGCCAATGGGTTGGTTACCTATACTCATGATGGCTCGACCAGTAGCAGTGATAGTTTCACTTACACGGTTGCCGATAATGAGGGGGCCATTTCCAATCCAGCTACGGTTGATATCACCGTGGCCAGCAATACTAATCAAGCGCCTCTTGCCACAGATGATAGTGCGGTCGTTGAACCAAGTGGGGCAACAGAGATTAATGTGCTCGGCAACGACGAAGATAGTGATGGAACTCTCGACCCAGCGACCGTAACGATTGTCGATGCGCCGGCTAGCGGGACAGTAGCGATTGATGCCAATGGGTTGGTTACCTATACTCATGATGGCTCGACCAGTAGCAGTG
>CAZBPR010000003.1:32402-54535 GCA_964493825.1 uncultured Dactylococcopsis sp.
ATGAGGGGGCCATTTCCAATCCAGCTACGGTTGGGATTTCTATCGAAGAGGCTTCGTTGAGTGCTCCCAAAATCGACGTTTGGTATGGACCTAACCAAGAATTTGGGCAGATTGGCAAGCCTCAAACCTGGGTAAATATTCTTGGCAACGTATCCGATCCTGACGGTGTATCCTCACTTACTTATTCTCTAAATGGGGGAGTAGAGATTCCTCTTACAATAGGAAGAGATAAGAATAGACTAGACAAACCTGGTGATTTTAATATTGATATTGCTTACGCGGACTTAGATGGTTCACCTAATGATGATTTAGTTAGCATCACTGCTACAGATGAACTAGGAAATATCTCGACCAAAACTGTGACTATTGCCTATGAGTCCGGTAGCATATGGCCAGACCAATACTCAGTAGATTGGAGTTCTGTCACTGACATCCAGAATGTTTCACAGATAGTTGATGGATTATGGTCTCTTGAAGGAGATAGCGTTCGC
Organism: uncultured Dactylococcopsis sp.; assembly: GCA_964493825.1. Classification (GTDB taxonomy): domain Bacteria; phylum Cyanobacteriota; class Cyanobacteriia; order Cyanobacteriales; family Rubidibacteraceae; genus Halothece. Next base: position 32,894 of record CAZBPR010000003.1, read on the forward strand.
ACCGCTAGACCAGGCTATGACCGCATCATAGCATTGGGAGATGTATCTTGGGATGACTATGAAGTGACAGTGCCAATTACAATCCACGAAATTGGCAACGGAATTGGGATTATTTTTAGATGGACTGGACATACTGACAATCCTATCGCTGATCGCCAACCCAAGACGGGTTGGCTTCCCCTTGGAGCTATTGGGTGGTACAAAGCACGAGATGAAACTTTAAGGATAGAAGGAAGTGATGTTACCAGAAACAAATCACCTTTTAATATGGAAGTGAACACTACTTATAACTTTAAGATGCGAGTCGAAAATAGTCTTTATAGTCTTAAAGTTTGGGAAAACAGTCAAACTGAACCTTCAGAATGGAACTTACAAGAAATTGAAGCAGGCAGTGAAAATCCTCAGAATGGCTCAATAGCTTTTCTTAGTCATTACTTTGATGCTAGTTTTGGTGATGTTATCGTAAATCCGATTGGAAGTGATGAAGTAATACTGTAACTTGATCTTTTTTATCAGGATACATTAGTCTGACTCAAATTTGAGTCAGACTAAGGAAATTAATTTTACATACCTGCTTACCAAATTTAATAATGCTTAATATAGAGAAACAAAAACTCAGCCAAAAGTGGGAAAAAGAATATTTTTTCTTAAAACAATATATCAAATTTATCTATGCTAATTGGAAAAACAAAGAACCATTATTCGTATATCAGATGGGTAGAGTCGGCTCTGCTACAATCGTAAAATCTTTAATGAAATCTGGCTTTGGAAAGCGAATTTACCATACTCATTTTTTAACAGAAGAAGGTTTAACCTTCTTGCAAGAAATGAAAAACAGGGCTTTTGGTGATTGGGCAAACGTCCCTAAAAGAAGCAGACAATATATTCTCCAAAGTTATTTCTTAAAACAAAAAATAAAAAAAGATTTTTCTCAAGGTAAAAAGTATAAATTTGTAACTTTAGTGAGAGATCCAATTGCCACAAATATATCTGGCTTTCTTCATAGTCTAGATTCTTGGTTGTTCCCCGTTAACCTTGGTTCTAACTATGAGAAAAAAACTAATATAGAAGATTTGAAAAAGCTAGAGGAATGTTTTTTTAATAAATATCCTCACGACTACCCTTTAAATTGGTTAGGTCGAGAGCTACAAAATTTTCTTGATATCGATATATATTCAACTAATTTTCCTAAGTCACAAGGATATAAAATATACAGGGGACAATTAGTAGAATTACTTTTAATTAAATTAGAGAGTCTTAATGATTGTGGAGGCGAAGCATTTAAGTATTTTCTGAATTTAGAAAATTTTAACTTAGTAAAAGCAAATGCTTCTAGTGGCAAGGATTATTACAGACTTTATAAGGATTTTTTAGATTATATTACTTTACCAGATTCTTATCTAGAGCGAATGTATAGTTCCAAATATGCACAGCACTTTTATGAAAAAAAAGAAATTGATCACTTTAAAGCAAAGTGGCAAAAAGATGACAATGAGTTTGGTAAATAGAGAATACCTTAAATCATTTGCATATATAATCATTTCATAGTTTAGCGATACCCAATTTTTTATAAAAGAAGTAGATCTTAATATGAATCATAATTACAAACCAAAGGTTAGCATAGGCTTACCTGTATATAATGGAGAACAATTTCTCAGAGAAACTTTAGATTCAATTTTGGCTCAGACATATAAAGATTTTGAGCTAGTCATCTCTGATAACGCATCCACTGATAAAACCCAAGTAATTTGTAGAGAATACGCCTTTAAAGATCGACGTATCCGCTACTATCGCAATGATGAAAATCTTGGTGCTGCTCCAAATTATAATCTGGTTTATAAAATGGCTGAAGGTGAGTATTTTAAGTGGGCAGCTCATGACGACCTACTTGCCCCAGAATTTTTGGAAAAGTGTGTTGAAATTCTTGATAAAAATACATCTGTAATTCTTTGTCATTCAAAAGTTAGGTTGATTAACAAATTAGGGTCAGTAATAGAAAAAAAAGACCCTCTATATATTAAAACTTGTAATGTTAAATTGAATACTAATTCTCCCAAACTTCAAGAACGTTTTCGCGATCTTATACTTGTTCCTCATCCTTGCTATCAAGTTTTTGGACTAATTCGCTCTAGTATTCTAAGTGAGACATCTCTTATTGATAGATACTCAGGATCGGATAGAGTTTTACTTGCAAGGCTTGGTCTCCTTGGTCAGTTTTATGAAATTCCTGAATATTTATTTTTTCCAAGAAGACATTCAAAACAATCAATAAATATAGTTCTATCTCGTGATTCTAAACATTTATATACTGAATGGTTCGACTCATCTAAAAAAAGAAGAATTGTATTCCCTACTTGGAAAATTTTTAGGGAATATCTTTTATCCATTCAAAAAATTTCAACTTGTCGAGAGGAGCGTTTTGCTTGTTATAGGCATATGATGAATTGGCTCCAATGGAGATGGAAAGGAATGATTATCAGAGAACCTGTTATAGCTATAAGACAAATTTTAAGTAATATATATCCCTCTTTTATAACTTCCAGGGAAAAATATTTGAGATGAAGATTTCCTGCTCTTTTCATTTTTTGTCCTGTACTGAGAACGACACTACTAAAATACAAAGAAAAGAATAACTACTTATGATTAATTACCTTTCAAAATTTTTATATGTTTTACCCTCCCCAAATAAGAATTTAGTTTATTGGTTTTTATTGTTCATTTTTTTATCAATTTTAGAGGTTTTTGGAATTGGTATAATTGGACCATTCATTAAATTGGCTAGTAATCCAGATTTTATTGATCAAAAATATTGGTTGAGCTGGACTTATAATCAGTTAAATTTTACTCAAAAAAATCAATTTATTGTCCTATTGGGATTTTTAATTATTATTTTATTTTGCTTTAAATCTCTCATAAGATGGTACATTCAAGTTCGTATTTTTCATTTTATTTTCGTACAAAGAGAGAAGCTGATTGATCGATTAATGGTAGCCTACTTAGAAGCTCCCTATGTTTTCTTTTTTAATAAAAACAGTGCTCAAATTCTCAATGATATCAACCAACAAACAGCAATATTTTCTAGTGGGATTTTAAATAGCTTCCTCACTTTATCTTCAAATATAGTTAACATCATTGCCATATCTATACTACTTTGTTTAGTAAATCCTTTAATTATAGCATCACTAATATTTATAAGTATTCCTTTAGTAATATTATTTAATCTTTTTAGAAAAAAGATGCGTTTCTGGGGAAAAGAACTTTATGAAGCTAATCAAGAAATTATCCGTGATATTAACCATAGTTTTGGCGGATTTAAGGAGACTCGAATTATTGGTTGTGGATCTTACTTTAGAGAGCAGACTATAAAACAAGCCCAAAGATATGCCGATACTTCAATTTCTTTTTATGCCTTTAAACTTTCACCTCGCATTATAATCGAGACTCTTCTTGTTATTTTTCTAATAGGATATACATCTATTTCTTTACTATATTTGAAAGATATCCAAGATCTGGCTTCTGTTATCAGCATATTTGGTTTAGCTTCTATTCGGTTAATACCAGCATTTTCTCAGCTTACCCAGGGACTCGGAAAACTGGCAAATACTAGCTATGCTCTCAATCAGCTTTATCTAGATTTAAATAACCTAGAGATAGGCAAAAGAAATGGACATTCTGAAGCAAATATAAATTCAAATTTTAATCAAGTATGTACTAGTAAAACTCAAAATAATCAGGTAATTAATTTAAGTAATGACATTATTTTAGAAAATGTTATCTACCATTATCCTAATGCAACAGAAAACGCTTTGAATGGTATATCTCTGAAGATTTTTAAAGGTCAATCTGTCGCTTTGATTGGCAAATCAGGTGCTGGTAAAACGACACTAGTAGATTTAATTTTAGGTCTTTTGACTCCTCGAGATGGAGACATTAAAGTTGATGGTGTTTCCATTTACAATCACATACGTTCTTGGCAGAATTTGATTGGCTACATTCCCCAATCTATATTCTTAATTGACGACACTATGGAGAAAAATATTGCTTTCGGTGTTCCTGAAGAGTTAATTGACCAACATAGATTGAATAAAGCTATACAAGCAGCTCAGCTTACAGAGGTAGTGGAAAATTTGCCGAAGGGTTTACATACGAGAGTTGGCGAACGAGGGGTGATGTTATCTGGTGGTCAACGTCAGCGCGTTGGAATTGCCAGAACGCTTTATCACGAAAGAGAGATTTTAGTGTTAGATGAAGCTACTTCTGCCCTGGATAATGCAACGGAAAGTTTAGTAACTGAGTCAATTAAGTCTTTAAGCGGAATCAAAACTTTGATTATTATTGCTCATCGACTTACTACTGTAGAACACTGTGATTGTATATATCTAATGGATAAAGGAAAAATAGTGCAATCCGGTAGTTACAAAGAAGTTGTATTAAGAGAACATATGATTTCATCATAAATATGATTGATATTCTTTCTTTTCGTCCTAAAGTCGCTCAGAATGGAACCGCTTTCGAGGCAATGGCTTCGATATATAAGTATCTTCAGGAAAAATATAATTACCTTTTTACTATAGTCAAAGCAGAAACTGACAAATATTACGATGAAGATTTTAAAATTATTTCCCTGCCTCAAAAATGTTGGCAAGGAGGTTTATACAAGCCTATCTTTTTACAAAATAGGCTCAGAAACCAGTATTTAGATCCCATTTTTACTGACGCTGATGCCATCTTGACAGTAGATCCCACGGTTTATGATCAAGGTTTGTTAGCTATTCGTAGAGGCTTTCGCACTGGAAAACCTGTTTGGTTTGATGCATCCCGAACCGATATGGGTGCTACTCATAGTCTCAGTTGGAAATGGAAACGAAAAACAATACAAAAATATCTGAACCAAACAACAGGAATTGTTGTAACCGTACCCAAGTGCATAGAACGATTTCAAGCTTTAGGACTATTCAATGCTGCAATCGCTCCTAAATTTACGATTATGGGTCATCCAGTAGATACTAGCAAGTTTAAACCAGAGCCAAAATTATCAGAACGAGATGGAATGCTGAGAATACTGGTAGTCTCTCGAATGCTTCCAGAAAAGGGGTTACTCTATATTTTAGAAGCGATGACACCACTTTTACAAATTCGCAGCAATATTCAGCTACAGTTCCTTGGTTCTGGTTCGATGAAACCTTTGTTAGAAAAGGAAATTAAAGAACGAGAACTCGGAAAAAAAGTCATTTTGATGAATCCTGTTTCTCATCAAAAGTTACCATCGCTTTTGGCGAGAGCAGACTTATTTGTCAATCATGCTGTTAGTATTCCTCAGTGGGAAGAGTTTTTTGGAGCAACTAATCTAGAAGCTATGGCTTGCGGATTGCCTTGCGTATTTTCTAATAGTGGAGGTATCCCTTATGCTATCCGCGAACAGGACGTTGCGGTGCTTGTTGAGGAACGAAACATTATTCAATTACGTGCAGCCCTTAGCCAACTGTTAGATTCAGAACAGAAACGATGCGAGATGGGTTTAAAAGCTCGTGATTATGTCAAAAGATACTATGCGCTATCAATAATCGCTGAAAAATATCATCGAATGCTGCAATATGGCTTATCATCACCAAAAAATAAGTCTGAAAACTGTAAATAGCTGCTATATCTACACTTAGAATTTATTTGAATTAATTACGTAATTATGAATTATAAAAGAAGGTATAGATTATTAGGTATTGATTTATTTCGAGGCATAGCGGTGTTTTGCGTAATTGTACTTCACTCAGACGGAATTATTACTACTAAACCTCCTACATGGGAAGTAATTAGACAATTTTCTGGATTTGCAGTTCCCTTTTTTTTATCTACATCTTTTTACTTAGCTATCAATAAATTATATAGTTTTAAGGAAAATTTTAATTTAATTAAAAGATTAAAGCGTTTAATTATTCCTTACTTTTCATGGAGCTTTATTTATATTTTTTATCAATTTAGTAAATACTTAATCGAACAAGAATCGGACAAAATAAATAGCTTACTTAATCATTATGTTTCTACCCTGTTTTTAGGAGGAGCCGCATTACATTTATATTTCTTGCCACTTTTAATTACAGGAACACTGGTAATAAAACTGTGTCATTATTTGATTTTAAGACAAATCAATTTAAGGTATCTATTGATAGGTGTATTGTTGAGCTTGATATTTTATCAAGAAATTTTAATTTCAGGAAATTCTTTTCAAGTTGGATATAATGTTGCTTTCCAGCCTTTGCTGGATTCTATATTCTTACAAAGAAATAATCCATTAATGAACTTAATATCTGTATGGCTTTCCTGGATTTTAAGATGCATACCCTATATTATTATAGCTATGGTTCTTAGTCACCCGATAACAAAAAACAAGCTTAGAAAATTTAATTTTCAGCGGCTTAATTACGTGCTATTTATCTCATTTATGTTTTTAATAACTAATCTTTTTGCCGAAAATATTTTGCCTGAATCTATATACGAAATTAGTAGAGGTTATTTAGCTTTATTAGTTGCGATATTGATTTCTAGATACCTAAAAAATAATTATATACTTAATAGTTTAGGTGTTTGTTCTTTTGGAATTTACTTGATACACCTTTTAGTGATAGATTTTGGGCAAATCATTATACTTAAAATTTATCCAGAATATGGAATACAAACATCCAGTTTGATGTTGTTGACATTTTCTATATTTAGTTTTATCGTTAGTTGGGTTGCAATATATTTTTTAGTAAAGCAAAAAACTATTGCCCCAATTATGTTCGGAAATTGATGTAAAAAAACTATGCCTTAGAGACTGTTCCTAGCTGGGCTTGTTCTTCCTGACTCATAGAGTATATCTTACCAATTTCTTTTTCTGATCAGTCAACTATTTCCTCTACCTCGGTAATTATTTATACAGTCTCTAAAATTTGAGCAAAAAATGGAGTTTCAAAGATGACATTACCTAATTTTTTAGTCATTGGAGCACAAAAATCTGGTTCTACTTGGTTAAATTTCAACCTCAGTGAGCATCCAGATGTATATATGTATCCACATGAAATTCACTTTTTTGATCAAAAAATGAATTTTGATAAAGGTATTAATTGGTATCTAAAACATTTTTCTCAGGCTAGCAAATTTAAAGCAATAGGAGAAACTACTCCAGCTTATCTTTGGGTAGAACATGCTCTTAAAGATCACCCAAAGCATTTAACAAATATTCATCAGAATATATATCAGTTGTTTCCGGATATAAAACTCATTCTAATTCTTAGAAACCCTGTACACAGAGCTATTTCTGCGGTTAATCATTATATAAAAAAAGGAAATTTATCACCTTTTCTTGATATTGATAATTTTTTATTAAATGAAAATGGAAATAAATATCTAAGCGATTTAAGATATAACGTTATTAATCGAGGTCACTATGCTACTCAAATAAAAGCTTATCGAAAATATTTTGATGCCAAGCAAATGCTGATTTTAATTTTTGAAGAAGATATTTTACAAACTCCTGAAAAAGGATTAGAAAAAGTCTGTGACTTTTTAGGAATCGGAACCAATTTTAAGTTTAAAAACTATAATCGCAAATTGAATGAAAATACAAAATCTCGGTTGAGTGTCATGTTGAAATATTACTTCTCTTTGAGGAACCCTTTTGTTATTAAGGGTATTGACCGTTTTTTTCCAAGACCAAAGGCAAAACTTAATCCGAGTCAATTTGTTATCGAGAAATTATATACTCACTTTGAAGGTGAAAACCAAAAACTATTTGATTTATTGGGACGTAGAATAAATGCTTGGCAACATGATCAATATTAATCCGTGCGCTAAATAGTTAACATGGGAAAGTGAAGTACGGAAGTTTTCTGTATGCAATTAAAAGACGCTCGGAGTTTACCTCCTCAAGCCCAACAAGCAATTCGTAAGCATGGCAGTAATGGCAGTAATTGAGAACAAGCGTTCTCAAGTGGAAGTTGCCCAAGAATTTGGAGTCACTCGTACGGCTGTTAATCAGTGGGTGCAACGTTACCGTACCGTCGGGGGGTGGGCGAGACAGCTCTCAAGGCTTGTCAAAAAGGTCGTTGTGAGCATCCTACCTTGGCGCGATCGGATGAAAGTTCGGGCGCTAATGAAGACACCAATGAGGGCTCGGTTTGAACTCTCAGGTAACAAAAGTAAAATGGGAATTGACAAAGTTATGATTTACATTATTCTTGGGTTTCATAAGTCTGGTACTACCATGATTTCAAAAATGTTACATGACTCAGGTATTAATATGGTAGATAATGAAAAATCTAGAAAAAGTTATGATCAAGATTATCATTATGAACGTATATCCACTAAAAAAATTAATAAAAGGATTCTAGAATATAAAAAACATTCTTTGTTTGATGTTAATCCCCCCTATAGGTCTGAATTAACTTTTGATCAGCGCCAGCAAATACAAAAATTAATTCAAAATAATAATAAAAAATATATCAATTGGGGATTTAAAGATCCAAGAAGTTGCCTAAGTTATCAATTGTGGACCTCCGAGCTACCTGAACACAAAATTATTGTTATTTACCGTTCTCCTAATGAAACTTTTCAAAGACACTTGAATCAACGTCTTAGGACCAGATTTTTTGCTATGTATTATGCATACATATACATTAACAAATGGTGCCAGTCAAATCTAGCTATCCTCAATTCTCTAAAAAATACAAAAATGGATTTTTTAGTTTTAAATTATCAAGATTTTTTAACTAAGCAATCTGAATTTGATAGGCTTCAAAATTTTGTAGGGACAAGATTAGTAGATATTCGGGATTTAAATATGTACCGCCATCGCCAAAAAGAGTCTTTATTTATAAAGCTCGCTACTTGGTTAAATTATCAACGAACAGGTATTCATGCCAAGCAAATTATTGAGCAACTTGAAAAGTTTTCGTATTCACCTAAAGTACAGTAAATCTTTTTTCATAGTTAAAAACTCTACTTTAAAAGGCAAGCATTAAACCTAGAATCCTTTCCCGTGTAAGCCTTCAGATTGATGTTTCCTGGTTGGAAAAATCGGAAAGTGACAGAAAAGGGTTACTTAGCGACAAGCTAAAATGCCCAAACTTGTGTAGTTTTTCAATAGTGCAGTTAATGATTTGTTTATGGCTCCTTTTTATTTAATCATAACCATTCTGTTTCAAATCATGGCACAAATACTTAAGCTTAAAAAAATAGTTAGCTGGAATGCTATCTTAACACTTTTAATATCTGTAACGAGCTGTTCTTATATAGGGCAAGTACAACATGGAGAATCAATTCTATCATCAGATTCTGGAAAAAGATTGCCGTTAGCTGAGAATAATAAAAATAATTTAGCACAGAACCAAAGTAAAAAACAGTTTCCTGATGATGTTGGCTGGCTTGATATTAAGCAAGATTATGGAGCACGAGGAGATGGTATAACTGACGATACAAAAGCGATAAAAAAAGCATTAGCAGAAGCGGATGCGGGTTATAATCAACCTACCCTAATTTACTTTCCAGAAGGTACATATTTGGTAAGTGATACATTAGAATGGCCCTCAGAAGGTCAAAGCTGCTGTATAACCTTTCAGGGTCAGGGAAAAGACAGTACTGTGATTAAACTCAAAGACCATTCTCCTGAATTTGGCAATCCAGAACAAGCCAAAGCAGTTATTAGAACCCGAGAGGGAAATATTGCGTTTCGCCATTACATTCGCGATCTGACAGTTAACACTGGTAAAGGTAATCCTAACACGATTGCGATTGACTATATTTCTAACAATCGAGGCGCAATTGAAAATGTCAACATAAAATCGGGAGATGGAGAAGGAAAAACAGGTCTGTCCATGACAAGACAATGGCCAGGTCCAAGTTTAGTTAAGAATGTTTCTATTAGCGGATTCGATCGTGGCATTAGAACGTTTCATTCTGTTTACGGCATTACCTTAGAAAATATCACCCTCAAAAACCAGAAATTTGCTGGCATTCAAAATACTACCAATACGCTGACGATAAGAAACTTAAAAAGCTTTAACACAGTACCTGTAATTCGTAATATCGGTGCCGGACTAGCTATCATAGTAAATGGTAACTTTAAAGGCGGCTCCAACAGATTTAGTGCAATTGATAACGAAGCTAAATTTTATGGAAGAAATATTAAAGCTCAAGGTTATCAGTCAGCAGTGCAACATAGGGATGAGATCATACCCAGTTTATTTCATCAAGAGTACGTTTCCGAGCCAGTACAGAGCTTATTTAATAGTCCACCTCATTCCCTGAATTTACCTGTAGAAGAAACTCCCGTTTTTCACGATAATAATCTTGATAACTGGGCAAATGTTCAAGATTATCCCTCGATTCAAGCAGCTATGAACTCGGGAAAATCAACCATTTATTTTCCTACGGGTAAATATCCTTTAAAAGGAATAATCGCCATTCCCGCTACAGTTAGAAAAATTATTGGCTTTGAATCTAGACTCGGAATGGAACAAGATGAGCAAGTAGTTATCAAAATTGAGGAAAATAGTCCTAATCCTCTAATTATTGAAGGCTTTTTGATTAACGAGCGGGTCAAGATCGAGCATGCTAGCCCCAGAACTTTAGCACTCGAACACTCTCAAATCCAAAGTTCGATTCGCAACGCTCCTAACTCTGGCAAACTTTTTCTCGAAGACGTACAAACTCTATTGCAATTAGAACATCCTCAAACAGTTTGGGCAAGACAATTAAACGCAGAAACCCTCAAAGAACCGCAAACCAAAGTAATTAATAATGGTGGCAACTTTTGGATTTTAGGACTTAAAACGGAAGGTAAAGGTTCGGTGATTACAACTATTAATGGTGGTCGAACCGAATTGTTGGGAGCATTAATCTATCCTGTCAAGCAATTTGAGACAGATGAATGGCAGCAAGCAGCTTTCATCAATCAAGAATCGAGCCAATCCTTAATTTATTCAATCATGGCAGCCAATAATAATCGAAATTACTTGATTCAGGTTGAAGAAATTAGAGATGGAGAAAAAAAATTATTTCTTACCAAAGATCTACTCGGCAGCTCCATGCCTCTATTTGTTGGATATAAGTAGAAAAGATATTATTAATCGGTGCAAGAAATAATTAACACTTAACGACTCCATCTCTAGGTCAGGATGATCTACTATCGAGGCTTAGACAACAAACAATACAAAAATTGTTTTATGTATTTTTTATTTAAACTTTAAAATTACTAAACTATGATTAAGAAATCACCACATATTGCCATATTTCTCAGCAACATAGGTGGAGGAGGTGCTGAGAGAGTTATGCTTAATTTGGCTCAAGGAATGGTACAAAGAGGTATTCAAGTTGACTTGGTTTTAGGGAAAGCATGGGGTCCTCATCTTAAGAAAATACCACCTCAAGTAAAGTTAGTAGATCTAAAATCTAACGGAATTTTAGGTAAGCTATGGTCTCTAAGTCGCTACCTGAAACAAAAAAAACCTCTTGTCCTTCTCTCAGGTATGCACTATGCTAACGAGATTGCTATAGGTGCAAACTTTTTGGCAGGTGGATTCACAAAGATTGTAGTCTCAGAACACAATACTATATCCCGTGCGATTCAACAGACTAGTAATACTAGAAAGCTATTAATTCCTATTTTAGTTAAATATCTGTACCCACTGGCGGATAGTGTTGTAGCTGTTTCTCAAGAGGCAGCCAAAGATCTCTCCCAATTTACTAATCTTTCCTTAGAACGCATTTGCTCTATTTATAATCCAGTTATTAGCAGCGAACTACAGGCTAAATCTCAAGCTGCAATCGAACATCCCTGGTTTCTTAATAATGATTGTCCGATAATTTTGGGAGTAGGTAAGTTATTCCCACAAAAAGATTTTCCTACGCTTATCCGTGCTTTTGCTCTAGTCCGAAAAGAACGTTCAGCACGCTTGGTAATTTTAGGGTGGGGTTCTCTACGTTCGCAGTTGGAAGCTTTGGTAGAAGAATTAGGTTTGCAAGACGATGTGGCTTTTCTTGGCTACGTACAAAATCCCTACCCATACATGGTTCGTGCTGGGGTATTTGTCCTATCTTCTGCTTGGGAAGGGCTACCCACAGTCTTGATTGAAGCAATGGCGTTAGGAACTCCTGTCATTTCTACAGACTGTCCAAGCGGTCCAGCAGAAATTTTAGATCATGGCAAGTACGGTTGGTTAACTCCAGTAGGTGATAGCAAAACTCTGGCAAAGGCAATATTATCAGTATTAGACGGTCAATCAAAAAAAATAGACCCAGTTTGGCTAAAACAATTTGAAGTAGAAACTACGACCGAACAATATCTTCAACTATTTGATATTAAGAAAAAACCACCCATATTAAACTAAATAAATATATTTGTTGAATATATAGATTTTTGAAAAGACAAAATTATGAATCCTAAAGTTTCTATTATTCTTCCTGTCTACAATGGTGAAAATTTTATTGCTAGAGCTATTCAGTCAGCTTTAGAACAAACAGAATCAGCGATCGAGGTGATTGTAGTAGACGATGCTTCTACTGACGATACCGCAAAAATTATTAGAAATTTTCAAGACCGACGTCTAAAAATATTTTCTAATGAGAAAAATCGAGGAGTTAGCTATACTCGTAATCATGCTTTGAGGCAGGCTAAAGGAGAATGGATTACTCCTTTAGATGCCGATGACTGGTATGCTCCTGAAAGAATAGAAAAACTTCTACAAACAGCTCACCAGAAAAATGCCGATTTGGTAGCTGATGACCTTTACTTCATAAAAGACGATCAAGAAAAACCGGCTGGGACGCTGTTCTGCGTGGCTAAAAAAGGTTTTGCTCAGATAAGGACAATCGATCCAGTAACATTTTTAGATTTAGATAGGCAGCCGAGTCGCTGGAGTCCTCATTTAGGATTGACCAAACCTCTCATCAAACGCAGTTTTTTGAGCAAAAACAGACTTAATTATAATGAAAAAATGCGAAATTGCAGCGATTTTTATTTATATCTTAATTGTCTTTTACACAAGGCCCGCTTCTTAACTATTCCAGAAGCCTATTATTTCTATCGTCAAGCTCGCAAAGGTTCTCTTTCTACTAAACATCGATTAATATTATTAGAGCAAAAATATCAAGCAGGATTGTCTTTATTGGAACAACAATCAGTTAAGCAAGATAGTCAGATACTAAATGCTGTGGTTAGATTTATTTCGACCACGAAAAAAGATATTAATTATCACAAAGCAGTGCAACCATTCAAAGAAAATAATCTTTTAGTCGGATTGAGTAAAATATTGTCTGATCCCCATTCTTTGTCTTTATTCATGAGAAATTTCCCAAGAATGTTGCAGCGTCGTTTTCTCAACTATCCCTAAACAATATAAGAGGAATATTGTATGCATCCAAAAATAAAAATTGCTAAAAATGAAAAAAGAACAATCGAACAAATTAGTGAACATTACAAAATTGAAAAGGAATTAGCTACTCAACTGCGTAATTCTAATCCTCAAGAGAGGCAATACTTATATACGACTCTTTATGACGAACTTTTCAGAAAAGTTCCTCTACATCCTCAACTAGCTTGTAAATCCAATCCTGAAGCTGTTGCTTGGGTTGTTAAGCAGCGAATGCAGCTTTTGAAGAATTTCTTGAGTCCTGACATAACCTATCTAGAGATAGGACCTGGAGATTGTGGATTATCAATTGAAATAGCAAAACAAGTCAAACAAGTTTATGCAATTGATGTTTCAAACGAAATTGTAAAAAATATAGATTTTCCTTCCAATTTTCAATTCCAAATTTCTGATGGCTGTAGTATTCCCATTGCGGAAAATAGTATTGATCTTGCTTATAGTAATCAGTTAATGGAACATTTACATCCTAATGATGCTTTGACACAACTACAAAACATTTATAAAGCTGTTAAACCTGGGGGAGTGTATATATGTATAACTCCTAATCGTTTATCGGGTCCTCATGATATTTCTAAATATTTTGATGAAGTAGCTACAGGATTTCATCTTAAAGAATATACGGTTAGCGAATTGTACAACATTTTTCGTACTGTTGGATTTTCTCAAGTAAGTTTATATAAAAGTCGGGGTCGCCATAACTTTAAAATACCATTGAATATCATCACAGTATCTATATTGCAAGCAGGTGAAAAACTTATTAGCCAACTACCATATTCTTCGAGAAGAAAAATAGCTAGTCAACTCTTACTGTTTCGGGGAATAACAATAGTAGGCAAAAAGTAGATTTTAGAAGCTTAAGATAGTAATCATTTGATTAAAATAATAAATCTGCTCGGCAATTGCCAAAATAATCAATCTTGATTTTATGAAAATTTTACATCTAAGTACTTCCGACCTAGATGGAGGTGCAGCTCGTGCAGCTTATCGGTTGCACCGAGGCTTGCAACCAACTAGCACTGATTCTCAAATGTTAGTAAGAGCAAAGAATAGTGCAGATGAGACAGTTATTACTGATCGCAGTAACCTAACCAAATTGGGTCCTAAAGCCAATAGTTTGCCCCTTAAGTTTTTTTATCCCCAACGGCAACGCACAGCCTTTTCGTCCCAGTGGTTTCCTGATGTTTTAAGCGCAAAAATTAAAAAGCTTCAGCCCGACATCATACATTTACACTGGATTTGTAATGGGTTTTTACAAATTGAAACTTTAGCGAAATTGGCTTTTCCCCTGGTGTGGACGCTTCATGATATGTGGGTTTTCACGGGAGGCTGTCACTATAACGGTAAATGCGATCGCTACACCCAAAACTGTGGAGCTTGTCCCCAACTAAACAGTAGCAAAGAAGCCGATTTATCGCGTTGGATTTGGTGGCGTAAAGCTAAAGCATGGAAAAATATCGATCTAACTTTAGTTGCTCCTAGTACTTGGTTTGCTGAGCAAGCGAAAAATAGTTCTCTATTTAGTCAGCGAAGAGTTGAGGTGATTCCTCATGGACTCGATTTAACTGCCTATCAGCCAGTAGAAATAGCGGTAGCGCGATCGCTGCTCGATTTACCTCAAGACAAACACTTAATTCTATTTGGGGCATCATCGGGTATTACTAACGACCCCCGCAAAGGATTTCACCTACTCATACCCGCACTCAATCTACTGAGCAAAATCCCCTCTCAAGTAGAAAAAGAACTGGTGATTTTCGGCATCGCCGAACCCAAAACGCCGATTGAAGTTAGCTTACCAGTGCGTTATTTAGGAAAATTTTATGACGATCTTTCTCTCAAACTGGTTTATTCAGCAGCCGATGTCATGGTCGTTCCCTCAATGCAAGAATCGTTCGGTCAAACTGCCTCTGAAGCTCTCGCTTGCGGTACGCCAGTGGTTGCTTTTAATGCTACGGGACTCAAAGATGTAATTGCTCATCAGCAAGACGGCTATTTGGCAGAACCTTTTGTAGTAGAAGATTTAGCAAAGGGTATTGATTGGGTTTTAGAAGAACCGACCCGACATCGAGAGTTGCGCGATCACGCCCGTCAAAAAGCCGAACGAGAGTTTAGCCTTGAACTGCAAGCACGCCGCCATTTATCTTTATATGAAGAACTTTTATCGGCTTAAAAATTATTGAAATCAGGACGCGGTTTTCGACCTAATTTTTTTATCCATTAAATTAATGTTTCAACTTTCGACGCAGGCGAGTTTAAAAGGTGATTGCCAGGCAGTAAAACCTAAACTATTACTATTCGATTTATCGGTCTATGGTCATCATGCTAGCTATATACAACACCTACTTAATCACATCAGCCAAGAAGAACTCACTCTCAATATAGATATCGTCGTTTCTTCCCAATTTTTAGATAAACACGCCGATGTAGTTGGTTTAGCAGATCAATTTCCTCACATCAAATTTATCCCTATTTCTTCAAAAGAAGAACAGGCACTTCCTTCTCGTAAATCAGCTGCCAATCGCCTCCGCCGCGTTTGGCAAGAGTGGACTTTGTTATATAAGTACGCTACTCAATTACAGGCAGATCATTGCTTGATTATGTATTTTGATACTTGTGAAGTTCCCCTGACTGCCAGAAGAAAACTACCCTGTCCTTTCTCTGGAATATATTTTCGACCAACCCTTCATTACTATGAATTTGCTGACTATAAACCTACGTTTAAAGAGAGAATTCAACAATGGCGAGAGCGACTACTACTACCCCATATAGTCAATCATCCCCAATTACAAACTCTATTTTGTCTCGACCCCCTAGCAATTCCTACTCTGACTCAATTCTGCCGTTGCAGCCGAGCCGTATATCTGCCCGATCCTGTAGAGTCTATCTCAGTTTCTACTGAAGAGACAGTTAACTTAAAAGCTCGCCTGGGCATAGATCCTCACAAAAAAGTGTTTCTTTTATTCGGTGCTTTAACTAAGCGCAAAGGTATTTATCAAGTCTTAGAAGCCCTTAGATTTTTGTCTTCATCTCTATCCCAACAGCTATGTATTTTAATGGTAGGGCAGGTAGATAAGGGGGTCAAAGCTAAAGTCGATACGATAATAACCGATCTCAATCGAGAAAAACCCCTACAAATTATTCAACACTACCAGTTTGTTCCCGAAACAGAAGTGGCAATGTATTTTCAACTAGCCGATGCCGTTTTAGCAACTTATCAAAGACACGTAGGCATGAGCGGCATTTTACTATTAGCAGCAGCGGCACAAAAACCTGTGCTTGGTGACAGCTATGGACTAATGGGAGAAATAACTCGCCGATATCAATTAGGTTTAACTGTCGATGCTACCCAACCAGAAGCAATTGCTGAGGGACTCACTCAAATGTTGACCCAGCCAGAGCAATTTGGTAATCGCCAAAAAATGAAGCAATTTGTCGCCCAAAATTCTCCCAAAAGTTTTGCTCAAACGATTTTGCAACATATATGAACGATTTACCCAAAAAAATTAACACTTCAGTTGAAGCAGAAGAAAAAGCCGAAACCAAGACAGAGGCTTATCAGGCAACCCAACATCTGCTCAGGCGAATAATTCCTCCCGAATTTTATTATCAACTGCGAACTTGGAGTCGTCAATATCCCTTTCTCTTTTTACCCATATCTCGTTGGCGGTGGAATCGCTGGCGCAAGAAATATTGTGCCGATCCAAATGCACCCGAACCAGCCGCACCCGAACCTTTAGACAAAGACACGGAAATTGTTATCGAGGCTTATCCTCGTTGTGGCAACACTTTTGCTCATATTGCGTTTAAGTTTGCCCAACCGCGACAGGTAAAAATCGGTCACCACACTCATGCAGCAGCGCAAGTCATTGCAGCAGTCAAAAAGAAAATTCCGACAATTGTTTTAATTCGCGATCCAGAAGATACTATCGTCTCTTATTTAGTAGGCGGATTCGATCCAGGATTGACTATCAAACAGGCACTCCGAGAATATATTAGTTTTTATGGCTCAATTCTGCCCTATCGCCAAGGATTTGTGTTGGCAACTTTTGAGGAATTAAAAAATGATTATAGTGCCGTTATTCGTCGAGTTAACCAAATTTATAGCACTAATTTTCAAGAATTCGAGCATACACCAGCCAACGTTAGCGAGTGTTTTAAGTTAATCGACGCTGGTTACGAAAACGCTTTTGGAGAGTTGTCAGCCAAAGTGGTTAGTCGCCCCGCTCCAGAACGGTTAGCATTGCAGCAAGAATTGCGCCAGCAATTTCAAGCAGTACCAGTAGCAGCAGTTCGCACTAAAGCCTACCAAATTTATGCCAATTTATTAAAAAAATAACAACCAAAATGAACAACCCGCGCATTGCATGGGTAATGCCCATTGCTTGTGTTTATTGGCAGGTAATTTTAAGAGAGTTTGTCAAAGCCTATCCTCAAACTAAAATTTTCACCAGTAAAAAACACGAATCTCCTAACGGATTAGAAAATACCCTTGATATTGAAGTAGTCGGTAAGCTAAAAGTTATTAAACTCAAGCCTCAATATAATAAATATGGCTCTAAATTCGCCTATATGTCTTTGGCGATCATCGGTAAATTATTAGAATATCAACCTCAAATCATCTTTGCCGATACTTTTAGTCTTTGGACTTTACTCGTTTTATTAACTAAACCTTTGGGCAAATGGAAAGTCATACTTGCTTATGAAGGTAGCTCTCCTGGCGTCGATTATTGCCATTCTCCTAGCCGTTTGTTGGTAAGACGCACAATCGTTAAAATGGCGGATGCTTACATTACCAATAGTCAAGCTGGAAAAACTTATCTTACTCAAATTCTTTATGCCGAAGAAAACAAAGTATTTGCTTATCCCTATTTAGTACCAGACGCTCAATTTCTGCTCAAACAGCCAGAGGCGATCACCCTACCTCCATTAACAACTCTTTATAAACAAAAGATCGAGATAGATACAGAGTATTTTATAGCCGAAGATACCCTATTTAAAAAAACAAATTTTTTGTTTGTAGGACGTTTAATTCCTCGCAAAGGGCTCAATTTTTTATTAGAGGCTTGTACGATCCTCAATGGAAAAGGATACATCCATTATTCTTTACTTGTTATTGGAGAAGGTCAACAGCGCACGGAGCTAGAACAGTTTTGCCAAAATAATCAACTAGAAAATCATGTCAAATGGATCGGACAAGTAAACTATCAAGAGATAGGTACTTATTTTCATCAAGCAGATGTTCTGGTTCTTCCCTGCTTAGAAGATACCTGGGGCATGGTCGTATTAGAAGCAATTTTGTTTGGTAAAGCGGTATTGTGTTCCACTGGTGCTGGGGCTGCGGAAATAATTGCCGATGAAAAAAATGGTTACGTATTTGAGCCGCAAAACCCAAGTCATTTAGCTCAATTAATGGCAAATTTAATCGATAATCCCCATTTAATAGAAGCAATGAAACAAAAATCCGCTCAAATTGCTCAAAAAATTACGCCAAAGACGGCGACAAACTTTTTGGCTGAAACGGTTAAATTGTTCGGTTAAGTATTCACGTTTATCTCTAAATCTTGGGGAGTGCCAACGTTAATATGTCAAGAAAAAAGAAACTATGCCAACTAGAGAACTTCGCATCGCTTGGCTATTGCCCTCTGCATTTTATTACTGGCAACCCAGTCTGAGCGAATTTAGCAAACTATTTCCCCATACCAAAGTTTTTACCGGTCGTTGGATCGGATTTGCTTGCGGTTATGAAGACTCACTAGATGTAGAAGTGGTCGGCGAAAGAAAAGTTTTTCGCAAAACTCCCAACAAACCAAGTTATGGTTCTGGTTTTACGTATTTATCGCCTAGCATTATTCGGTACTTATTTCAATTCAAGCCCGACCTAGTTTTTACCAATTCCTTTGGCATCTGGACAATGTTAGCTTTATTGTTCAAGTTTTTGGGAAGCTGGCAAGTAGTTATTGTTTATGAAGGTAGTGCGCCAGGAGTAGACTTTATAGGTTCTCCACTGCGACTTGGGATACGTCGATTAATGATGTGGGCTGCTGATGGGGCAATCAGCAATTCTCAAGCAGGAATGAATTACCTTATCGAGGTGCTAGGAGGCAAAAAAGAACGAGTTTCAGCTTATCCATTTGAAATTCCCTCGGCTAAAACTTGGTCGGAAACAGTCACTGATAAGGAATTATCTCAACTACAACTTTCATATCCTGTGTTTCTCTTTGTCGGAAGGCTGTTGCCCCGAAAAGGACTGCACTTGCTTTTAGAAGCGTGCCATCTTTTGAAAAAACAGGGACACCAAAACTTTAGCCTGTTGGTAGTAGGAGATGGAGAACAAAGACGAGAACTTGAAACCTATTGCCGAGAACATAATTTAGATGACTGCGTTTACTGGATTGGTTTGGTGACTTACGAAAAGTTATCAGCCTATTTTGAGCGCGCCGATATTTTTGTACTACCTACTTTAGAGGATACTTGGGGGGTAGTGGTTTTAGAGGCAATGTTGTTTGGAAAACCTGTTTTTTGTTCTCAAGGTGCGGGAACGGCAGAACTAATAGTAGAGGGAGAAAATGGATATGTATTCGATCCCAAGCAACCGCAACAGTTAGCCGAACTCATGGCAAAAGCGATCGCTTCTCCCGAACATGTCTCTCATATGGGAGCAAAATCTCGGCAAACTATCACTCAATATACTCCAGAAGCAGCAGCTTGTTTTTTAGCTGAAGTAGTCGAGGCCATCTTCTCAGTAAGTTCCTAAGATAGGATTCCTAAATTATCCCTTAGCCAAGAGACTGTTCCTAAAATTGAACTCTAAAAAATCATGAATCAATACTTGTATAATTTATTAATTCATATTGGTTATCATAAAACTGCTTCCTCCTGGCTACAACAAAAACTATTTACTCAGGAAAGCACAGCTTTTGAGCCACTATCAAAAACAGCAAAGGGACCTAGCACTTTAGCTGAAAAGTTTATTTACGATGTTGATCATTATCTTCTATCACCATTTGACTACAATGAAAAGGCAATACTAGATGCATTTGAATTTATAATTAAAAACAAAAAAAATATTAATTCAAAAATTCCTGTTATATCTCATGAGAGGTTATCAGGAAACCCTCATAGCGGTGGTTTCGACTCAAAAAAAATTGCAGTGATGCTGAAAAGAATTTTTCCAAATGCGAAAATTTTGATAAACATTCGAGAGCAGAAAAGTTTAATATTATCCAACTACTTTCAATATCTTTCAATTGGTGGAACAGATAGCTTGGAAAAATATCTAAATACAAAGTACGATGGAAAAAGGCCATTTTTCTCTCCCAATCACTTTGATTTTTTGCCTTTGGTTAAAAAATATTATAATTTATTTGGCAAAAATAATGTCCTTGTTTTACCGTATGAAAAATTTAAAGAAACACCATTATCCTGGATGGGTGAATTAGAAAAATTCCTAGATATTAAGTTATTGGATAAGATTGATGATGAAACATTTAATGTATTTATCAATAAAAAAAATGACCATTTTGTAAGATATAAAATGAGACTTCTTAATTTATTTAAAAGGCGTAGTTCTGTTAATAATTATTCACCCTTTGCTAACAAGTATACTCGAAGTACAAGAGAGCTGTTAATTAATATTATTAACACAGCAATACCAACAGAACTAAATGATTTACTGTTAAAGAAACAAAGATTGATAATATCCGAATGGGTTGGCTATAGATTTGTGCAGTCAAATCAAGAATTAGGCAGACTAATTCGAAAAGATCTTTCAAAATATGGATATTATTAATCATCATAATCCCGATTTTGTCAATCTTCAATTGCTCGTATTAGCTAACATATAGCAATCCCAAGTCAGTTGTAAATTGTTGGTGTCTGAAACCCTTGTCAAGCAAAACCTGATTTTTACAAATCATTTAGAATTGCTATAGCCCTCTTCTGTCAGACTCCGAGGAGAATAATCAATTCAATTTTCTGAGAGCTTGTCTAGTTGCGCGGTCACGCGTGCTTTTCCTCAGATTAATTGGCTCCAACCCTCAAGAGGGCAAAAATGTTATCGTCAAAGTCCAGATTGTCCAAAACATGGTCATTCTAATTGATTTTCCTAATCAGAGAAATCGGAAAGTGACAGAAGCGTTCCACGAGCATACCTTACGGTGGCTCGTAATGAATTAAAGAAACTTGATGAATCTAAAGAGCAAATGCCTGTATATTTACTTTTGTTACCTGAGAGTTCAAACCGAGC
>CAZBPR010000004.1:0-32077 GCA_964493825.1 uncultured Dactylococcopsis sp.
TTGATCAAGAGTTTAGCTTAAGCATAAGTAACTTAAGGAGAAGGAAAAATGTTGTTGCTTTTTAGTATTTAGCCAAAATTTCATCCGAACCCCTGTTATTAGTGAATTGACTAATAGCCAAGTGGAAATTTATACCAATGTCCTAAGTATTAATTAATTAAAAATTAAGCCTAATTGCTTGCTTAGTGTCATTGAAGATACAATGATCTTCTTAACCCAAAGCTGATTTTGGGAAGATGATTAATCAATTAAAAAATGTTAGAAGATGGAGTAGCTAACGATGAAGCTTTTGATTCAGGGCAATAATATTGAAGTAACTGAAGCTATCCGCAATTATGTTGAAGAAAAACTAGAAAATGCAGTCAAACACTTCCAACAAATCACCTCAAAAGTGGATGTGCATTTATCAGTTGCCCATAATTCTCGCGTCAGTGATCGCACAAAAGCAGAAGTCACTGTTCATGCGAATGGGAAAGTGATTCGAGCACAAGAACAAAGTGGAGATTTATATGCCAGCATCGATTTAGTTGCCGATAAAATTGCCCGTCAGCTTCGTAAATATAAAGAGAAACATTTACATAAAAAAACGCACGACAGTCCAAAAACAGCAGAAACTGTTGCGGAGCAACCGGTTGACGAAAGCTTAGTTAATGATCGCGCTCCAGAACTCCCGGAAGATGTAGTTCGTATCAAATATTTTGCGATGCCTGCGATGACAGTAATGGAAGCGAAAGACCAACTCCAGCTAGTGGATCATGACTTTTATGTTTTCCGCAATCAAGAAACCAATGAAATCAACGTCATTTACCAACGAAATCATGGCGGTTACGGTGTAATCCAACCTCGAAATGGTAATGGTCATACCCACGGGATGCTCTATGAAAAAGTGCACGGAGGAGATCGTAAGGCACAGCAAGTGGCTCCTATGGATGCAGAAAACGAATTGAGTGAGTGTCCGCCAGCAGAAGTATAAGGCTAGTCAGCGGTCAAAGAGATCAGGGAGAAGACAAGGAAAACAAGGATCATCCATCAAATTCCGCTCTCCTGGTCTCTCCTCTAATGATTAAAGTTCAGTTGTTTGATAATCTAGAATGGCTGTAACTTACACCTAATTATCAATGCTGGATTTAAGTCAGAAAAAAGCCCTAGTTACCGGGATTGCTAATAATCGCTCGATCGCGTGGGGAATTGCCCAGCAACTTCATCAAGCGGGTGCAGAAATGGGAGTCACCTATCTGCCCGATGATCGCGGAAAATTTGAGAAAAAGGTTCGAGAATTAGTTTCTCCCCTGAACCCCAGTTTATTTGTCCCCTGTAATGTCCAGGATGATGCGCAAATTGACGCCACCTTTCAAGCTGTGGCTGAAAAATGGGGGAAACTAGACATTCTGATCCACTGCTTAGCCTTTGCCGGAAAAGAAGAACTTTCTGGGGCGTTTAGCAAGACTTCCCGTGATGGATTTAAGCAAGCCTTAGACATCAGTACGTATTCCCTAACGCGGTTGGCACAAGCGGCAAAACCTCTGATGACGGATGGGGGGAGTATTGTCACCCTCACTTATCTCGGTGGAGAACGTGTGGTTCCCAATTACAACGTGATGGGGGTTGCTAAATCAGGTTTAGAAATGAGTATGCGCTATCTTGCCGCTGAATTAGGGGAAAACAATATTCGGGTGAATGCGATTTCTGCTGGACCTATCCGGACATTGGCATCCTCAGCCGTCGGAGGAATTTTAGATATGATTCGTCACGTCGAAGACGTTGCCCCCCTCAAACGAACAGTTACACAAACGGAAGTTGGCAATGCCGCCACTTTTTTATGTAGCGATCTTGCCAGTGGCATTACCGGACAAGTGTTATATGTCGATTCTGGATATAACATTATGGGAATGTAATTGATTTATCCTTAGTTATTAGATTATTCATTGTTTTTAGGTTCGTAGATTATGCAGCTTTCTGAGCGTCCCGCTTCTAACGTTTCCTTAGCGCCTCGCACGGCATCGGTTTCCCGCACGACAGGAGAAACCGATGTTGCTGTTACTTTAAATTTAGATGGAGAAGGCAAGTGCCACGCTGATACTGGGATTCCTTTTCTTGATCATATGCTTCATCAACTGGCATCTCATGGTTTATTTGATTTGGAAGTCAAAGCCACAGGAGACATTGAAATTGACGATCATCATACCAATGAAGATGTCGGCATTACGCTAGGTCAAGCTTTGGCTCAAGCCTTATCGGATCGGAAAGGGATTCACCGCTTCGGTCATTTTATCGCCCCACTAGATGAAGCCTTAATTCAAGTTGCCTTAGATTTCTCGGGACGCCCTCACCTCAGCTATGGTTTAGATATTCCAACTCAACGAGTAGGGACTTACGACACGCAACTGGTCAGAGAATTTTTTGTTGCTGTGGTTAATCATAGCCAAATGACTTTGCATATTCGTCAGTTGGATGGAATTAACTCTCACCACATTATTGAAGCAACCTTTAAGGCATTTGCCAGGTCATGTCGGGCTGCAGTGGAGCTTGATCCCCGTCGCTGCGGTCAAGTACCTAGTTCTAAGGGCGTGCTTTAATCGACAATGGTGAGAGATGAGAATCAGGGGTTGGATGAGACTGGGAAGGGACAGGTTATTTTTTTACTGTTCCCAAAAATCACTAATGCTGTAGCCTAGTTCTGCTAGCATTTGCCGGAATAAAGGGAGACTTAAGCCAATCACATTACTATGACAGCCTTCTAGTTTTTCCACAAATAGCCCGCCACGACCTTCGAGGGCAAATCCGCCCGCACAGTTGAGGGGTTCTCCGGTAGCAACATAATCTGTAATCGCGCGATCGCTGATCCAACTGAGATGGACGGTGGTCAAGCCGTAACGAACAACAATTTGATCTTGTTTTTGATCAATAATTGTGTGACCGGTATAAAGTTCTCCTGCTTTTCCCCGCATTTTTTGCCACAGCGCGATCGCGAGGGTTTCATTTGCAGGCTTCCCATAAATTTCCCCTTCAACGACCAAAACCGAATCACAGCCTAAAATGAGGCTGTCTTGATAGTTTTGGGCAACTGTTTTTGCTTTACGACTTGCCAGTTCCGTCACCAAGGCCGTTGGTTCAGCGACTTGCACTTGTGATTCATCAAAGCCACTTTTGCAGACAATCGGCTCAATACCAGCACAACGGAGAAGGCGTAGGCGAGCAGGAGAAGCGGATGCAAGAACCAACTGCATGATTTTGATTTAATAGACTTCAAACGAATCGGCAATGGTGTTAAAGCGTTCGGAAAGACTTTCCCAACGATCTTGGGGGGTGGAAATGCTGAACGTAAATAACTTACCGCGACTAACAGCAACACTTGCCATATTATGTCGTTGTTGATTATCAGGGAAGGTCACTTGATATTCCAAGAGGTAGTAAGTTTTTCCTTCTTTTTCCAGCTCGTCAGCGCGGAGTAGTTCCCCTTTCCGTTCCGAATCTGGCGGTGCGATGGTATTTTTGAGACGTTGACCCACTTCTGATGGTGTTCCCAAATCTTCGAGTTTTCTCTCTTCCCCGACTTCGTTAATAACGACACTAACATTTTCCGTTTGTTCCACTAGATCGCGAAAGACGACATCCACACCAGCGGTATTATTATCAACTTTCACTTCTTGCCAGCCGTTTGGATACAAAAATTTGTATCCAGCGGTGCTATTGGTGTAGCCTTGCAGCCCGCTAGTGGCGCTGGTACAACCGAAAAGGGTAAAATTGGCGACTAAAAAAATTAGGGCAAGGGTTGCTCTGAACATGGCTCTGACTTGGTTTTCCGATCTAGTGTATTTTCCCACGTTTCGGCAACTTACTGGAACTCTTTTTGGCAGGTTGCCAGCATTCGTTCATCGTTAGCACTGATTTCCTCTAGGGGATGATATCCTTTTAACATCACTGCAGCTTGACTGCTTCTGTCACGACTGGCTACCGGGGCTGTGGCATCCAGCGCGATCGCGTAAGGATATTGAAGATCTTCGTAAGGATGATTCACAGTCATTTCTATTTCATTAGCGGTCATTGTTCCCTGAAAACAGCTAAATTCTGAATGAGGCATATAAAGTGCGCCGACTAAACGAACTCCGCTAACTTCAAAAACAATATATTCTTGTCCAATTTGATCCGGTTGCTGAGATTGCCCATAAAGATAGGTCCCATTCGGAAGCACGCTATGGTTAGCAGAATCACCGGCTTCCTTTTCTTTATTTTCTTGTGCAGAAAGGGTGGGCATCGGCACGGTTACTAACACCAACATCACCAGTGCTGTCATAACAACTTGCACGGATGGCAACCATTGAGATAATAAAGTAAAATTCATTAATAATTTCTTCCTGATTAGTTTTTGTGCCAAGAGTGGTAATTTTTATGAGGTTGGTCAGTTAAGGAAAAACCTTTTAGTTATTATTACTACTATTATTGCAAAAAAAAATTGAGAATGTGTTCATTCATAGGTAGGAATACTGGAGACACAGTTGCTTTGGCTGCTAGCAATTGATTGGAAAATTTACATTTTTTTAAAAATTATTATTAAAGTGGCTTGACTTTTAATCAATTTTGTTTTGCGGCTTTTGTAAAAATCGTCAGTCCCACTGATCCCAGCAACCAATGGTGTTGAATGCTAGTAAAACCCATTGCTTTTCCCAATTTTTCACGCTGGGAAAAACGATAGAAGCGAACTGTTCCACTACCCATTGCCAGTTCAACTTCATCTTCCTCCCCTTCCCAAACAAAATCGACCAAGTAATATTTTCCAGTGGGTTTTAGGGTGCGATAAACTTCCGATAAGACGGGTCTGGGTTGAGGGTAATGCAAAAAACTAATTGTGTTAAAAACGGCATCAAATTGGTCAGTGGTAGTCGGTAAATGTGCGGCATCTCCTTCGATATAAATCAGACGAGGCGCGTAACGACGAGACTTTTGTCTGGCTTGGTGTAACATTTCCCGAGAGGAATCTAATCCGACGCCATACAGTTGAGGAAAAGATTTCGCGAGTCGTTGCAGTAAACGTCCCGTGCCACACCCTAAATCTAAAACCCACGGTTTCTCCGGTAGTTTCACATATTCTAGGAGTCTAAGATGAAGGGCTTGATAAAAAACAGACGGAAACAGTAAATCGTAAAACGGTGCCCACAGATTAAAGAGTTGTCTTTTTTGATCCCGTTCTTCTTGATTGGTAATCCACCCCATGTTTTAACTATTTTTCCGTTTTAATCCGATTAAAAAAACTGCCCAATAGTAAATTAACTGTAGGGTAAATAAAAATAAAAACGTTGGGTTATTGACGAGATATCGTCGCCAAAGTCGCCTCGGTTCAGTTGCTAAACGATGCAACCATTCTAAACCGAATGGCATTAACCAACGCGGCGCTTGTGAGGTTTCTTTACTGTGAAAGGCAAAAGCAGCGCCAACCCCCATCATCACCGCCTGAATTTTGCCCACCTGTTGCGCCATCCATTCTTCTTGTTTTGGACATCCGAGGGCAACAAACACGATCGCGCTACCGGCATCATTAATAACTTGAATATCATGTTCAGCTTCTTGCGGCGTCAGAGGTCGAAAGGGCGGGGCATGAGAACCGGCAATAATCAGGTCAGGATACCATTGTTTGAGATTCTGTTCCAGTTTGCCAAGAATTCGAGGCGTTGCACCATAGAGATAAATGGGAATTTGCTCGGTTTGAGCGTGATCGCAGCACGCTAACATCAAGTCTGGACCATAGACGCGCTGTTGGTTTCTCATTCCCAGTAAGCGTAAAGCCCAAACTAGAGGCATCCCATCTGGGGTAACCAGGGCAGCATTGTTAACAACCGTTTGATAGCTTTTTCGCCACAGAGCCGTCATGACCACATGAACATTTGCCGGAATCACATAACAACTGCGTTTCTGCTTTGCCCACAGCATTATTTGCTGGCAAGCTTCAGTGTAGCTCGTCCCATGAATTTGGCTGTTAATCACCCGTCGGCTGGACTGCCCCATCTTCTATATTTTCTGTTGTTTGAGCAGAACAGAATTAGTGACAACAATGACTGAACTGAGTGCCATAAAGCCAGCGGCAATGGCAGGACTGAGTAAAATGTCATATTTGGGCAATAAAATCCCGGCTGCTAAGGGGATGGTAATCACGTTATAGCCCAATGCCCAGAAGAGATTTTGACGAATTTTATTGAGGGTGGCAAGGCTTAAGTGCACGGCGGTGATAACATCTGCAACGCGATCGCGCATGAGAACAATGGAAGCCGTTTCTAGGGCAACCTCTGTGCCTTGGGCAATGGCAATGCCGACATCTGCCTGGGCTAAGGCTGGGGCATCATTGATGCCATCGCCAACCATTCCAACCTGATGTCCCTTTTCTTGCAAAGCGGAGATGACTTGTGCTTTTTGTTCGGGATGGACTTCGGCGAGGACGTGATCGGCTAGCAGATTTAATTGTTGCGCGATCGCGCTGCCAACGCGCTCATTATCCCCAGTGAGCAGCATGACCTGAAAGCCCATTTTTTGCAGCTTAGAAACGGTTTCCACGGCATCGGGACGTAAACAATCCTTAAGAGCAATTAGTCCCGCTAAAGCGCCATTAATAGCGACATAAACCACGGTTTTCCCTTCCCTTTCTAACTGGTGAATTCGAGGCGCAATGGAATCTGGGATGGTAATTGCTTTACTTTGTAACCAACTGGCGTTACCAACCGCAACCGCTTGGCTTTCAATGGTTGCCATCACACCTGATCCGGCTTGGGTTTCTTCCTCAGTTGCGGATAATAAGGAGATCCCTTGTTCTGTTGCTGCACTGACAATCGCACTGGCTAAAGGATGATGGGTTCCCGCTTCTGCGGATGCAGCAAACTGTAATAAGGTTTCTCGCTCAATATCGGGCGTGGCAACAACAAAATAATCCGTTACTTGCGGTTGTCCTTGCGTTAAGGTTCCTGTTTTATCAAAGACCAACGTATCTAAACGGTGAACCTTCTCTAAAACATCTCCTCCTTTCAACAATAAGCCCTGTTTAGCACCGATACCGGTTCCCACTAAGATAGCGGTGGGCGTTGCTAAGCCTAACGCACAAGGGCAGGCAATCACTAATACCGCAATCATCAGTTTGAGACTCAGTAGTAACGGACTGGTTTCCACGGTTACTTCTGTCCAAATATTCGTTCCTACCCCGTACCAGAAGAGGAAGGTTAAGGCAGCAACACTCATGACGCCATAAGCAAAATAGCCCGCTACTCGATCCGCTAATTTTTGCACCGGCGCTTTGCGCATCTGGGCATTTTCGACCGAAGCGATGATCTTGGCTAGAGTAGTATCTTGACCGACTTGCGTCGCTGTGAGGGTGATGACCCCCGTTAAATTAAGGGTTCCAGCTTTAACAATATCTTCCTCTGCTTTCGCTACGGGAACCGATTCTCCCGTCAACATCGACTCATCAATGGTCGTTTCTCCCGTAACAATTTCCCCATCAACGGGAATTTTTTCCCCAGGAAGTACTCGCAACCATTGTCCCACTTGTACGGTTCGCACCGGCACTTCCATGCTTTTTTGTTCTTGCTGGGTCGTTTCCTTCACTAAACGCGCCGTTTGTGGTTTTAGGGAAACCAATGCCGAGAGAGCAGCCCCTGCTTCTCCACGCGCCCGTTGTTCTAAGGTTCGTCCCAGGAGAATAAACCCAAGTAACATCACCGGTTCATCAAAGAAACATTCCCATCCCAGTTGCGGGAAGAGCAGGGCAACACAACTAGCAATGTAGGCGCTGAGCGTTCCTAAAGCAATTAAACTATTCATATTGGGAACACGTTGCCATAAGCCCTGCGCGCCATCAATGATGATTTCTCGTCCGGGTAAAAGCAGCGCGAGGGTGGCCAAACCCCAATGGAACCAGATATGACTCAAGAGGGGAATTTCTAAGCCGGTGAAATGCTTGAGATGTCCCAGTCCCGATAAGAGGATTAGGATTGCCGCGATCGCGAGTTTTTGGAAATTTTCTCGATCCGCTTGTTGGCGTTTGGCTTCATAATTACCGGCAGCATCATCTTCGTTCGTATCGTGAAGCTGAGAGGGAAACCCTTTTGCCGTTAATTGCGCGGCAATTTCATTAGGATCCACTTGATCCGGTTCATATTGCACCACTGCAGTTGCAGTCACAAGGTTTACTTGCGCTGCAATTACCCCGGCGCGCTGTTCAATTTGGCGTTCCACTGCACTGACACAGCCGGCACATTTCATCCCATTCACATCAAGGGTAATGGTTTCAGGCGTTTCGTGGCAAAGCTGAGGACTAGCTTGAGAAGAAACTTGCATAAGATCAGTTTTAAAGACAAGTAAGCAAATCGGTACCAATTTTCTATTCTGACAAACTCTTGCCAAAATAAACCATTGACGATTAAGAATTATCAATTCTTTGGGGTTGCCACTTTTTCTCCCAGGAGAAGTACACTTGACGCCAGCTGTTTTTGTTAAAGTAAAGGCTGGCAATCATAACAAGGAAAAAAGAATAATGAAGAAAATTATCGGCTTATTAACTAAACCTTTACGCCTTGCTGCTGGCTTACTCTTTATTCTTCTCGGAACAATTCCTACTGTTTTAGTGCCAGGAATTGGTTTATTTTTAGGCTTACCTTTTCTACTAATTGGCGGTGCTTTAGTCTGTTGCTAGAACCGTAATGATCTTAAAACTCTGAGGGAGAAAATCATTGTCTTGCTCAGAGTTAGTTTTGAATGATTTAGAATAAAAATCGCATTAGTAGCGAACCAACGGTTGTAAATACTCGATTGAGACCGCCACCCCCCCCATTATTATTTTCTCGGAGTTGACTAGCTAGTTCCATCGCTTTCATAAATTGTTGGGAAGCTTGGATACCAGTTGGATTGTTCTGTTCTTGAAATAATTGCAGTGCTCGTTCGCCATCTTGAGTCGCTCCAGCTTCATCGCCGAGACGAAACCGAGCCACCCCTCTTCCTAAATAGGCAGGTGCATATTCACTATCCACACTGATTGCTAGATTACAATATTTCAACGCTCCTTCATAATTCCCGGCTTCCGCTTCTGCTGCAGCAATGCGGTAAAATTGCTTGGCCGAACTAGCAGATGTTGGAATACCGATTGCACCCCGAATATAAGCAGTTTCTAAGGTTGTATTTTCCAGTTGGGCATTTTCTAAATAGGCGTTGCGGAGATCCGTCTGATTGAGCGTCGCTCCTGTGAGATTAGCTCCGGTTAAGTTTGCCCCATGTAACGAAGCTCCCGTTAAATCCGCTCCACTTAAATCTGCCCCGCTTAAATTAGCACGGCTGAGGTTGGCATTGATTAAGTTAGCCCCTTGCAGTTGTGCGCCTGCTAAATCAGCCCTAACTAATCCAGCATTAATGAGGTTACAGCGTTGGCAGGTTTGAGTCGATAAGAGTTGGTTAAGATCGGTCAAATTTTCTGCCAGTGCTACGGAAGGAGAAAGTAACACCGTCAGGAAAGTCGCAGTGGTAACAATACGCAAAGACATAACAATTTATACAGGTGTAGATCAATATTCTCGCAAGCGATGATCGGGATTGTGCAAACTAGCGCTACTGTCTCCCGTGATTAATCATACAATAACACGGGTGGCATCACGAATTATTTTGAGCGTTGAGTCTGAAATGTTGCTATCTGGGATAGAAGCGGGAGTGATAATAAGTCCATGAAAGCCAAAAATCAGAGTAGCGACAGTGCGCGATCGCGCCAGGTGAAACTCACAGGACTAAACTGCAGCTAGGAATGTCGCTTTTGATGCCATTGCCAAGCATGACCAATGATTTGTTGCAAATCAGAATATTGCGGTTGCCACTTCAAAATTTGACGCGCTTTTTCGCTACTCCCGACTAACATTGCTGGATCGCCAGGGCGTCGCTCAGCTTCTTCTACAGTAAAGTCTTTTTTTGTCATCGCTTGAGCCGTGGCAATCATTTCTCGCACGGTAAACCCATTGCCATTCCCCAAATTAAAGATTTCACTTGCTCCACCCGCCAGCAAATATTCTAACCCTAAGACATGAGCTTGCGCTAAATCCGTAACGTGAATATAGTCGCGAATGCAGGTGCCATCCCGAGTAGGGTAATCAGTGCCAAAGATTTTAATCGCATCCCGTTGACCTAAGGCAGCCAGTAAAATGAGAGGAATGAGATGAGTTTCCGGGTTATGATCTTCTCCTGTTCGACTTTGAGGATCGGCACCGGCAGCATTAAAATAGCGGAAAATGACGGATTTTAACTGATAAGCCGTATCAAAATCTTGTAAGATGCGCTCTACCATCAACTTACTAGCGCCATAAGGATTAATGGGATTCTGGGGATGGGTTTCGGGAATCGGAACGGTTTCGGGAACGCCATAGGTGGCACAGGTAGAAGAAAAGACAAATTTATCAATGCCGGCTTTTTGCATCGCTTCTAAAAGCGTTAGGCTCCCGACGACATTATTGTGATAATATTTGGCGGGATTGGTTACGGATTCTCCCACATAAGCATAGGCAGCAAAGTGCATGACTGCGGCAATTTCTCGTGTTGTAAAGATTTGGTCAAGGAGGGCGCGATCATTGGTATCGCCAACAATTAATTCTGCCTTGAGGTTATTTTCAGCGATATCCCGATGTCCATAAACTAAGTTATCGAGAATCACCACATCATAACCTTTGGCTTGCAGGGCAAGTACCGCATGAGAACCGATATAGCCGGCACCACCGGTAACGAGAATGGTTGGATTCGGTAAGGGAGACATAGGTAATGGCTTAAGTGGAATGATTAAACTTGCAAAGGAAGAGGAGCACTATGTTATCCAAATTAGGGCGGCTCAGCAAACAAATTATGCACATTATAGGTTGTCTGCGACAAAATAGCTTCTCGTGCGTACTCAAATCGAAGAGAACCATCAATATACTCTTTCCTCCCTAAAAGGGCGATTACGCCTAGACATCAAACTGGATTCAATCTTTTCTTAAATTGGTTACTTTTTATTTTATGCTTGGTCTTTTCGTAATGCTCCTCGCCGGTAGCTTCTTGTCCCTGCAAAATGTTATTGTTCGTGTATTTTTTCAAGGAAATGCTGAAATTGGCGGAATTTTACCGTCTAATTTTGAACATACTGTCCTTTTTCTCCAAACTCGTACCTTTTTTATGGTTCTGTTCCTCGGTTTACTTGCCCTCCGAATTGATCCAAAAAGCTTCACTGAAATTACCCAAGCGGGAACGCGCTTAAAATCTCCCTTACTGAGCGGTTCAATTTATTTTGTAACGGTCATCTTACTTTATTTAGCGATTGGCAATATTCCGGCTGGCATTGCAGTGACGCTATTTTTTATTCACCCCATTGTTGCAATGTTATTGGGATGGTGGCGCGATCGCGCAGCACCGAATCGCTGGCGTTGGGGAATTATGACTGGTGTAACCATGGGTCTCATTTTAGTGACCCCACAGTTACAAGCTAACCTTTCGGCACAGTTTACCTTCGGAATGATGTGTGCTTTGGGGGCAGGAATTGGCTTTGGTTTATATGCTGTTACCGCTCAAAATGCCTTGATTCAGTTTCATCCGATTTCTTTTTCCCTCATTACCTTTTCCCTACTGTTTCTTTTGTCCAGTTTGACCAGTTTGATTTTGCAGATTACCATTCCCCAAACGCTCTGGCCACCGCTACTGCTATGGAGTATGGGATCCGGATTAATTACCCTGGGTGGATTAGTGTTTACGAATTTAGGGATTCGTCTAGTGGGCGCAGCAACGGCTACTTTAGTCGGCTCGATCGAGCCCGCCTTAACGGCCCTGGTTGCTTGGTTCATCCTCCAAGAAACCCTTGATCCCAGACAGATCATCGGGGTTGCCATTGTTACCCTCAGTATTGCCAGTTTAGGATTAGAGAGACGACAACAACACTCAAATTTCCACCGGAATAGATCGTAAAATCCGATCCACAATCATCTTTTCCTTGCGTCCACCGGCAGCAATTAACCGATGGGAAAGGACGTAAGGCGCTAAAAATTTCACATCGTCTGGAATGGCATAATCTCTTCCTTCTAGAAACGCCAAAGCTTGTGTTGTCCGTTGTAGGGCAACAGTTCCTCGAGGACTCACCCCTAACCTAACCTCTTCATCTTCTCGAGAAGCGCGCACTAGGTTGAGAATATACTGTTGTAGCGGTGTAGCGACTTTGACAGCTAAGACTTGACGTTGTAATTCTAAAACGTCTTCTGGAGAAATAGAAGGTTGTAATGCATCTAAACTATTTTTTTGACGTTGCAGCATCTGGAGTTCTTCCTCAGCAGTGGGATACCCCAAACTTAAAGACAGGGCAAACCGATCCATCTGGGCTTCGGGTAAGGGAAAGGTTCCTTGGTATTCAATTGGATTTTGAGTGGCAATTACAAAAAATGGCTTTTCGACCGGACGGGTTTGTCCATCAATCGTAACCTGTTGTTCTTCCATCACCTCCAGCAAGGCCGATTGGGTGCGTGGGGTAGCCCGGTTCACTTCGTCGGCTAGAAAAATATTAGAAAAAACCGGACCCGGCACGAATTCAAAGGTTTGATCGCGTTGATTCCAAATATTGGTACCCGTGACATCGGAGGGTAACAGATCCGGGGTGCATTGGATGCGCTGAAACTTGCCATTAATAGATCGCGCTAGCGATTTTGCCAAGAGTGTTTTACCAACTCCAGGCACATCTTCGAGGAGAACATGACCGCCACTGAGGAGAGCAACAATCACTAGGCGAACAGAGGTTGCTTTGCCCACGAAAATCTGGGCAATGTTCTCGGTTAGTTTTTGAATACGATCTCTCATGAATTTACAGGTTGAGAAGAGGGACAAGGAAGAAGTTGACGTGCCGTTTCGCAATCTTTGGCAATTTGACTTTTGAGGGCATCTAAAGAGTCAAATTTTGCTTCTGAACGGAGAAACTGCTTTAATTGTACGCTCAAGGTGTGCTGATACAAATCGCCACTCCAGTCGAGAAGATGAATTTCAATGGTCGGATATTGACCGTTGACGGTGGGGCGCATACCAATGTTCATTACCGCCGGGTGAGGTGTCGCAATGGGGTAGGTCATACTGGTCACTTGCACGGCATAAACGCCGTGAGAGGGAATTAATTTATTGCGAGGAAGGGCAAGGTTAGCAGTGGGAAAACCAATGGTCCGCCCTCGTTGTTCTCCTGTCACGACTGTCCCTTTTAACGTATAAGGTCGTCCTAAGAGTTGGTTAGCTAGTTGAATGTCGCCTTGATTAAGGGCTTCACGAATCCGGGAACTACTGATGCGTTGTGCGGCATTGGTTTGTAAGTTCGCAATATTCACAGCAATGGGGTAGGCAGCGGCGATCGCGCGCAGATCTTCAGCAGTTCCTTGGCGTTTATAGCCAAACCGAAAGTTTTCTCCGACACTAATGTAATGGGGGTCTAACTGTTCAATTAAAATTTTCTGAACAAACTCTTCAGGAGAAAGGGCTGCTAGTTCCTGATTAAAGGGCAGCAACACCAATTGTTGAATTCCCATCGCTTTGAAATGACTAATTTTTTCCTCAAGGGGAGTCAGCAGCGAACAAGGTTGTCCGCTAAAGTATTCTCGCGGATGCGGATGAAACGTAACGACCGTAGAACGTAGTGATTGTTCTAAGACGGGTTGAATGACATTGCGGTGTCCTTGGTGAACACCATCAAAATTACCGAGCGCGATCGCGGTTGGCGTTAAAGCCCGTTCTGGCGTTGAGGTAATCCACACAGGAGTTGTTGCTTGCTTTCTTTTCAAATCTTCATATTATCGGAAATCCTAAAATTTTGCTACTCAGCACGCCTAACCTCAGCAACGTCACGGGGAATATCATGCCAATAGCAACTACCTTCAAAACGGTTGGGCACGATACTCTTATGCTACATCGAGGTGAGAGAGGAATCCCCTTACCCCAATTAATGTGTAGCAAATCTGGAAGTGCTAACCAGAAACCGCTTTTGTATAAAATTGTTGCATCTCCTGAGCAAACTCGGTGCGAGAATTCGACCAAATGTAAAACATATGACCACCACCATAATGACGGACTTGCAAGTTGGTTGCTATGTGTTCATCTAACTTCATATGTTGAACAATGCGATTCGAGGCTTGAAACGGGGTCACTAGGTCGTAGTAGCCATGAGCAATATACACTTTTAGGTGCGGGTTGAGGGCAAGACCGTAGCGCAATTCGTCAGTTGCTCCAATCTGACTTTCCAGGGCATGACGGTCGGAGTCAACTTTCCAAGTTTGGTTAATATCAAGACTAAGCAGATGGTAGGGACGATCCGTTTTTACGCCCAACACTTCTCGGAGGAGACGATTCACTGCACCATTGAAAACCCGTTGAATGCCAAACAAAGTGGGATCAGGTCCCTCAAACTGTTCTCGATCTGGATAGGGATCAGTGCCGGTGATAGTAGCATCGTAAAGACCACAGACTTGGCGGCGATCGCGCAGTAAGTTACGCACAAACACAGCTTGCGAAATCCGTCCCTGTGCCGTCGCAATCAAACCAAGAGGCAGCCCCAACAAATCAGCCATGATTTGCAAGATCGACTTGCGCTCTGCTTCTGGCATGGCGTTTCCCTGAACCAACAAGCGCACCAAGTCATTATTAGCAAATTGTACTGCTTCTGAAAGCACCACATCTCGCGGTGTATTAGCAGCAAACTTACGACTGGTGCCGTGGAAAGCTGCTGCTGCTGCCATCGAAGGAAAAGTATCGAGCCAAGATAGTAAATCGTAGTCCGAAGGATCAAGGCTTTGGAATTCTAGGGCAGGTGAAACCAATACAGCACCATTGAGACCAATGCCATAGCTTTCTTGCAGTAGCTTGGTTAATCTGGCAACGCGAAATCCCCCGTAACTCTCGCCAACAATAAAAATTGGACTATGCCAACGATTATGTTCCGAGAGAAACCGTTGTACCATCTCCGCCAAGGAATCTAAATCACGCTGTAGAGCATAAAATTCTTTGTTTTCACTGTCCGAGTGATGAGTCCCTTGGTCTGCTGATTGGTCTTTCTTTTTTCCCGATTGCTCTTCCTCCTCAATGGTACGACTGAAGCCAGTTCCAACCGGATCAACAAACACCACATCCGTAAAGGGCAGCCAACTATCAGGATTTTCAATGAGTTGTGCCGGAGGGGCAGGGGCAGAACCATCATCATTAAAAGCTGCCCGCCACGGTCCAATCGCGCCTAAATGTAAAAAAGCGGCGGCTGCACCAGGTCCCCCATTAAACGCAAAGGTGAGGGGTCGCTCTTGGGGATTAGCCTCAGCAGCGAGATACGCCACATGAAAGACTTCAGCAACGGGCTTTTCACGCTTGCGTAACACAGTCCACTCCGCTCGAACTTCGTAAGGCATCTCAGAACCGTTTTCCCTGCGAAAAACCTGTTCACTGACAGCACCTTGAGGCGGTTGATACTCTTTGTTTTCTGGTTGGGACGCGGAGGAATCGGGCATAATAATTTAAAAGACAACTCGATGAGATGGATTGAGACAGCACAACTCCATCATAGAAAATCTTCTCTCATTGATGAAGCGCTTGTTGCTGCTACTCAATCTGTTTTTACCAGCTTCAAAACAAGATCAGCCAGCATTTCCTGTATTAAAAATATTCAGGATCACTTCAGGTTAAATTGTAAACATTCAAGCTTCTTTTTACAGCAGAGCAAAGTGACTTAAGTCTTCAAAATCAATCCTCAGCACTGAGCAGTACCAGCCAATCTAATTACAGAGATGTTAGACTTTCGAGAAAGCATTTCAGGAGAAGATGCTGGATTAAAATTTCTTCTCGATCTTGCTCTGAATTGAGTGATAAAGCAAAAGATATAAATTCCTTATGCAAACTATTGATTATCTTCGTATTAGCTTAATTGATCGCTGTAATTTTCGCTGTCAATATTGTATGCCCAGTGACGAAGAACTCAATTATCTGCTGCGAGAAAATCTGCTGACAAAAGATGAAATTCTGACTCTCCTGCAAGAAGTTTTTATCCCTCTTGGTTTTAACAAGTTTCGCTTAACAGGGGGCGAACCGTTGTTACGTCCTGATGTGGTTGAAATTGTTGCCGCGATTACTGCCCTTCCCGAAACCCAAGATTTAGCGATTAGTACTAATGCGTTTTTATTAGAAAAATTGGCTCAACCACTTTATGATGCAGGGTTACGGCGCATTAATATCAGTTTAGATTCTCTCAACCCAGATAATTTTGACAGCATTATTGGTAACAATGGACGCAGTCGCTGGCAACAAACTTGGAACGGCATTTTAGCCGCCCATGCCGTCGGATTTGATCCCCTCAAACTCAATGTTGTCGTGATTCCGGGAGTAAATAATCAAGAAGTATTAGATCTTGCTGCCCTTACCTTTGAGAAAAATTGGCACGTCCGATTTATTGAATTTATGCCCATTGGCAATCGGGAATGGTTCAGCGATCGCGCTTGGATTCCCTCAGAAGAAATTCGTCAAGACATTCGTCAAAAATGGGGCTTAGAAACCTCTCAAGTGCATGGCAATGGTCCGGCAGATGTCTTCGAGATCCCAGGGGCTAAAGGTACCCTTGGTTTTATCTCCCAAATGTCAGAATGTTTCTGCGATCGCTGCAACCGGATGCGCCTTTCTGCTGATGGCTGGCTGCGCCCTTGTTTGCTCAATGAAACGGCGCAGATTGATTTGAAAACCACCCTTCGCAATTCCCCAAATTTTGACCAGATGCGGGAACAAGTGCAACAAATCATTGCAATTAAACCTGAAATTAACTTCAAAGAACGAGATAATGGCACCATGACAGGTACTTACACCCGTACCATGTCTCAAATCGGTGGTTAATTATTGCAGTAACTTATCAATAATTAAAACTTGTTGCAAATACCCTCATTAACGAGTATCATTGTCAATATATAGAACTTATTGCCAAGAAAACTATGGTTAGGCAACCCTATACCTCATCGTCCCTGAAAGCAGAACTGAACTCTCGCGGTTGGCGACTTACGCCGCAACGAGAAACCATCCTTCATGTTTTTCAGAACCTCCCTCGCGGACATCATCTCAGCGCAGAAGAATTATTCCACCTCCTCCAAAAACGAGGGGAAGAAATTAGCCTATCGACCATCTATCGGAGTGTCAAACTGATGACCCGCATGGGGATCCTACGGGAATTGGAATTAGCCGAAGGACACAAGCACTATGAACTGAATCGCCCCCATCCCCATCATC
Organism: uncultured Dactylococcopsis sp.; assembly: GCA_964493825.1. Classification (GTDB taxonomy): domain Bacteria; phylum Cyanobacteriota; class Cyanobacteriia; order Cyanobacteriales; family Rubidibacteraceae; genus Halothece. The sequence goes on from CAZBPR010000004.1 coordinate 17,248, forward strand.
ATCATCACATTGTTTGTATTCAATGTAATCGTACGATTGAATTCAACAACGACTCGATTCTCAAACAAAGCCTCAAGCAAGCAGAAAAAGAAGGACTCCAACTGATTGATTGCCAGTTAACCATCATGACCATTTGTCCAGAGGCAATTCGCATGGGATGGCCCTCTGCATTACCCAGTAACTGGGTTTGTACCCGTGCCATTTCTGAAAGTCATGCGGATGAGGGAATTGAAGAAATTGAACAAGAGATTGCTGAAAGTGAATCCTCTCAACAACAAACAACCAATGATTCCTAAGCCAACTATTTGGTCACCGGCGAATCAACATAAATCATGGGTTCTTCCATGGAAAATTCCAGTTGGTTGTTGGATAACTGCTTACCAATTTCTTGGTTTGCTACTTCCACCAAGCGTTTGCGCAGGTTGAGAGAGCTACTGCTTGAACTCAGGAGAAAAAAGCTGACCCGTGCGCGGGTTCCTGGTTGATCTTCGGGTTCAAAGGTGGCAATGCGAATACTCCCGGGTTCAATGCCAAAGAGTTTGCTAAGACTACTATCTAAAACTTGATCGACTAGGGCGCGTTCTGTTTCATCTAATACTTTCGGGAAATCTAAATAGAGGAGTGCCATTACTTTGGTTCCCCGAGAAATATTTTCCACGTCCATACTTGCCATCAGCGAATTCGGCACAATTAAAAGGGTATTTTTAGCAGCCAGTCGAATTTTAGTGGAACGAATCCCAATGGATTCCACACGGCCGTAAATATCTTCATCAGCAGGGTTAAAGTTCGCACGGACATATTCTCCTGGAACATAAGGGCGATCTAAATACAGGACAATCGTTCCCACAAGTTGGGATAAAATTTCTTGGGCAGCAAAGGCAACCGCAATCCCGCCAATTCCAAATCCAGTGAGAACACTGACTAGATTTAAATTTTGACTATTTGCAAAGACAATTGCTGCAAAAAAGCCGATGATAACATTGGCAACAGTTTCACCAACAATCAGAAAATCATCAGCTTCTTTATTTAAACTTTGAATAAGGGTTACCCCATAAACTCGAATCACTTGTCGCACTAAGCGCGATAGAAGCCAAGCTACGGTAATCGTTAAGGCAAAATAAACGACTAACTGTAAAAAGTCATACAATCCCGGATAGCCTTGAAACCAATTAATATTAATCGCAATAATAATTAATACACCGGTACGCACGATTAAATTTCGTAATGGCGCGACCACTTTGTCATAAGGGTCAGTCATTACTTTTGGCGTGAATCGATCAATAATCCACTGGAAAAGTGACGGTAGCAAGCGCCCAGCGATGACGGCGACCAACGTAAAGAAAACAAACCATCCTAGATTCTGAGCAAAGTTAATGAGTTCCCCTTGAAAGTTGTCATCAATCGCAAATATTCTTTGGAAAATTTCTGCAATATCCATTTTTTTGAATTAATAATTAATAAAATATTAAAGGGTAACGGGTGAATCCACATAAATCATGGGTTCTGCAAATTCAAAGGACAAACCTTCACTTTGTAATTGTTCAGTAATGGATTCGTTGGCAATTTCAACTAATCGTTTACGAATCGCAAGAGACTTTTCATTTGCCCCGCGGACAAATAAGTTAATACGGGCGCGAGTTCCCGTTTGGTCTTCCGGTTCAAACAAGACAATTTGTGTACCTCCCGAATCCAAATTAGACAGTTCTTGCTGAAAAGTCTCTTCTACGACCTTGTACACCAAAGCATATTCTGATTCGTCCAAAACTTTAGAAAAGTCAAGGTAAAACAAAATCATCACTTTCATCGCTCGGGAAACATTTTCTACATCCATACTGACCATGAGAGAATTCGGTGCGATTAAAAGAGTATTTTTCGCAGCGAGTCGAATTTTAGTAGAGCGAATCCCAATGGACTCGACACGACCGTAAATATCTGCGCCTCGGGGATTAAAATTAGCCCGAATATATTCTCCAGGGAGATAAGGGCGATCCAGATAAAGAATAATACTGCCCACAATTTGTGATAATACTTCTTTGGCTGCGAAGGCAACGGCAATCCCGCCAATACTGACCCCAGTTAAAAGACTCACTAGATTAATACTTTGGCTTTGGGCAAACAACAAAACCGCAAAAAAACTAATGACAACATTGGCAACGGTTTCCCCAACAATTAAAAAGTCATCGGCTTCCCGATTAGAACGTTGGATGAGTTTAACCCCATACAGTCGGGTTATTTGTCGCACCAAGCGGGATAAAAACCAAGCCAGTGTAATGGTTAGCGGAAGATAAACCACTAAGCTGAAAAAATCATACAAGCCCGGATAAACGCGCAATAAATTGATATTGATGGCTGTAACTGTCAAAATTCCTGTCCGAATCAGTAATGGTCGCAGTGGAGTCATGAGACGCTCGTAAGGTTCATGCCAAGGGGGAGGGGCAAAACGGTGAAAACTCCAGCGAATGAAAGAAGGTAACGTCCGTCCGATTAATACCGCAAGGAACGTTAAGAACACAAACCATCCCAAGCGCGTGCCAAAGGTTAACAATTCTCTTTGCCAACCCGCATCAATAGCTAAGGCTTGTTGCAAATTTTCTAGAATATCCATTGGTCAAATCATCTAGAGAGTGACGGGTGAATCGACATAAATCGTCGGTTCTGCAAATTCAAACTTCAAACCTTCTTTTTGTAATTGATCGCTGATTGACTTATTGGCAATTTCGACTAAACGTTTCCGAATCATCATGGATTCTTCATTGGATCCCATGACAAATAAGCTAATGCGGGCACGGGTTCCGGGCTTGTCTTCCGGTTCAAAGAGGGCAACTTGAGTACTGCCAGGATCAAGTCCAAACAGTTCTTTTTTGACACTTTCTTGAACCGTTTTGTCCACTAACGCTCGTTCTGATTCTTCTAAAACCTCATTAAAATCCAGGTAAAACAGCACCATCACTTTCGTTCCCCGAGAGATATTTTCAATATCTTTGGTCACCATTAGAGAGTTGGGAACAACCAGTAAGGTATTGGTGACCGAAATCCGCAATTTCGTAGAACGTAAGCCGATCGATTCAATGCGTCCGTAAACGTCTTCTTGGGTAACAACAAAGTTAATACGAACGTATTCACCGGGAAGGTAAGGACGATCTAAATAGATGACAATGGTGGCAAGAATTTGCGAAAGGGCTTCTTGGGCAGCAAACGCGATCGCGACCCCACCAATTCCTAAACCGGTTAAGAGGGCAATTAAGTTAACGTCTTTACTTTGTGCAAAAATCAGCACAGCCAGAAAGCCAATGATTACATTCACTGCATTTTCAAAAATGAGAATCAGATCGTTAACCTCTTGGCTGACTCGTTTGAGAAGCGTTACTCCATAAATTCGGATCACTTGTTTAGCCACCCTTGATACAAGCCAGGCTGCGCTGACCATTACCGCGAAGTCAGCAATGAAATTAATAACGCTGTAAAACCGCTCGTAAACGTTGAGAAAATTGAGGCTGAAATCAATCAGAATTAAGGCTAGAGTTCTGACAAAGGCATCACGAAACGGTTCACTGAAGGTTTCGTATTCCTTGTATTTATCTGAAGGCAGCGATCGCGCGGTAAACCAAAGCAAAATCGAAGGGGTGACCCGACTGATTAAAATCGCAAGGATAATACAAATGAATAACCCGGCTAAACGAACGCCTAAGATAATCAGAAACTCTTGGCTTGGCGGTTCAAATTGGAAGAATTGGGAGATGTCCCAATCCTCCGGAAAGAGTTGTAAGGGATTAAAAGCAAGGACACTCATCACGCTTTAATACTCATCAAATGTGGACTAGATATTCATGGGAGAATCAACATTAATTGGTTTCTTATCAATTTGGAAACCAATCCCGTAATCTTTTAGGCGTTTACTAATGTTCCGTCGCGCAGCATCTAAGAGTTGCGTCCGAATTTCCAGCGCCATTGAACCTGAGCCCAGAATAAAGAAGGTCACCTGCGCTTGCACTTGCCCTGATCGACCATTACTGGTGTTATCAACATCTTGGAAGGTAACCTCCGTTAAGCGATGGTCAATCCCATAAATATCTTTGGTGCTGTCGAGGATAATCTGGCGTACCAATGCTTTTTCTTGTTCAGGAATACTGCGCTCAAAGAAGATATTGAGCAGCGTAATAATTTTCTGTGCCCCTGAGAGATTCTCAATGGACATCTGGGTGAGCATACTATTGGGAATCACCACGAGGGTTCCTTTCCCCGAAAGACGGATTTTACTGGAACGCCAGCCGATGGCTTCTACTCTGCCAAAGGTTCCGTCTTGGAGGTGAATATAGTCATCGACCACAAACGGACGATCCACATAAAGGAGAATTGTCCATAAGACTTGTTCTAGGACTTTTTGCGAGGCAAACGCGATCGCCAAACCCCCAACACCAATACTGGCAATTAAACCCGTGATACTAAGGCGATGAGACTCGGCAAAGATAAAGATAACAATCAGAATAATCAGAGCATTAGCTACAAATTTGATAAAGGCTAACAGCTCACTGTTGACATTGTTTCGGCTTCTCAGCGCTAAATCGAGAAGATATCCCCCAAAAAATTGATCAAAGAGGGTAAACGCTAAAAGACAAATATTAATCGCGATCGCGCCACCGAGAAAAAATTCACTGATGTATAACCAAGTGGGTTTATCCGGGGTTAATAATAAAACAATATCCCCAATGGAAAGGAAAAAAGATAACACAATCCATCTCTGATAAGGGGCAAAGATTTGTTGATAGGCTTCTCGTAATTCCGAAGGGAGAAAACGAGAAACCAGAAAGCTAAGAATTTTAGGAATAACAAAAATAGTTGTGATGATGAGTAGTGCAAGAACTCCCAAAATCACATAAGTTGGGTCGATGGAGATCGGTTGTCCGGAAGTCAGTCGCTCGATTTGATCGAATAATTCCAGCATCGACTCCGCCGCTTCTAGAGAAGAGGAATCTGTCTCTAAAAAATTGCGGAAAATCGGAAGGAAATAAGGGTGATTGGTCGTGCTGAACACAGTAATCATCTCGCCTCAGGGCAAAAATAAACAACGAATTCCAGCACATTTTACAATACCAATTTTGTTTCGGCATATGCCAAAATACTTAGTTTGACCTATATCTAATTAGAGAGATTAGAAATGACTTTTGTCTAAGAATGTGTTGCTTCTGACTGAGCCATATTAAAACCTAATGCTTTCTTCTTCATGGTTTGAAAAATATTATAAAAGCCGTTGGCGCGGGAGGGAGTCAGGCTTACTTTTAAACCAGTTTCCTCAATAAAATCAGGAGAAATCTGTAAAATTTCTTCTGGAGTTAAGTCATTTAAACCATCAATTAAAAAGGCAACTAACCCTTTCACTAACTGGGCATCAGAATCGCCTAAATAGTGAACTTTACCATCTTGAAGACTAGCGGTAATATACACTTGAGAAACACAACCAGATACTTTATTTTCGGGATTTTTTGCCTCTTCTGGCATGATTTCTAATTTCTTGGCATACCACAGCAATTGCTGATATTTCTGTTTTGGATCGCTGCGACGTTTGAAACGTTGTACAATTTTTTCTAATTTGGGAGGCAAGGCAGTAGCAGACATTTCGTTCCTTCTCAATTTATGCTTCTTACTGGCTAGTCCCTTTTATCATAACAATTTCATCCCCTAGCACTCATGACAAACCTGATTCGGATTGGTATTATTGGCACCGGCTTCGCTGCCCAAAAACGGGCGGAAACATTTGCAGAAGATGACCGCGCTCAACTCGTGGCGGTTGCAGGACATCGCCAAGAAAGCCGAGAAACACTTTGTCAGACCTATGGCGTCACCGGTTACGATTCCCCTCACAGCTTGATTACTAACCCGGATCTGGATCTGGTTGTTGTCTGTAATATTAATGCAGAACATGGGAAGTTAGCCCAAGCGGCTTTAGAAGCGGAAAAGCACGTTGTTTTAGAATATCCCCTGGCTTTAAAACCGGAACAAGCGCAATATCTAATCACGCTAGCCAAACAAAAAGACAAACTGCTTCATGTGGAACACATTGAATTACTCGGTGGTTTACACAATGCGATTCGCGAGTGGTTGCCTAAAATTGGCAACGTTTTTTATGCCCGTTATAGTACGATTAATCCCCAACATCCGGCGCCGCAAAAATGGACGTATCACAAGCAGTTATTTGGCTTTCCCTTTAGTGGGGCGTTATCGCGCTTTCATCGCTTTACAGACTTATTTGGCAAGGTCAGTGCGGTGAATTGTCATAATCGCTATTGGGACAGAGAAAACCCAGACGAATATTTTGCCTGTTTAACTCATGCGCAACTCCAGTTTGCCAATGGCTTACTTGCAGATATCATCTATGGCAAAGGAGAAGTCTTTTGGCAACCGAACCGTCTTTTTGAATTGCATGGCGATGAAGGCACTTTGATTTTTGATGGCAATGAGGGAAAACTGATTCGAGGTGAAGAAGAAATGCCAATTGCAGTGGGAAGTCGGCGCGGGTTATTTGCGAAAGATACTGGGTTGGTTCTTGATTATTTAACAGCTGGAAAACCCCTCTATGTCCCCGTTACATCTAGTTACTATGCAACAAGAGTCGCCGATGCAGCGCGAGTGGCTGCAGAAACCGGTAAGACAATCTTTTTGGAAAATTAATCTTTGCTGAAGGTGAAGCAACGACACAAGCTTGCAATTCGTTTTCTGTTTGGGGCCATTGCCGCGATCGCGCTGAGCGTTCCTTGGCAAGGGGTTACCTCTCCCACACCCGTTAAAGATTTTAACGCCATTGCCCCTTTAGAGATTAGAACGGAACAAGAATGGCGGGCATTTCGCCGTCAACTCGCGATCGCGCAAGGAATGGGAATTGATGCCGTAGCCACCGATATCTGGTGGGGAAAAGTGGAAGCGCAAGGGGATCAACAATTTAATTGGGACTATTACGATCGCTTAGTTGCAGAAATTGAAGCGGCAAACTTACATTGGATTCCGATTCTCTCCTTTCATCAATGTGGCGGGAATGTCGGTGATGATTGCGAGATTCCGATTCCATCCTGGATTTGGACCCATTTTCCTCGTGTTTTCCCCCGCGATCTCCAATATGTCAGTGAAAACGGCAATGCGAGTCCAGAAGTCGTTGCGTTGTGGGCCGATCCATTGGTAATTCCGCAATATCAGGAATTCATGTTTGCCTTTAGCCAACGCTATAGTGACCAAGCAGAAATTATTGACGAAATCCAAATCAGTCTTGGTTCAGCGAGTGAATTGCGCTATCCCTCTTATAATGCCCATGATGATTATCACTATCCCCATCGCGGTTATTTTCAAGCCTACAGTGACCCGGCAAAGGCGTCTTTTCAAAGATATGTGCGCGATCGTTATGGCACTTTAGAAACAGTGAATCGTGCCTGGCAAACCCGTTTAACCTTCTGGCAACATATTCAGCCACCGCAACAGCCGGAACAATTTGTGCAACAGCGCGACTACACGGATACGCAGTATGGGAGAGACTTCATCGATTGGTATCACCAATCATTGCTTCATCATGGTCAGCAGATGTTAGAAACAGCCCATCAAGCATTAAGGGGTGCGTTTAGTGAAATTCCTTTGGGCATGAAAATTCCAGGCATTCACTGGCAAATTGCCCACCCAAAAACACCGCGTATTGCTGAAATCACCACCGGATTAATTCCGACCAACATTAATTTTCAAAGCCCAACCACCGGTTATGGTTATCTGTCACTGCTGCAACAAGTAGCGAATTATCTTGAACCCTCTCCTTCCCGTGAGGTAATTTTGCATTACACCGCAGTGGAATTATCCAATGAGCGCGATCGCGCCCTGCAAGCCCATTCTCGGGCAAAAGATTTAGTGGGATGGATTGCCACTACTGCTGGTGAACTTGGGATTCCCCTGAAAGTAGAAAATGCCTTACAAGGAGAACTCAACAACCCCCAAGCCTGGGCAAACATTGATGAAGCCCTTAATCGTTACCCCTTCTCCGGGTTTACGGCTTTACGTCTAGCAGACGTGACCCAAAACTCGTTTGCCCGTCGCCAATACCGACAATTAATTGACAATTTAACTGATTCATCTCACCATTAGGGAATAATGACTTTCAAAGCCTGAGGCACCACTTCAAATTTAGCAGGGGTTTCTGCAGTAATTTCACCATCTGTATTGATCGGGCGCGACTTTTTCGTCTCAATTAAAAACTCTTGTCCTTCTAATAATCTGACCTTTTTCGCCGGATAGCGTCCTAACCATAAATTCGGGAGTAACTTAATCATCTCCCACCAATGTCGAATTTCTAAACTATATAAATCCAAGCGTTGGTCATGAATTTTGGCATCGTGAACAATGGTCATCCCGCCACCATAATGGCGACCATTGCCGATCGCGATTTGCACCGTTTTGACCGTAATAACTTCTCCCCGATGATGGATTTTTGCGGTGAAAGGGCGAGATTTCCATAAGACTCTGACAGCAGTCGCGGCATAGGCTAAGACTCCCCAACGCCGTTTTGCCTGTTTGGTGAGTTGATAGGTAATATCAACACTTAAGCCCAAACTCGCCACATTAAAGAAGTATTGTTCATTGACTTTTCCCAAATCAATCGCTTGTTGCTTCCCGTTCACAATCACTTCACAAGCCTCTGCTAAGGTAGAAGGAATCTCTAGCGTTCGGGCTAAATCATTGGCTGTGCCCAGTGGTAAAATACCAAGAGGTAATTGTGTCTCCACAATGCCCGAAATTGCTGCGTTAAGTGTACCGTCACCGCCGCCGATAATCACTAAATTAACATGATCTTGATGATGGCGAATTAAATCGGGGATTTGGTGAGGATGTTCACTACTTCTTTGCAGTAATGTTAAGCCCATCGCTTCTAAATGATGTTTAATAATGGGAAGGCTTTTTTGTCCCTGACGAGAGTGAGGATTAACCAGTAGTAAGGCAGAAGGCATAAGAGAATCAACACGAAAAAATAATGGGTCAACGGAGAATTTTAATTTGGTATCGTAATGACTTAAGGGTACATGATCACGAACCTTTATTTCGGGCAACGCAAACTCAAGAGCAGATTATTCCCTTCTATTGTTTTGATACGAGAGAATTTGGAAAAACAGGATTTGGCTTTCCTAAAACTGGAAGTTTTCGGGCTCAGTTTATACGAGAAAGTGTTGCAAATTTACGAGAAAACTTGCAAAAACAGGGCAGTAACTTAATGATCCGAGTTGGAAAACCGGAAAATATTATTCCTGATTTAGTGACGAGATTTAAAATTACAGATGTTTTCTTTCACGGGGAAGTAACTGCAGAAGAAATTCACGTTGAAAAAGCATTAGAAAAGCAATTAGCGAAACTTGGCATTAATATAGAGTCTTATTGGGGGTCAACGCTCACTCATCTTGATGATTTACCGATGAAAATTGCTGATCTCCCTGATGTCTTTACTCAGTATCGCAAGCAGGTTGAAAAAAAATCAGACATTCGTCCCACCTTCCCAATACCTGATCGTTTACAACCTTTCCCTCCTGAAATGACGAGTGGGGATCTGCCAACTTTAGAAGCATTAGGTGTCGAGTGGGTGTCGTCTGACGAGCGAGGCGTCTTAAAATTTGTCGGTGGTGAAAGTGCAGGGATAACTCGCTTAAGTGGGTATATTTGGGAAGAAGATTGTCTGAAAGTTTATAAACAAACTCGTAACGGGATGCTTGGGGCAAATTATTCTTCTAAATTTTCCCCTTGGTTAGCACGAGGATGTTTATCTCCTCGCTATATTTATGAGGAAGTGCAAGCCTATGAAGCAGCACGAGTTAAAAATGATTCAACGTATTGGTTAATTTTTGAGTTAATGTGGCGGGACTACTTCCGTTTTGTTTGTCTCAAATACGGGAATGCAGTGTTTCAGCAAACGGGTTTGCAAGATGTAAAACTTCCCTGGAAAGAAGATTGGCAACGGTTCCAACTTTGGCAAGAAGGCAAAACAGGATATCCTCTGGTTGATGCCAATATGCGCGAAATTGCTACAACAGGCTTCATGTCGAATCGGGGTCGTCAAAATGTCGCAAGTTTCTTAACGAAGAATTTAGGCATTGACTGGCGCTTAGGTGCGGAGTGGTTTGAATCCTTATTAATTGATTATGATGTCTGTAGTAATTGGGGAAACTGGAATTACACTGCAGGCATTGGCAACGACGCAAGAGAGTTTCGCTATTTTAATATTCCGAAACAGTCAAAAAATTATGACCCCCAAGGCAATTATTTACGCCATTGGTTACCTGAATTAAGAAGCATCCCCGGCGATCTCATTCATGAACCGTGGAAACTCTCTCGAGATCAGCAAAAGGAATATGGTGTCATTTTAGGAGTCGATTATCCCCGACCGGTTGTCGATTTTATGAAGTCAATTAAAGCCAATCAGGCAATGATGAAACACGAACGTTTGCTAAAAAGTTAAGCTGAACTATTTATTACTTTGGAATTAAGTTTATGAACGATTATGCATCTGTGCTAATTGTTGATGATGAACCCAATAATTTTGACGTTATCGAAGCACTATTAGAAGGGGAACCTTACAAACTTTACTATGCTGCGAATGCTTCTCGGGCGCTGCGCTGGTTGGAGAAAAACTCAGTAGATGTCATCTTGCTGGATGTGATGATGCCAGAAATTGATGGGATTACGTTTTGTTCTTACCTGAAGAATAATCCCAATTATCAATATATCCCCATCATTATGGTTACTGCCTTAACGGGAAAAGAGGATTTAGCCCGGTGTTTAGAAGCAGGTGCTGATGATTTTATTAGTAAACCTTTAAATTGGATTGAGCTGCGATCGCGCCTCCATTCTATGTTACGGATTAAGCAACAGTACGATCATCTCCAGCTATTGTTGCAACGCCGGGAAGAAATGGCAGAAATTATTGTTCATGACTTACAAAATCCGGTGACTAGCATTGTTTTATCTTGCGAAATGCTGAAGTTTACGAACTTAGACCAGCGACAAAGTAAGAAAGTGGAACAAATTAGTATTGCGGGAAGGCGGTTAGAAGAGCAAATTCAAACCTTACTGACAATGGCGAAGTTGGAAACCGGGCGACTGATTTTAAATCCTATTTCTACTGCACTCAAGCCTTTTTTGGAAAAACTGGTTAAAGAATTTAACGCGATCGCAGCAGCAAAGTCCATTACCATTACTCTGGAAATAGAAGCAGACAATGACCAAGCTGCCGTTGATTCTCATTTATTTTCACGCATTATTAATAATCTTCTATCCAACGCCTTAAAATATTCTCCCAGAGGAAAAGAAATTCAAGTCAAATTGCTCGACACCACAGAGACGATTATCCTGAAAGTGATTGATCAAGGGAAAGGTGTGAGTGACCAATTTAAAGAAAAAATCTTTAAAAAATATGAAACCGGAACCCAGCATAGCGATGTTAATCAAACTGGCTTAGGACTTGCCTTTTGCCAAATGGCAATCTTAGCCCACGGCGGTAAAATTTATGTCAAAGACAATCAACCCCAAGGTGCAATTTTTACGGTTGAAATTCCTCGGGAAGTAAATTCTGAATCTGGTTAAGTAAGTGGCGTAAACGGATGGGTCGTCCAATACAGTAACTGACCCCAAACGCCGAGAGTTCTGTTTCCAGGTGACTCGTTGCCTCATCAGTAATCGCAATAATTGGAGCTTGTTGACACTGCGGATGCTGATGGAGTTGCTGGACAATCATGGTTTCTGCTGGTTCAAAGTGATCTAAGTCAATTACAATCAGATTCGGGGTAAAATTTTTGATTGCCGCAAAAATTGCTTCCTGTTCCTCAACCGCAACAACATTGTAGCCATAGGCTTCTAGATAGCTCGACATTGTATCTAAATTGGCACGATCGGAATTAATCAGCAAAATTGAAGGTAAAGTGGAAGAATCGGTAATACTTTGGGAATAAAAAGTATAACGACTCTGATTCGGTACCATACAAATTTCCGAGTAAGGTAACTTCACGGCAAAGCAACTACCAGAGCCAACTTGACTGTTAACTTCAACCGTACCGCCATGTAATTCGGTTAAGCGACGAACAAGGGATAAACCTAAACCGGTGCCTGAGTATTGACGATTGAGCTGACTGTCTAATTGCACAAATGGTTCAAAAAGGTCGTCAATTCGATCATTGGGGATCCCAATCCCGTTATCAATCACAGCAAACATGAGAGTTTCTTGTGTTGGGTTTTCTGTGACCTTTAAAGTAACTTGTCCTTTCTCAGGCGTAAATTTGACAGCATTGCTCAATAAATTAATTAAAATTTGTCGCATCCGTAATTCATCAACATTAACCTGCAAGCAGGAAGTATCAATTTGAGTGTGTAGTTGAATTTTTTTCCGTAAAGCGTCTTGCTGGACAAAAGTTAAACTACTTTCACATAAAGCATTAAGGTTAACTTCAGTAAAGTTTAACTGAATTTGATGGGCTTGGATTTTTGCTAAGTCCAAAATATCGTTAATGAGTGCCAGTAAATGGTTGGCACTGGTATTAATGGTTTTGACGGCTTGTTTTTGCTGTTCACTAATCGTTTGAAATAAGCCTTCTGTCAGCCCTTCTGACATACCTAAAATGGCATTGAGTGGCGTTCTCAATTCATGGCTCATACTGGCAAGAAATTCATCTTTTAACCGGGTGGCGCGAGCTAACTCTTGATTAGTTAATTCTAAGCATTCATTGGTGGTTTTTAATTCTGCTTCAAAGGCTTTGCGCTCACTAATATCTGTCAAACGGACTAAGAAAAGGGTTTTTCCGGCAACTTCAATCTGTTTCCACACCACATCTCCGTAAAATTGCTGATTTTTGAAGTTGGTGACAATGACTTCTTCATTCCAAACCCCTTGCTGGTTCAAAACTTTTTTAATTGTCGAAAAGGGGGTTTGATATAAATAATCAGCTTCCTTTGCAATAATGGCTGCTTTATCAGAAGCAGCGGCTAATTCAACAGCTCGACGATTACAATCGATAACGGTTAAATCTTGAGGTTCAATTAAAAACAAAGCATCTGTTGCTTCATCAAAAATTGCTTCTTTCAATTCCCGATTCCGAGAAAGTTCAGTCGCGGCACTTTTTTGCTCGGTAATATCTTGCGCAATCCCCGCCACCCGGTAAACTTTTCCTTGCTCGTTTCTTACGGGAAAAGCGCGATCGCGCAACCAACGCATTTCACCATCAGGACGAATAATGCGATATTCAAGATCATACTCTCCTAAAACTTGTTTGGGAATCGCCTCTTTGACAGTTGCCCGATCTTCAGGATGAATCCAGTTTAAAAAATGACGAGGATTAGCGATTAAGTCTTGACGAGAATGACCCCAAATTTTTTCAAAACCCGGGCTCGCATAAACTAAGCGAGTCATTTCAGTGTCAATCATCCAAAAAACATCATCAATATTTTCGGCAAACTGACGGAATTTTTCTTCACTTTTTTGTAAGGCTAATTCCGTTTGCTTTTGCGTTGTAATATCTAAAAGTACACCGTGACGCAATACTGAACCATCGGCTTGAAGTTGTGATTCCGAGCGCACTTGAATCCAAATTACTCCTCGAGACGGGATCATCATCCGCCCTTCCCAATGAAAAGGACTCGCATCAGAGAGTGTACGCTTCCGAATCGCATTGAGACTTGGGAGATCATCGTGATGAACTAAATTTAAAAAATGGTTGAAGTCGGCATAGACTTCTTGAAGAGAAATTCCTAAGATTTCTTCTGCGCGATCGCTGACATATTCAACTTTGACTGTACCATCTTGAAAATAACGTAGTCGATAAATAACACCTGGTATATTATTAGCAATACTAGCTAATTCTTTAGTCTTATTTTGTAAAGATTTCTCAGTATTTTTAGGTTTACTAATATCAACAACAATGGCAAAAAAATAAAGTTGTTCTTCCTCTTCAACTAATTGTAAATACACTTCAACGGGATAGCTACTCCCATCAGCACGACCGTGTGTTGTCTCTAAGTTGATTTGGGTTACTTCACGATTAACGAGAGGCAATGTTAATTCCTTTAAATCATCGCCATTTAATTCTGTCGTTAAATCCAGAACCGTCATTTGCTGCAGCGCCGCTAAAGAATAACCCAAATTTTGAGTTGCACGAGGATTGGCATATTCAATTTTTAAGGTTTTTTGATCGACAATATAAACTTCGTTGGGACTAGCTTCTAAAAAATTAGCAACCTTCGTCGCCTCTAGTTTTGAGAGGCTTGGACGATTAGGCGAGACGCTAGGGAATTTTTCTAACATTTTTAGCGATTCTCATTGGTTACTTATACTTAATATATTTACCAAAGTAACTTAATTTTTGACGATCAGTGCGATGAAGGCACTGACGACTTAAAAAAGCTTGATTGTTAAGTGTGTTTCATATTGCAGACAGGGAGCAATCGCTAGGTTAAAATCAGGTTAAGACCAGTTAAAAATTAGTTAAAATTAATGATGACACTCAATCAGTATCTCTATCCTCATGCTTCCTACCGGGGTACGGTTAACCCTGAAAACCTAGTTTTTAATGCTAATCTCCAAGAGTTTGCCCAACGGGTTGGTTACCTTGCCAATCTCGAAACTGCCGGTAAAATTTCTCCTCAGGAAGCTTATGAGGAGGCAAATGCCCTTTGGGAATCTTTAGAAGCGTCTTATTATCAGCTCAAAGCTGATTTTTAATGCAGTGCAACTTTTTGACACTCCGCCTTCCTACACTTTGCTAAAGGAAGGGGGTTCTTCGTTCTGCGACGTGACTTGCTCAGACTGGACTTGTCCAACCAGAGTAGTTGATAG
>CAZBPR010000004.1:32087-39404 GCA_964493825.1 uncultured Dactylococcopsis sp.
GACAGGACAAGTCCTAACTGAGTAGCGGTCTCGGCTCCCGAAGCGTTCACCTCGACTGCGCTCGGTGAGCGAAGCCGAACCAGAGTTCCGCACGGGAAAATTCCCTGAATTGGTAATCAAACTATATTCATGTGCTTTGGTGTGTAAATCTTCTGGTTGGCCTAGCTGATGAGGATTTGAAATAACGACACGACAATCCCTAACCTCAGCGAGTTAGGGTAAGCTGCTTAGCAGAGATTTGGATGCCGAGTCACCAACCGCTAGCGATGGCTCCAAGCATGAGAAAAGTTGGGGCGAAGAAGCATCAGAAACTGCAATCTTAGCTGAAAGGGAATTGCACGTAGTTCATAGAGAGAGGGTTATCCTGAAGAGCATTAGCAGCGATATAACCCAAGATAAAATAAAATCTTAACAGAGCTTTAGTAACGGCAAACTGAGAACTAAGCAGTCATTCCCAAAATACTATGAGTGAAACCGTTTCTCAACGTCCATTTTATAAAATCTTCTCCGGAGCGCGATCGCTGCTGACTAATGATACAGCCCAATATGTTTATAAACGATTATTGCAAGCCCTGCTAACGCTATTTCTAGCATCTATTCTCAGCTTTACCATTATCCAATTTGCCCCTGGTGACTACCTCGACACCCTCCGTCAAAATCCACAAATTTCTCCAGAAACCATTGCCGACCTTGAACAACGCTTTGGTTTAGATCAGCCGGTCTTTTTGCAATATTGGTACTGGCTGGGAGGGATTATTACCCGCTTTGACTTTGGCACCAGTTTTGTCTATTCGCGCCCTGTCTCTGAATTAATTTTAGAACGCATTCCGGCAACGTTACTGCTTACCCTCTCCTCCATTTTCTTTACTTGGATCATCGCCATCCCATTAGGAATTATTGGGGCAATTCGGCAAAATCGTCCCCTTGATCGATTTTTGCGAGTGATTAGCTACCTCGGACAAGGTTTTCCCAGTCTTATTACCGCGCTTTTCCTGCTCTATATTGCTCAAGCAACCTCTCCCCTCTTTCCCGTTGGTGGGATGACTAGCATCAACCACAGTAGCTTCTCCTTGGCTGGCAAAGTTTTAGATATTGGTTGGCACTTAATTTTACCCACGATTGCTTTGAGTATTACCGGTTTTGCCGGATTACAACGGATTACGCGCGGGGAATTATTAGATGTTTTACGACAAGACTATGTGCAAACGGCTCGTGCCAAAGGCTTACCTGAAAACCGCGTGATTTATGTCCATGCCCTCCGCAATGCTGTGAATCCGTTAATTACTCTCCTTGGATTTGAATTTGCCAGCTTATTGAGTGGAGCATTTATTGCTGAGTTTTTCTTTAATTGGCCAGGATTAGGACGACTCATTTTACAGGCAGTTTTAGCCCAAGATTTGTATCTAGTTATGGCCAGCTTGATGATGGGGGCATTAATGTTAATTGTGGGTAACTTACTCGCCGATTTAGTGTTACAACAAGTTGATCCAAGAATTAAATTAGGCGATTAGTTTTTCTTAAAAAAGCTACTCACCTATAATCCAACTCTGATCAAGGTTAACGATTTGCTGCACAGGTTAAGATGCCTTGCCTTTAATTTGACTCTTGATCATAGGTAATTAATGACTCAACGCTATGCAAAAAACTGATCAAATAGCAGCAATATGACTTTGTAATTCCTTTAATTTTTCAGCAATCGCACCGGTGGCAATTAAATTTTCTGCTTTCGCTAAGCCTGTTTCTAAGTTCGGGCAAACCCCACATAACCAAAGATAAATTCCACCATTCCAAAGGGCTGCCGACATGAGTTCTGCCGGTTTGCCGGCAATGACTGCTTGCAATTGTTCTGTTAGTTTTTCTGGGGATTCTAGTAACACATCACGTCCCGCAAACCCATAACTTTCGGGGTGTAAATGCAAGCGTTGAAATTCTTTTTCCTGCTGGTTAATGCCCACAATACCTGTACGATTACGAGCTAAATCGCAGCTTCCTTCTAATCCTTTTACGGTGATGAGTTGTTGCATTTGGCGTAAAGGAAACACTTCTCGGAACCGATCTTCGGTGGGCGGATGGACAAATCCAGAAATCATATTGGCTTTGCCTGCATAGGGTGACCAAATCAGTTCGATGGTAGCAAAAGGGGGACGTTTGCCAATTTCTTCCCGATAGGGAATCAAGTTGTGGGCTTGAGGAAAGTGTTGGGGAAGGTAGTAAAAACTGATGCCAGTTTTACTGAGGAGTTGTTCGCTATCGGCGAGAGAAAGAGAACGATAGTTAACGCCTAACGCTTCCCAAACCTTAACAAAGGGAACTCCGTATTTGGTTGGCATACAGTCGCCCCCATGAGAAATTACGGGAACGCCCACACTTGCCAGTAAGAGGAGAGTGATGGGAAAAACGGGGGCAGTGCGCGATCGCGCATCATAAGGCACACCAAAAACGGTTACAGGATACTGCTGATTGGTGCTTAAAGCAGGAATTTGTCCTCCTACTTCGTCATACGCATCTAACATTCCTGCTAATTCTTCCGCAGTCGGACGTTTAATGCGATGGGCAATCATAAACGCCCCGATTTGAGCAGGTGTCGCTTCTTGTTGCAACATGAGGCGAGTCGCTGTCGCCGCTTCGGCACGGGTTAAATCTTTACCAGTGTGGGGACCACTACCGACTTTTTTGAGGAGTTCTCGGAAAGATGCGCTCATGATCTTAGTTCTAGAGAAGGACAAACTTCGGGCGTTAGGTCAATAGGGGTTGGGGTAGACAGTTGTTGGACCAGTTGACGAAATGCTTTAATTGGTGGAATCTCAGCGCGATCGCGCGTTGTGGCAAACATCACTTCTCGGGTCAGCGTCGCTTTTTGATTCCCATTTTCGCTCGTTTGATTCCCAATGGCGCGAATGGCAAGGGTAGGATCGTGATGGGCGTCTACAAGTGCCGAACTCGGCAGTAAAGCAATTAACTCCCCTTGACGAATTACGCCGCGAAAAGCATCCAACGTATTTAATTCCATTGCCGTTTGAATGGTTGCATTTTGCTGAGAAAACCAGTTTTGTACCAGGCGTTGCATCCCGTAGCCATCCTTAAAGACAATATGGGGATAAGCCGTTAATTCTGACCACGCTAATTGTTTATACTGCGCCAAGGGATGATTCGCTGCCATCAACACTTCAATAGGTTCTTCAAACAGTTTATCAACTAACATTTCTGGGCTGGCCATAAACGCTGGGTTATTCATCACCACCGCAACATCGACTAACCCATCCCGTAAGACTTTCAAGGCGCGGTCGCTGCCTAAAGCAGTAACTCGCAGTTGTACATGAGGATATTGACGACAAAAGGTTCGTAACACGGGAGGTAAATGGTAAGAACAAACCGAATGAATTGCTGCAACACACAATTCCGGTTGTTTTCCCGCCATCAAATCATCGAGTTCTTTGATGCCAATAGACCATTCTTGGCAAATTTTACGAGCCCGAGGCAAAAAGCGTTCCCCGGCAACAGTTAATTTTGCCTGATGAGAACGATGAAATAAAGGAACACCTAGCGCATTTTCTAATCCCTGGACTTGGCGACTAATTGTGGATTGAGTAACGCCACATTTTTTAGCAGCTTGTCCAAAGTTACCGGTTTCTGTGATAGCTAAGAAGGCTTGCAATTGCTCGATCCGCATTTGTGTAGTCTCAGTTACACTTTATGATGAGAATAACGGATTTTCTTCTTACGTTTCGTGCATTTTGATACAGCTACGGGAGTTTTTTTAAGGCGGCGGTCGCGTGTAGTTTCACGATTTCCGTTTCATCTTGAGTCAATTGTGATAGCAATTTTTTTCCAGTTGTGACTCCTAAGTTACCCAGCGCAAGCGCTAAACTTTGTTTCAGAGTCGGATTATTTTGTACCTCCACTGTCTCTGCATAAAACTGTACTAACGTTTCCGCAATTTCTGTTTTGAAGCTCTCACGCTTCCAACGTCCTAAAACATTCATGATTTGAGCTTGCAGAGAGATTGATTCCTCCTTTAGACGATGAGCTAGAATCGCCAGGGTTTGTTCGTTTTCTTGATAACTTAAACTGCGAATAATTTGCTGTTTCAGAGAAACAGGAGTGACACTTGAGTGCAAACATTCTGCAAGGGCTGTTATGGCGGTTGCCGTCCCGATTTTTCCCAACGCGATCGCGCAGTGAGAACAAATGTTGATATTAATATCATACAGCAAGGGTTTTAAGGCTAAAATAACCGCCTCTGGATCAGCATCTTTGCCTCTGACGCCACAAGCAATCACTGCTTCTTGTCGGACTTGGGCATGAGTATCTTGTAAGGCGTTAATGAAAAGGGGAATGAGCTGTGAATCCCGAAAACTGCTCAGTGCTTCAATGACTCGACTACGAATTTCTGGCTGTGGATCATCGACCACTGTCATCAGTGGGGTTGTAATTTCGGGTTCGCGCAAATAAGCTAAGGCTTCGACAGCGGGGAGTCGGGTTTCTGGATTGGCTAATGCTTCAGTAAGAATCGGAATCGCGGTTTTCCCTTTTTGGACAAGAGCGTTGGTACAAGCGGCGATCACTTCCGGGTCACTGTCTGTGTTTAAAATTTTAGTAAGCGTGAAAATGGCAGGACTGGCGTTAATTTGACCTAAAATCGCAGCCGCTTCACAACGTAAATCTAGATCCGCTACCTCATTGTGGAGTAAATGAGTTAAGGGCGCGATCGCGCTTTCACCAAATTTGGGCAGATACTTCGCCACTTCCCAACGTTGCTGAAAGTCTCCATTCAGAAAAGCATCCCAGACAATATTGAACGCTTCTGCTTTGGCTGGTGGAGGTAAATCAATTGACTCTTTCTTACCACCCGATAATGGTAATTGTTGTAGATATTGATACAATTGTACAGTCATTGGTCATTATCATCCTTCGACAGGGGTTCGGCGAGCTCACCCGAGTCGCTCATGAATATAGTCATTGCTTCACCCTCTCTCGAGATCTTTACCGATCAGCGTGAAAACTCTAATCAAAAATGATTTCCCCCCCAAAATTACGCTCCCATTCCTGAATATTCTCTCAATCCGCGTCGCCATAACCAACGATTCAAGACAAAAAAGAGTGCTCCCCAAACTAGAGTAACAATAACACCTTGAATGATATTGACCGGTAGCCCCATCAAAAAAGCAGCGGGAAAGTGAACCATGTAAGGAAAAGGGGTGAGGAGAGCCAGTTGTTTTAAAAACGGAGGAAAAACTTCTAAAGGGGCAATCATTCCCGATAAAAAAAGATAAAACAGCAGAGAAAATTGTTCTAAAGCACTAGCGCGTTCCGTCCAAAAGGCAAATAATGCCCATGTATATTGCATTAAAAAACGTAAAGCAAACGCGATCGCGCACCACAAAATAAATCCCAAAATTTGCCAAACATTAGGATACCAAATCGCATCCGGATACAGTACAAAACAAAGGATGATTAACCCTGCGGCAAAGGGAAAACGGGCAAATCTTTCCGAAACATGACCGGCAACATGATGCCAAACCGGATCGAGGGGTTGCAATAAACGAAAGGATAAACGCCCTTCTACCACCTCGCGTTCAAATTCCCAAATCACCCAAACGACCGTGAACTGACGGACAATAAACACCCCTAAAAAGTAGCGAATAAATTGCGTTGGGGTTAAATCAAACTGGCCTTGCTGTCCCGCCTGTACCCACACCCCCATTAAAATAATCGGTAGCGAGTTAGATAATACCCAAAAGTATAACTCTGCACGATATTCCAGCATATAGGCATAATAGACCGATAGCAGCGTCCAAATTTTCCGGAATTGATGTTTCAACATAGAGTGACGTTTCAGAAAGAGAGTTAGCTAGTGCATAAATTAATCCAAGTTAACGTAAAAGTTCAATAGTGATTGCATTTCCAAACTTAAGTCTCGATTAGGAATAGACTTTAGAAAAAATACTGATCAACTTTGTATAATGACTAATATGATTTTAGGTGAAAAAGCAAAACGTGTTGTCTGGCAGTTAGCAACATTCAATTGCTGCACTCGTTTTTTCTCAATTCTCATTGTTGCCGGATTCATCTCTTTCGGTATGAATGACTTCATGCTGAATAAGGCGATAGCTGCCCCGCAATCTCTGCCAAACTCACAAGAAGCATCACAAAGTAAGGTGGGGTCAATTATTACCGCAGTTTTAGAAGAGGCTTCCCAACGTTCAGAATTGTCCATGTCTGATTTTGAAGAAATTATTGCAAAACGAACAACTTGGCCAGACGGTTGCCTGGGCATAGAGAAACCTGGACAAATTTGTACACAAGCCTTAGTTCCCGGCTGGCAGATTATTCTCTCTGATGGCTCTCAAAGTTGGGTTTATCACACTGCTACTGATGGTCGAATTCGTTTCGCGGGTCATCAGGAAACTTGGCATGAACAATAAAAAAGAGTCCTGATCTTCAACGATGTGTCCCATTGGTGTCGGTAAAAGTAGCACAGAAGCCAGTCAAACATCTGCTCAAACCTCTAAAAATGAACAATTTTGGGCAATATTGATTGGTATCAATGAATATCAAGATCCAGGGTTAACTTCACTACAATACTCCGCTGCTGATTGTCAGGAATTGAGCAAAGCCCTAGCAGACGTGATTCAAGAATATCCGCAACGTGAATTGTTGGTTCATCATGACTACGGGATCAACCCACCAACTAAAGGAGCGGTCATCGGAAGTTTAAAGCGGATTGTGAGGGAGGCTAAAGCCAGTGACAGAGTCATGTTCTATTTTTCGGGTCATGGTGTTCTGGATTCGAGTACCCAACAAGCCGCGCTTTGTTTACAGGATACGACTTTAGATCATCTTTCAGAAACTGGACTGCCCCTCTCGGAACTATTAGCCTTGCTAGGAGAATGTGCCGCCCCAATTCAGTTTGTGTGGCTCGATGCCTGCCATAGTGGGGGAGTGAGTTGGCAGCAAACCCTTTATAATCCCACCCCGCAACTGATTGAACGTCTACAAGAACAGGCGGCTCGAACGCAAGGCTTTTATGCGCTTTTATCCTGCGATCGCGCTCAGCAGTCTTGGGAATTTCCCGAGTTGGGTCATGGCATTTTTACCTATTATCTGATCCGAGGCTTACAAGGAGCAGCAGCAAATTCACAAAGCATCATTGAAGCCGATGGTCTCTATCGCTACGTCTATCACCAGACCCTCCAATATATCGATAAAACCAACCAGCAACTGCGACTGATTAACCAGCAAAAGCGGAGTCGTGGGGAAACGAATCTGCAAGCAGAATATCCTTTACAAACCCCAAAACGGATTGTAGAAGGCGTG
>CAZBPR010000004.1:39414-47952 GCA_964493825.1 uncultured Dactylococcopsis sp.
GAACTCATTTTAGGGAAAACACCCCAAACGGAGGTCTCACCCTATCCACGCCGGGCATTAGTTATTGACGCCACTCCTCAAACTCAAACGAGTTTGGAACTGGGAAAAGTCTTGCGCGGTCGCAGTCAGTTTGAAATTCAGTACTGGCTGAATACGAAAATGTCTCCGCTGGAAATGAAACAAGGGATTCAAGAGTGTTTGCGCTCTCAAACCAGTGTTGTTCCCACTGGGAGAGAACGGGAAAAGGAAACGGCACTGCTGTATTTGAAGGGTGAGGTGGCAGTTGATGAAGCCGGGGAAGTTTATCTGGCACTAGGACAAGGGAAGCGCTTGGCCCGTTCTTGGCTGCGGCAGCAACTACAGCAGGCACAAGTCGCCCAACAAATCATTATCTTAGATTGTATGGGTACGCCCCATTTAAATGATTGGATTGAAGATTTAAAACTGGGAACCGATTATGGTCAATGTCTGATTGCTGCCAGTTCTGGGCAGGAAACCCCAAACCAATTGAGTCAAGCTGTCGTGGAAACCCTGGCTCATGCGGATCCGCAAACTGGGCTATCAGCAGCAAGCTGGATGTATCAACTGAAAGCGCATTTGGCAGAAACGAGCATCCAAGTGGAATTCTGGCTCTCTGGGGGGCGAGGCGTTATTGAAATTTTGCCGGGACAACATCAACGGGAAATGTCTCTCTCCTCCAGCCTTGATCTGGGAATTTGCCCATATATGGGGTTAAAAGCCTTCAGTGAGGAAGACACCGCTTATTTTTATGGGCGAGAACAACTCACGCAAAAACTCATTGCTGAACTTTACCACCGTTCTTTTTTAGCAGTTGTGGGGGCGTCTGGCAGTGGGAAATCCTCTGTGGTGCAAGCCGGAATCATTGCTCAGCTCAAAGCGGGGAAGCAACTGCCAGGGAGTGAGCAATGGTGCATTTGCCATTTCCGACCCGGTGAGCATCCTTTAACGAGTCTGATGCAGCAATTAGCGGACTCGCCAGAACAACAAGAGCAATTAGAAGGACTATTGTATGAAGGGGTGGAGGGGTTAGTCCGCTGGTTACGGGCTGATCCAGAACCCATGGTGGTGCTAGTAGTGGATCAGTTTGAAGAACTGTTTACCCTGGCGTCTGCGGTAGAACGGTATCAGTTTTTAGAGCTTTTGTTGGGGACGATTAATTATGCGCGCGATCGCGTTAAGCTCCTGATTACACTCCGGGTTGATTTTGTTACCCATTGCTTAGAATATTCCGAACTCGCTGCGCTTTTACAACAAGCCAGTTTCTTTGTTCCTCCGCATCTGCCTGAACCAGAGTACCGCAATGTCATTATCAATCCCGCAGCAAGCGTGGGGTTACAAGTTGAACCCGCCCTCGTGGAAGTTCTGTTACAAGAAATTGGCACTTCTGCCGGGCAATTACCGCTATTGGAGTTTGTTTTAGAACAGCTTTGGGAAAACCGAGAAAAAGGAACGCTCACCCTAAAAGCCTACCAGCAAGAGATTAGGGGCTTAGAAGGAGCACTGGAACAAAAAGCAAATACCGTTTATCAAAATCTTGATGCAGAAGCTCAAGATTGTGCTCAGTGGATTTTTCTCGCGCTCACGCAAGTGGGTGATGGCATGGCTGATACGTCTCGCCGCATTCGCAAAGGCGATTTAATCGTTGGCAAATATCCCCAAGCACTAGTGGAACGAACCTTACAAGCGCTCATTGAAGCCAACTTAGTGGTCATCGATTCGGAAACCGTCAGTGATTTTCAAAGGGGAGAACGACGAGGCACCAGCGCCTCATCTCATGAAGAGTGGACCGAACTTCCGATTGATACCAATATCGAGATTGCCCATGAAATCTTGATTCAGAATTGGTCAACCCTACAGTGGTGGCTGGAACAAAACCGCACTCGCTTGCAACTGCAGCGACAACTTCAGCAAGCGGCGAACCTTTGGCACGACAATGAGCAAAACCCGGATTATCTTTGGCAAGGCGTCCGGCTCGCCCAAGCCGAAGACATTTACATTAAATATACCGAAGAACTATCGGAATCAGTACAACAATTTGTAGAAAGCGCGATCGCGCAACGAGATGCCCAACAACGGCAAGCCCAACGCCGACTGAGACGCGCTCAAGCCGCTGCTACAGCCATTAGTCTTTTAGGGATTATTGCCACTATCGTCGGTGGGTTGGCTTACTGGCAACGACAACAAACTTTGGTTAATCAGGTGAGAACCCTCAATGCCTCTGCCCATGTCTTATCCGACTCAGAGCAACCTTTAAAAGCCTTAGTTACCAGTCTCGAAGCGGGAGAAGTGTTGCAAACCATCCGCTTTTTCCCTTCTTCCTTACGATGGGAGACCGCTAGCACCTTACAAACAATCCTGCACCGTAGCCCAGCTCTGAATCTTCTATCAGGGCACACCCAAACCGTGCAAGCTGTCGATGTTTCACCGAATGGAAACCTGATTGCTTCAGCCAGTTGGGATGGCACAGTTAAACTTTGGCAGTCTAATGGTCAACTGATAACAACGCTCGATGCCCACCAAAGGGAAGTCATGGATATTCACTTTCAGCCAGAGGGAACTCTTTTTGCCTCCGCCAGTTTAGATGGAACGATTCGGTTATGGCAACGCGATGGCACACTTGTTAAAGTCATTTCGACGCAACAGCAAGCCCTCAACTGTGTTCGCTTCACACCAAATGGTCAACAATTCATCACCGCCGGAGAAGATGGTACCCTTGCGATTTGGAATGGGGATGGCACATTAGACAAACGCTTTCTCGCTCACGACCAAGGCATTAGTCAGATTAGCATTAGCCCAGACGGAAATTGGCTTGCCTCTGCTAGTCAACACTCATCAGTGGTCAAAATTTGGCAGCAAGATGGAACCTTAGGACAAACGTTAACCGCTGAGGATGGGGTGAGTGACCTTGCCTTTAGTGCCGATGGCAAACGGATTGCAGTTGCCAGTTTATCCGGTCAAATTCAAATTTGGCACAGGAATGGCACATTAAAAGCGGAGTTACCGCCCTCTCAAAATGCAGCCACTGCTGTCGCTTTTACTCCTGATGGCAAAGTGATCTCAGCTGACCAAGAGGGAAATATTAAATATTGGGCTTGGCAAGATCATCCCCACTCTCCAACTGTCACTTTAACTGCTCATCAAGGAGCGGTCAGAGATGTGAGCTTTTTCCCCAAAAATAACGTGATGGTTTCTGCGAGCGACGATAAAACGTTGAGAACTTGGCAGTTACCCGAATCAATGAAGGGTCAGCAGGAGGATATTTATAGCGTTCAATTTGCTCCAACCGGAAATCAGTTCGCCTCAGCTGGTTGGGATCACACCATTCGTCTGTGGAATGCGGAAGGAATGATCACTCAACAATTACCCGGTCATACCAAAAGTATCAAAGCCCTCAGCTTTAGTCCCAACGGTCAACGTTTAGCCTCTGGCAGTGCGGATCAAACCATCAAAATTTGGCATCCCCATCAACAAAGCACTCCTGCACAAACCCTTAAAGGTCATGAGGGGATCGTGAATAGTGTTGATTTTAGTCCAGACAGTGAAATGCTAGCTTCTGCCAGTGAGGATGGAACCGTGCGCCTCTGGAATGCCCATGGTGAAATTCAAAAAACCTTATCGGCTCATGGAGAGGGCGTAACCCGCGTTCGTTTTGCCCCTCAAGGAGACATCTTTGCTTCTAGTGGCTATGATGGCAAGGTTAAAATTTGGCAAGTGGATGGTACAGTCTTACAAGTCCTTAACGCCCATGAACCTGCTGTCAGCGCGATCGCGTTTAGCCCCAAGGGAAAAATTTTCGCTTCGGCGGGCTGGGATAATACGGTTAAGTTATGGCAGGTGACGAACGGTGAGCTTTTACACACTTTAGTCGGACACAGCAAAGGCGTCACCAGTTTGAGTTTTACTCCCAATGGTAAAGTTCTTGCCTCAGGGAGTACCGATGGCACGATCAAACTCTGGAATCCTGAAACCGCAGAAAATATAGCAACTCTAGAAAATCAGGCTCAACCGATTCGTAGCCTGAGCTTTCGTCCAGATGGAAAGGAATTAGTGGCAGGGGGCAATGCCGGTACTTTGCAACGATGGCACTTTGATTTAAAGTCTTTACAGCAACAAGGCTGCGATCGCGCTGCGAATTACCTCACCACCCATGCTGACCTTTGTCAAAACCAGCGCTCACAAAAGGAGTAGCCTAAAATGATGTTCAAACCAATGACAAGCCGCTTACATGCAATCCGTAAGTTAAGCGTATTGACAATGATCTCCCTCTTTGGGCTGTTTTTGTGGAGTAGTGAAGGGAAAACCCAACCGATGCTCAAGTGGGCTGATTTTTATACCATGATCAATCAAGTTTTAATTAATCAGACCGAAGCCACAAACGAAGATGAACTGGTTCCTGGAGATTTATTACAAACCGGTTCTGACTCGAGAGCGGATCTGATCTTTAATGAAGGAACTGTTGTCAGAGCGACGGCTCAAACTCAGTTCCAATTTGAGCATGGAATGAGACGCTTTCATATTGCTGAGGGAACCGCTCTGTTTATTCTGCGACCGGGTGGGGGAGAGGTAACAGTTGCAACCCCAACGGCACGGGTGAGAGCGACTGAAGCCACCATTTGGACAACTTACGATGCAGAAGAGAAATTAACGAAAGTTGGTGTTTTCGGTAGTGAAAAAGCAGTTGTCCGCGTGTCTAATGCCCAAGGAGAAAATACCATTGAACTGAAACCCGGTCAAAAAGTGAATGTCAGGGGAAATCAAGTGGGTGAGGTCAACACCTTTAGCTTGCAAACCTTTTATGAAACCAGCGGTATTGCCGATGGTTTAGAAACAGGGGATAACCTGGAAAGATATCCCTCGCAAGTTAGAGAAACACTAGAAACTGCGCAAGAAAATACTTCTGAGGCACTTGAACAACAACAAGAACAACTGAATCAGGAAAGTGAAACCGTTGAGCAAAATTCAGATGCCAATCGTCAATCAAATACTCTCTTAGGAACAGAACTCGGCACCATTGAGATTATTGAAATCTCTCCCCAAAGAGCATCGAACTAATGGAGTCTTGCCGCTGACCTTAGTTTAGAATAAGGCGAAATCATAACCCAGACGAATTCCTGCTCGAAAGGCATCTGGATCAATCCCGTCTAGAGAAGAATCTCCAAACCGATAGCCGACTAAGCCTTCAATAAAAAATTGATCAGTGGGACGATAGGTAATGATTCCTTGCAATTGCTGTTGAAAATCAGTTCGTTCTGCTGTGGTAAAACTATCGAGTTTAATTCCATATCCCAATTTAGTTTTCCACTGTGGGGCAAGTTGATAGCTGAGGGCAAGATTGACTTGGTTCGTGATATGGCTGAGTTCATCCGGATTCACAATGTGACCGGTTAAGGCGTAAGCTGAATGTAAGGTGAATTGCTTACTCAGGAAATCCCGACGTTGCCAAGAAGCGCGGATGGAATTATCCACTAAAAAGGCATCACTATTATTAGGGGAACTAATTTCATTCCCATTGCCAGCATCATAGAGGCGATGATGACTCCAGCGCAGTTCGCCAAACATCTGTGAATTAAACTGTCTTTGAATACCCAGTCCTAAATTGAGAGCGTTATATTCTAAACTGCTGTTATCGCCATAGCGGACTAAACTTCCGCCCCCATAAGCAATGAGACTCGTATTGGCATCAAGGGCTGGGGTGGCTTGTAAAAAGATACTGTTGGCAAAGGTAACGTCTGACCGTTCAAAATCCCCAAGTAAGTCTTGTTCGGCTGGGGTTAAGTTATCTTTGTCAAAATCTTCAACAGAGGCAAGATTGGAACTGGAGAAAACAGAGGAACGAATGAGCAATTTGAGAGTGGGTGATGGTTTCTTTTGTTCGGGAGAGAGAATCCGGATTTCACCTAACTGTTCTTCCTCAGTTCCGGTAGCACTAGGATCTGAGTCATCAACAGTTGTCGTTCCCATTTCAGAAGCAACCGCAGCAGTTGGCAGTGTCCCCAGAACACTCGCTACAAGTAGTAAAAGAGCTTTTGTTAAAAATTGCATAGAGATTGTTGAGTTTTTCTGTGTGAAGTTTTGAGAGAGACGACCCTATCTATTGGATGTTCGCTCCCGGTACAGGTTCATTAAAAGGGGGGTCTTGCTGTTCAGAGGGAACATCAATTTCTAAGGGAAATTCCTCCTCGTTGGGTCCAACTCCACTCGGGGTAATGCCTCGAATATTTTCATTGGGATCTTCTGTCGCCGGCAGATCCACCGCTGGGCTGAGTTGTTGTCTTAAGGCAGCGAGGGTTTCTGGACAAACTGCTGCTAAGGTGACCTGAGCAGCAGCCGGTTCTTGCGGAGACTGGTTTTGACAACCGGGTCCTAAACCGGCTGTTAATTGACTCGTTTCATAAAACCGTCTTAAGTCAAAGGTTTGCACCGGTCCTACGATCCCATCGGTGACAGTAACAAGTTCACCGCCCCTCAGTTCTACGGTACCTTCTCCTTGGGCATTGGCGACTTGGACTCCTCCTGCTGAACTATTCGTTAGCACACCCACTCGCGTCCGATTGTCATTGGGTTCATGTTGCACAAATAAGGCTGTTCCGGGAAAATTAATGCGAGCCGTCGGAGTTTCAATCGTTCCCCCATTCCCCGGTCGGATCACAAATAGTTGCGTCCCATCGATGAGTTGAAACCGACGGAGTCCCGGTTCAAAGCGAAACTGGGTATTAGCTGTGGCGCGCGCAATTGTCCCTTCATTAAATAGTAAATCCGCACGAGAATTAGCTGCTGTTTCTAACAGGTCTTCAGGAACTAAAATATCTTCTAGTTCCGCTGCTCTCTGATTAATTAGAGCTGTGTTAATGAGCTGATAAATTGTTGCTTGTTCTAGGACGGGCTGGGCTGAGCTGGGTAAGGCTCCTAAACTTCCTGCGATTAAAGGAATAATTAATTTACTGAATAAATGAACGGGTAGGTGGCGATTGAAAGTGACCATTGTTGCTGGAATGAGCCGACTGCCTTTGATGAGGGATAGCCATCATTTTTTCATGAATCGCCAGTCTTGTGAATGTCTTATAAAAAAGAAGTTTTCTCAGTTTGAGGAAGTTGGGACTGGTCAAATAATGCTTTCAACGCGATCGCGCTACTGTCACTCATTTGCCCATAGCTGAAAAGATAAGGAACCGTTTCTGGACAATAAGTATCTAACCACGTCAAGACATAAGGACTGCCATACACAAGGACCGCTTGCACACATCCTTGAGCCAATAGTGCTTGCACTAAGGCTTGTGTCTTCTCATTCAGCCCTGCTTCCCCTCGGAAGGGGTTACCGCGAGTAAATAACTGCACCAGCGTCAAAGGAGCATTTTGCGGAGGATCTGGAAAGATTTGGGCTTGTCCTAACAGTTGCAAGCGATAGCCTAGTTGTTGGGGAAGCGCGATCGCGCAATGATTCCGGTTTAAAAACTCGCAACTGAGTAAATCATCGACAATCATTAAGTTTTGGGCAGGGGTTTCTGGCACAGAGATCGGTAAATTCCCCTTAGTTCGCATTGACGCAGCGAGAATGTTTTGTCTCGTTTCTAAAGCTATCGAGGTGGCTAATTCCTGGCGGAAGTCTCTTTTTTCAGCGTCACTTATTTTCGCTTTTGCCTCCCCAATCCTGGCTACAGAGGCACTAATCCGTTGCGGAGAAAGACGACCACTATTCACTGCGTCTGTAATCGCCGCGATCGCGCGTTCAGGATTATCCGGCATTAAGATAATATCAGCGCCGGCTTCAATGGCAAGAATAGGAATTTCCTCCGGAGAAGCAATTTCATTTAAAGCGCCCATAATTAGGGCATCAGTCACAATCAAGCCCTCAAAACCCAAATTCAAGCGTAATTGTTGGGTCAAAATGGTGGATGAAAGGGTTGCTGGAAGATGCTCATCCCAACCGGGAACCAAGAGATGGGCGCTCATTATCCCATCAACCCCTTGGGAAATAGCATTCATAAAAGGAGGCAGTTCGACTTCTGCCAGACGCTCTGTCCCCACTGTCAAAACCGGTAACGTTAAATGGGAATCGGTTGCCGTATCCCCATGTCCAGGAAAATGCTTTGCTGTGGTTAACACCGGATAAGTCTGTGCCCCAGTCATAAAAGCCCCTGTCAATTCCTTCACAACTGCCGGTGTTTCGCCAAAAGAGCGCACATTAATCACCGGATTCTTAGGATTATTATTGACATCCACCACCGGCGCTAATACCCAATTGATTCCCAGTGCCGATGCTTCCTGTGCTGTTATTTCTCCCATCTTTTTCGCATACTGCTTCGCAAGACTGAGATCAGTTTTTGCAACTTCTCCCAGCGCCATCGGTGGCGGAAACCAAGTTGCCCCAGCAAAGCGTTGTCCCACCCCTTCTTCAATATCAGCAGCGATCAATAGGGGAATCTCTGCCCAACTTTGCAATTGATGGGTTCGTTCGGCAATTTCAACCGCGCTGCCGCCCAGTAAAATCACTCCCCCCACTTTGAGATCCTTCAGCCA
>CAZBPR010000005.1:0-47169 GCA_964493825.1 uncultured Dactylococcopsis sp.
TGATAAGGAAATTCCCTTGCCTTTTCGCTCACAACCCCAGCCGGAACTGCCACCAGACGAAGAGTTATTACAATTACCAGCTGGACCGGTTCGCTATTGTGCGATCCGCGGGTGTATGCCTCGCAGTGAAATGAGTACGACTCCTGCCCGCCATGCCGGTTTGGGACTAGAGGTTTATACACAAGTGACTTCTCCCATTCGCCGTTATGTGGATTTGTTAGGTCATTTTCAAATCAAAGCCTATTTGCGCGGTGAACCTTGCCCGTTTTCGGCAGAACAAGTACAGGAAATTGCTTATAGTGCGGGAAGTGCGGCTTACGAAGCGACGCTGGTGGAACGACAAACCAAGCGCTATTGGGCATTAGAATATTTGCGTCGGCATGGAGAACAACGGTGGAGCGCGATCGTGCTGCGTTGGTTACGAGAAGAGGATAATTTGGGCATTATTTTATTAGAAGATTTAGGATTAGAGTTACCCCATCGCTTCCAAACTAATGTTGAACTCGGCGATCGCGTGGAAGTGCAAGTAGTGGCAGCGGATCCTCATCAGGATCTCATTCGTTTCCGAGAATTTGTGGAATCAACGGTTAATTAAGAAAACCAACATGATCGGGTTAGGAAGAAGATTGTGCAAATTGTCTGGCTAAAACCGGTGCCAAGAGGAGGGGACTGGTAAAACCGGAAAACACATAAATCCCTTCGTAATTTTCCAACTCCCCGACAATGGATTGTTGGTGGGTGCTAAAAGCAATGAGACAGTGATGCCATTGCGCTGGCACATCCTTTAAAGCCGGTAATAACGTTCCTATTTCTTCCCGTAGCCAGGCTTCACTGGCAGCTGCATCCACTGTTGCTTCTGGATCACTGAGGGTGCGGCTAATTTGGCCGAGACACAAATGCCGATCGCGGAATTGAATGGCTCCTGGATCCATGACGGGCGATGCCAGTTCCTGCCCTGATTGATGCCATAAGTGTTCTTTTTGTGGCACAGTGGCACTGGTCTCTAAGCCCAACCGTTGGTCATTGGCAGGCATAATTAAAGTTTTTAATTCCAGAGCAAGGGGCGGTGTTTCTAAGAGTTCGGCGTGAGTAAAGTAAAGGGGAACGTTGACATCAATTGACGTTAATAATTCACGAGTGAAACCACCTGCACAAAGAACGGTCTTCTCGGCATAATAGCTATTTTGAGCCGTTTTAACACCGATCACTGTTTCAGCTTGAAATTGTAGAGAGTGGACCGCTTCGTAAACAAGGGTTCCGCCAAGATCAGTAAATCTTTGAAGATAGGCTTCATTGGTTTTTTGGGGATTAATATGACCGTGGGGAAAACAAATTGCCCCCGCGATCGCGTTGGAATTTAATTGCGGTTCTAGTTCACAAGTTTCGTCCACACTCAATACTTGCGGCGGAATAGCACAGTTCTGATATTGCTGAACACTTTCCTCAAGGGATTCATGTTTTCTCACCGTTAATAATAAATTGATCTCACGAAATTCTGTATCTTGTTGCAAAAGATGGGGGAGATCACGATGGAGTTTCAGTCCTTCGGCACATAATGCTTTGGTTTCTGGGGAACTTCCTGACCAAAAGGGGAGTCCGCCATAGCTGTAACGGGTTGCATTATCAAGGGTTGGACTCGGTTCTAACAATAAAACCGTTGCGCCTTGAGCTTGTAATTCGTAAGCGAGGGCACTGCCGGTAATGCCACCGCCAATCACTAACCAATCATAACTCACCATAATTTAGGCAGAGGCAACAAAAATGGATCCTGTTTTTCATCAATTCTAGATCTTGCTGATTGATCATTTTGCTCCCAGCAAAAACGTAGCATTTTTAGACCCAACATGACTGCAATTGACTCTCTCTTCACTCTCTTTGACCATGAAACTACCTCAATTGTCTCGCTGTGCTGTACTCGTTGCCCTGGTCAGTAGTTTCAGTGCAACTTTAACGCCTCATTTAGTGCTAGAAGCCACTCCCTTGGCTACAGTTGTAGACACTCCATCACAACCGACGACGAAAGCGCTGAGTCCAGAGATCAGTGCTGCCATTGTGACATTACAGGGCGTCGGCGGGAAAGGAACTGGCAGTATTATCAAAGCCAGTGGCATTGTTTTAACCAGTGAACACGTTATCCGTAATGCCCAGCGCGGACAAGTTAGTATTTTAACCCACCAAGGGGTTCAGTACCCGGGAAAGGTCATTGCTGTTAATCAAGCCCAAGATCTGGCTCTCATTCAAATTCTGAGTAACCAAACCTTCTCAACACTACCCCTCGCAGAAGCAAGTGGTTTAGAGATTGGAGAAACCGTTTATACTTTAGATGATCCCTTTACGTCTCTCGAAAACTTCACTCGGGGCAAGCTGCAAAAAATTGAAGGAACCGCAAGGCTTTATACCGATCTTCTACTCAGTCCCGGTGATTCTGGCGGACCCTTGCTCAATGCCCAAGGAGAAATCATTGGCATTAACCGCGCGATTGTTCGCTTTCAAAGTCGTGATCAAGGGCAGACATTTGGTTTAGCCACTCATGTCAGTCTGATCCGTGAATTTCTGGAAAATCCATCGCGACAAACTTCTCCTATTGAAGAGACTACCAAAGTCGGCGATGTCAATTTAGGGATTACGGTCAAACCAGAAACCTTGGAAATTACCAACATTGAACCGGATTCCTTAGCCGATCAATGGGGATTAAAACCGGGCGATCAAATTGTGGGGTATAACTACCGTCGCATTAATAATTTAGATTCTCTAAAAGCATTTTTAGCAACGAATCCCCGTGAAATTTTATTATTTTTACGACGAAATGGCTATTTAGTGCGCTTACGTTTCAACTTATAAAATAAAAATACATTGAGCTGGCAATTGGCTGCCCCCTGGTGAGGAGTTGGTTGGTTAGACAAGGGCAAGTTCAACTTAAACAGACACAAACAGAATTGCAAGAAACCCAAACCGAAGCTCAGCAGGCGCCAGCTCAAAACTTCAAACTGGCTGCCAAACTTCGCGAAATGGGGATTGATCCGAAGACACTCTAATTCCTCTGCATGGCTTTGGCTAATTCCTGAGCAACTTCTGGACGCGAGAACTCTTCTGGGGGTAATTGTCCTTCTCGTAACATGGCTCGAACTTTTGTTCCGGAGAGGTGGAGTCGTTCCTCGGGAGTACTCGGGCTGGTTTTGGTGGTTGCCATTTGCTTGGTGCGTTTGCAGTAAAACGCGTGTTCAAACCGCATGGGGGTAATGCCTAATGCTTCGGGGTCAAATTCGTCGAAAATTTCTTGGGCATCATAGGTGCCATAGTAGTCGCCAACTCCGGCATGATCGCGCCCGACAATAAAATGGGTGCAACCGTAGTTTTTCCGGACAAGGGCATGGAAAATTGCTTCTCTGGGTCCGGCATAGCGCATGGCAGCGGGGTAAATGGCAAGGGTCACCCGATCTTGCGGGTAATAGTGATTAATCATGATTTCATAACACCGCATCCGGACATCAGCGGGGATATCATCGCTTTTAGTGGCACCAACTAGGGGGTGTAAGAATAAGCCATCTACCACTTCCAGGGCGCATTTCTGGATGTATTCGTGGGCACGGTGGATGGGATTGCGGGTTTGGAAACCAACAATGGTGTTCCAGCCTTTTTCACGGAAAAGGGCACGGGATTGAATGGGGTCAATCTGATAATTGGGGAAGAGAGGATGGGGATCGCGTTCTAACAACCAAATCGGTCCAGCGAGGTTAATGGCACCTTTTTGATAAATCACCGCCACGCCAGGGTGTTTTTCTTCATCGGTGCGGTAGACGTTGATTGCTTCATGGGCTTTGTTATAACGGTATTTTTGCGTGAGTTCTAAAACGCCAATAAAGCGTCCATTGGGATCGTCAAGGCGGATCCAACTCCCTTCTTTGAGGGGTTCAGCTTCTTCTTCACTGACAGAGAGCGTTACCGGGATCGACCAAGGCAGACCATTTTCGAGGTGCATATCCTCAACCACTCGTTCGTAGTCCCCTTGTTCCATGAATCCCCGTAAGGGGCTAAAGCCACCAATAGCAATCATTTCGAGATCGGAAACCGCTCGTTGATCCAATTGCACTCGCGCTAAGCTCTCGGCTTGGGCAAGAAATTCTTGTTTTTCTGCTTCGTCAGCAATACAGTTAATGAGTTGTCCGCCATGAGGCGCGATCGCGTCGTGTTGATTACTCATAAATTTTTTTGAAGAGAATCTAAGTTTAATAAGTTGTTACAAACTCTTATCCTACCAAGGGACGGCGTTTCTGAGTCACAATGTTAGACAAACTGCTTTTTGAGCAAGGGAAATCATCATGAGTCATTTTTCTGAGTTGCCGATCCCTTCTTTTTTTAATCCCGAGAAGGTGCGAGAAGTCTGGCAAGTCCCTTATCCGGATCGCGCAGCGCAAGCGGAAGCCTGGGCAAAAGAACAGCAAATCCCCTCTGCTGATACCGATGAAAGGCGCATTGGATTACTCTTGATTGATGTGCAAAATACCTTCTGTTTACCGGGGTTTGAATTATATGTAGGGGGAAAATCGGGCAAGGGCGCCATTGAAGATAATGTCCGTTTATGTGAGTTTATTTATCGCAATCTCCATTGCTTAACCCAAATTATTGCCACGATGGATACTCATGTGGCAATGCAAATTTTTCATCCCATTTTCTGGGTTAATCAGAAGGGCAAACACCCCACCCCAGCAACAACGATTATTTCTCATCAGGAGATTGAACAAGGGGTTTGGCAGGTTAATCCGGCAGTGGTACCGAACTTTCCTGGTTGGGATTATTCCACCTTACAAGCCTACGCTCTCCATTATGCGCAGCATCTGGATCGTACAGGGAAATATCCGCTAATGATTTGGCCCTATCACGGTAAGCTGGGAAGTATCGGTCATGCTTTGGTGTCTTCTGTGGAAGAGGCTCTATTTTTCTACACTGTTGCTCGAAAGCGTCAAACCCAATACGAAATTAAAGGGAATAACCCGTTGACAGAAAATTATTCGGTGTTACGTCCAGAAGTCATGACCGATCATCATGGCAACCGCATTGCACAAGAAAATCGGACTTTAATTGAACAATTATTGAGCTTTGACCATTTAATTATTGCTGGACAAGCCAAAAGCCATTGTGTTGCTTGGACCATTGATGATTTACTGACTGAAATTCAACAACGAGACCCCAGTTTAGCCAACAAAGTGTATCTGTTAGAAGATTGTACTTCGCCAGTTGTTGTGCCGGGTGGTGCTGATTTTAGCGAACAAGCAGATGCTGCCTTTCAGCGTTTTCAAGCCAGCGGCATGCACTTGGTTCAATCCACAGAACCGATGAACAATTATTTGTCTCGTAGTAAACAGTGATCAGTTACCAATGACTAAAGTTATCGCAGTGCTTTTAACATTGCTTGTAATTTGAGTTGCACTTCCGCCAGTTCTTTTTCTGGGTTTGATCCGGCAACAATCCCGGCACCGGCATATAAACGGGCACGGTTTTTGTGAATCATTGCTGAGCGAATTCCCACCATAAATTCGGCGTTACCGTGGGTATCTAGCCATCCAATCGGGGCAGCATAAAGACCGCGATCAAAGGTTTCGTATTCTCGGATTTTTTCGAGCGCGATCGCGCTAGGAACACCGGCTACAGCTGGCGTCGGATGCAGTTGAGCAATAATATTTAAAGGGTTAATATTGTTGGGAACATCGGCTTGAATAAGTGTCCAAAGATGCTGAATATTATTGAGTTTTAAAAGTTGACGGCGCGATCGCTGCGGATTTAATCCCAGGGCGGCTAATTGTTGGCTAATATAATCACTAACCGCTTGATGTTCTCGTCTTTCTTTTTCGCTATTGAGGAGAGTTTGGGCAAATTTTTGATCCGCGACCGCGCTTTTCCCACGGGGAGCTGATCCCGCTAAAGCATCACTGACTAAGCGCTGTTTTCTCAAACTAAATAAACGTTCCGGTGTTGCACCAATAAAGGTCGTTCCCTGATCATTTCCGACTGAAAAAATGTAACAGGCAGGGTGTTTTTGCCGTAAATCATGCAATGATAGGAAGGGATCAAACCTCAACCTAGAAATCACATCAAGGTGATGGGATAAAACAATTTTACTCAGTTCCTTTTCTCGAATATCTTTCAAAGCAGAAGCAACGGCTTCCTTAAACTGATGTTTTTGCCTAATTTCACTGTGGTGTAATGGTTGATTGGCGGGAGAAAATAAAGGAAAAGGAAAGCTGACTAAAGACTGAGATTGCGCTTCAATTTCTTGAATCTTTGTTTTAATTTCCCCTTGAATAATTGCCGGATTAGTATGCACAGACAAGGTACAATTATAAGTTAAA
Source organism: uncultured Dactylococcopsis sp. (assembly GCA_964493825.1). Classification (GTDB taxonomy): domain Bacteria; phylum Cyanobacteriota; class Cyanobacteriia; order Cyanobacteriales; family Rubidibacteraceae; genus Halothece. Next base: position 6,348 of record CAZBPR010000005.1, read on the forward strand.
AAGCAGGAATCTTCCGTGCGCGTGACTTGCCATTTCGGAATAAAAATTGTTGCGGATGGAAAGGGAGAGGATAATGGGGAAAAAGGAAAAAATGTAAAACTCGTTAAAAATTTCACCCCAACTTCCGGCAATCCTGTTTCTCCCGTTTCAATAATTTTATCTCGATATTGATCAATAAAAGCTTGGGTTTTCTCTAAGCGATGAGTACTAGTAATGCTCTTTTCTTGACAGCTATCCCATGCGGCGATCGCGCTATTTTCTTGTTGATTTTCCCAATAAAAAGTTCGTTGTTCAGGTAAGGCAAATCGTTGTAAAGTTGCCAGAGGATCGATCAGAGAAAGCGGTTGCGTCACGCTAATAATTAACGATTCATTCTGAGCTTCGCATCGGTTCTGACAGTTTTGTAAGAAAGAGTACAGGCTTTGATCATCGGCTAATCCTCTAGCGTAGCAGGAAGTCACTGACATGAGGGCAATAATTGTAAATAATTTTATAATCTTGCTGGTCTTATGGGAACAAAGATGATATTCCTAATGGAGACGTTGTTTCCGATTTCAACCATTGCTCGCTATTAATTCATCTTAACAACGATTTTAACGATCCCCGAACCGAGATCTCCTGAAGCGTTATCCTTAGCTGTAAACTCGCAGTGAGCTTGTTATTTTCTTATGCGTTTAACCAGTTCTCAAAAGACAACTGTAAAAAAAATTAATACATCCTTATGGATTGCAGCAATTAAGCCACCGATTTATAGCGTTGCCGTAGTTCCAATTACCATGGGAACCCTGGTCGCTTATCGGGAAACAAAACAACTGGATTGGCCAATTTTTTTACTCTTTCTCCTCTCAGGAATTCTCATCATTGCCTGGTTGAATTTAAGTAATGATGTTTTTGATTCAGAAACCGGAATTGATATTAATAAAACCACATCAGTTGTTAATATTACCGGCAACAAAACCCTCGTTTTTTGGGTCAGTAATCTTTGTTTAGGGGGAGCCATTTTGGGATTAGGCGCGATCGCGTGGTTGCAACAGGATTGGGTTGTGGTGGAAGGGGTTCTGCTCGCTTGTTTCTTGGGCTACACGTATCAGGGACCTCCGTTTCGATTAGGCTATCAAGGCTTAGGAGAAATCATTTGTTTCATCTGTTTTGGTCCCCTTGCCATTAGTGCTGCCTATTACTCACAAACTCAATCCTTCAGTGCTTTTGCGTTGGCAACCTCTAGCCTCATTGGCATTAGTACCTCAATCATTCTCTTTTGTTCCCATTTCCATCAAGTAGAAGATGATTTAGCGGCAGGAAAACGTTCTCCGATTGTCCGTTTAGGAACACAAACCGGTGCTAAGGTTCTGCTCATTTCCACTGCAAGCATCTTCCTCTTAACGCTGTTCTGGATTGGTTGGGGTTATTTTCCTCTCACGACACTGCTGATTTTTCTCGCCCTCCCTTGGGCTTATCAACTGGTGCGTCATGTGGCACAATATCATGACCAACCGGAGAAAGTCAGCAACTCCAAGTTTATTGCAGTGCAATTTTATTTCTGGAGTAGCCTCTTCTTAGGGTTGGGAATGCTGCTGGAAATACAACCATATCTGAGTTACTAAAAAACACGCCATCAATCATGACATTGATGAACGCGCCGCAGTTTTAGCACATCACTCATCTGCTTAATCTGATTAAAGGAGTGTTGCATCTGTTGATGATCTTTGACTTCAATAGAGAGAGTGATTAACGCCGGCTTTCCTTTTCCAGTTTTTACACTGGCATTACTGACATTGATGTGCTGGTCGCTTAAACGAGCTAAAATATCTCGGAAAATGCCCACGCGATCAATGACTTCCACTTCTAGATCCACGGTGTAAGTGGGCGTGCGACCATTGCCATTGCCATTAGTGGGATTCCAGTCAACCGGAATCACGCGATCGCTGTCGATATTGTCGACATTTGAGCAGTCTTGACGGTGAATGGTCACTCCTTTTGTCCGGGTTACCACACCAACAATCGGTTCACCCGGTAGAGGACAACAACAGCCGGCACGATGATACATTAACCCCTCAACACCTGCAATCGGCGATTTACTGCTACTCGGAGACGAAGTTTGACGGGAAGAGGTCGTGGGCAAAGTGTGAACCGCTTCTTCTTTTAAATTGCCAATGCCCTCGTTTTTCTCTACTTCTTCTTCCTGTAAGGATTCTTCTCGTAGCTTGCTGGCAACGGAATTGGTGGTCACTTCACCATAGCCAATTGCGGCAAGTAAATCATCCACACTTTGATGATTACACCGCTCGGCAACCCGTTGCATACGCTCGGATTTCATCAAGGAATCAGAACCGGATTTTCCAATTACTTTCTCCAACATACTGCGCCCGCGAGCAATATTTTCTTCGCGATGGGATCGTTTATACCATTGCCGAATGCGGTTTCGGGCGCTAGGGGTAACGACAAAGTTCAGCCAGTCTAAACTGGGATGGCTATTTTTGCTGGTGATAATCTCAACAATATCGCCATTGTGTAACGGCGCGTCTAAAACAGTCCACCGTCCATTGACGCGCGCCCCTTTCATGTGGTTTCCCACTTCGGTATGGATATGATAAGCAAAATCGACTGGCGTTGCGCCGCGAGAAAGGGCGACGACATCCCCTTGCGGGGTGAAAACAAAGACATCGTCTTCAAAGAGATTATCCCGGATGCTTTCGATGTATTCTTGGGCATCTTTGAGGTCATTTTGCCATTCGAGCAGTTGCCGTAGCCAGGTAAATTTTTCATCCTCTGCGGTGGGCTTAAAGTCACTGGAACCGCCCGTTTCTTTATACAGCCAATGGGCAGCAATCCCGTATTCGGCGATGTGGTGCATTTCCAACGTCCGAATTTGCATTTCGATGGGTTTCCCATAGGTGCCAATAACGGTGGTATGGAGGGATTGATAGCGGTTGGGTTTCGGTAAGCCAATATAGTCCTTAAACCGTCCGGGAATGGGCTTAAAGGCATCGTGAATAACGGCGAGCGCGCGATAACAGTCTTCTCGGGTTTTCAAAATGACGCGGACACCGGCTAAATCATAAATCTCTTCAAATGCCTTTTGTTGCTGCTGCATTTTTTGGTAAATGCCATACAGGTGCTTGGGACGCCCTTTGAGTTCTTCTACCTCAATTCCGGTTTTGGCAAAGCGTTCATGTAAGATTTGGATCACATTCTCAATCCGGGCTTCGCGATCAGCCCGTCGATCCGCAACCAGTTCTCGGATCTCCTGAAAGGCTTCTGGTTCTAAGTATTTGAAAGATAAATCTTCCAATTCCCATTTAAAGCGCCCGATTCCTAAGCGATTGGCGAGGGGGGCAAAAATTTCTCGGGTTTCCAGGGCAATTTGTTTCTGTTTTTCGGGTTTGAGATGTTCCAACGTGCGCATATTGTGGAGACGATCTGCTAGTTTGACCACGATGACCCGAATGTCTTTTGCCATAGCTAAGAACATGCGACGGAAGTTCTCGGCTTGGCGTTCCGTTTTACTGGAAAAGTTAAATTTAGACAGTTTCGTCACCCCTTCGACCAGATGACGCACCCCTTCACCAAATTTTTCTTCAATTTCTTCGCAGGTGATATCCGTATCTTCCACAATGTCATGGAGAAAGCCAGCCGCTATCATAGCACTACCTCCCCCCAGATCTCGAATCAAACCGGCGACCGCTACGGGATGGGCAATGTAGGGTTCACCAGAGCGGCGATATTGACCCTCATGCAGTTGATAAGCAAATTGGAAGGCATGAGCAATGAGTGCGGCACCTTCATTCTCTTGATGAGGATCATTAGTGATATTAATGCACTCACCTAGCCAGTGGGGCAAAGGTATGTTATATTCGGTGGATATTTTTTGCGCGTAGAGCAAAGCTCGTGTCGGAGACGTCGCGTCCATAATCGGTTCGCTGTTTGTGTTCTACAAGGTTTGACAAAAATGGAAACGGTCTTGATTGCCAGCCTCAACCTTCCTGAGTCATCGGTTTCGGATCGGGCAAGTTGATCCGCTTTATACACTTGGGCTAAAAATAAAGTTAAGGTTTTTTAACATAGTATTTAATTCCAGAAATTGTAACGCAAAGTCAGCTCATCATGTTACCCCTCTCTTACCGCAAACGCTACCAAGCGTTTTTAGAGACGTTAAAGCAATTGCAGGAACATCTCCAAGCCGAGAATGTCGATCCAGCAAGGTTAAAGTTAGTTTTTTCCCGCTTACACGAACAATTCCAAGGAGAAATTATGTCTTTAACGGGAGAACCCCTCACCGGCGAAACGTTGTCTCGTTGGCAATCTTCCCAAACGGAAATTCACCGCATGATGCGCTTGTTACAAAACGATATGATGTTTTTGCAAACGTCACGAAGTAGTCATACTTCTCAACACCGTTTAGCGACTGTGCGCGATCGCGTGGGAAAATTAATTGATTTCGCGGATGCGTTTACAAAAGAATGACAATTAACAAGATGTCTGAGGCTTTGCTTACTCTGAAGCACGTAAAAATCAGTTACTCCAGTCGCTCCTCTTCCAGTCTAACAACTGCGGTTGATCAGGTTTCTCTGACGTTGCAAGCTGGAGAACGCCTGGGATTGGTGGGAGAATCGGGATGTGGCAAATCGACCCTAGGACGGGCCGTTATGGGCTTGTTAACAAATGCTACGGTTGAAGGGGAACTGCAATTTCAGGGAGAGTCGATTTTAGGAATGACACCGCACCGCTTGCGGCAATTTCGGGGAGAAGCCGTTTCGCTGGTGTTTCAAGATCCCATGACGCGATTAAATCCCTTAATGACGATTGGCACTCACTGCTTGGAAACCCTCAAAGCCCATCGTCCCCAATTATCGCAAAAGGAAGCGAAAAAAAGCGCGATCGCTGCTTTGGAAGCGGTGAAAATTCCCGCGAATCGCTGGTCACAATATCCCCATGAATTTAGTGGGGGTATGCGTCAACGGGTAGCCATTGCATTAGCGTTGTTATTAGAACCACAATTAATTATTGCGGATGAACCGACGACCAGTTTAGATGTCACAGTTTCGGCAGAAATTTTACAAGAACTGACTCGTTTATGTCAGGAAAAAAACGTCGGGTTGTTATTGATTTCTCATGACTTAGCCTTAGTGGGAGAATACTGCGATCGCGTTGCTGTTATGTACCAAGGAAAACTGGTGGAAGAAGGCAAAGCAGAACAGGTTTTATTGACCCCTAATCATGATTACACCCAATCTTTATTAAATGCAGCCCTTCATCTACACCTTAATTCTAAACAAGCCTCTGAAGCATCAAAAGAAACGCCACTTTTACGAATCAATAATCTTGTTCAGCACTATACTTTAGAACAAAATTTAATTCAACAACTTCTCAAAAAAGATCCGACTGTTATTAAAGCAGTGGATGGCGTGAGTTTTGATTTATTACCAGGAGAAATCTTGGGTTTAGTCGGCGAGTCCGGTTGTGGCAAAAGTACCTTATCTCGCAGTATTTTACAATTAGTCCGTCCCACTTCAGGAACAGTGGAGTTTTTAGGAAAAGACTTAACGATGTTATCGGAAGCTGCAGTACGGAAATTTCGTCGTCAAATTCAGATGATTTTCCAAGATCCGTTAGCTTGTTTAAACCCGTTAATGAAGGTGGGAGAAAGCATCGCTGATCCCCTATTTATTCATCAATTAGCAACTCCTAAGGATGCAAAAGAAAAGGTAAAAGCAATTTTAGAAAAGGTAGGATTAACCCCAGTCGATGAATATTATCACCGCTATCCGCAAGATTTATCGGGCGGTCAACAACAACGGGTTTCCATTGCGCGATCATTAATTACTAATCCACAACTCATTATTTGTGATGAACCGGTTAGTATGTTAGATGCAACGGTACAAACTCAAGTTTTAGACTTAATGCGATCCCTAAAAGATGAGTTTAATTTGACCTATTTATTTATCACTCACGATCTCTCAGTTGCGAGGTTTCTTTGTAATCGAATTGCAGTGATGAATCAAGGCAAAATAGTGGAATTAAGAGAAACTGAAGCTCTTTTTAATTCTCCTCAACATCCTTATACAAAAATACTACTTAAGGCTGCCCCACAGTTAAAAGTGAGTTCTTCTTAAACGATTTCTATGTTGACCTTTCCCTTAACCTTAAACGTCAAACCGGTTAATCTCAGCGATGAGCAATTTTATCAACTTTGTTTAGCCAACCCAGACATTCCAATGGAACGATCGCGCAATGGAGAATTAATTGTTATGAGTCCGGTGGGGGGATACAGTGGGAATCAAGAACTTGAATTGGGGGCTGATTTAACTTTATGGAATCGTCAAACACAACTGGGAAAAGTGTTTAGTTCTTCCACAATTTTTAACTTACCCAATGGTGGTGACCGTTCTCCAGGTGCCGCCTGGGTAGAATTATCCCGCTGGCAATCTTTAACACCCGAACAACGAAAAAAGTTTCCCCCTATTGCCCCCGATTTTGTTTTAGAGTTACGTTCTCCTAGCGATACTTTAGCCAGTCTCCAAGCCAAAATGGCAGAATATTTAATCAGTGGTGTGAGGTTAGGGTGGTTATTTAATCCTCAAGATCAGGAAGTCGAAGTTTATCGTCAAGGAAAAGAAAAAGAAGTGCGCCAATTACCAACAAAATTATCTGGAGAAGACGTATTACCTGGCTTTGTTTTAGCAGTTGAACGATTTGAAAATTATGCTTGAAGCGATTTTGTGGCTTTGTAAAATTCAGTCTTAATGGGTTGTTATTTGCAATTTAAAATTTAAGCACCTTAATTGACTAAAATAAAATCTAGAACATTGAAGATTAAACTTGCTTTTCATTCCATCATTTTATCTTGCTTTACCTTATGGTTAACCCCTTCTAAGGTATTAGCAAACAATCGTGATTCCAATTCAGAAGCTTTTTGTCCCCAACAGTTATCCGAAAAAATTGATCAGATTATTCAAGAGACTACAGCAGGTTCCCGTTGGGGAATGATGATTCAATCTTCGCTTTCGGAAACGATCTTATATCAAAGGAACGCGGATCAATTTTTTATTCCTGCTTCTAACGTTAAATTATTTACAACGGCAGCGGCTTTAAATGAATTAACCCCTCAGTTTAAGTTGATAACGCCTATTTTTACTCAAGGGACAGCACCGGAATTGCAAACATTACAAATTATTGGCAGGGGAAATCCGGCTTTAAATAGCAATGATTTAGAACAACTTGCAGAAACATTAAACCAAAAGGGAGTTCGTTCCATTGCAACCCTCATTTTAGAAACCGGATATTTCGACTCCCCTGGGATTAATCCCACTTGGGAATGGGAAGATGTGTATGCAGCGTATGGAACTGCGGTTAATAGTTTAATTTTAGATGAAAATGCGGTCACGTTAACCTTACGTCCGCAAAAAGTTGGGGAAGTGGTTCAGGTAGATTGGGATAATGACATTGCTGCTTCACAATGGCAATTGCATGGAGAAGCAATGACCGCCCCAGCGAATACTGCTTATCAAGTTGAATTACAACGAAAATTTGGCACTTCACAACTCAATTTAAGCGGAAAACTCCCCCAAGATATCGAAACTGATGTTTGGCAATTAGCGATTCCCAATCCTGATCATTATTTTCGAGATGTTCTCTTAACAAAACTAGGAGAACAAGGAATTAAGGTCAATCAAGTCCAATTTTCAGACTCAGATTCGCTTCCAGTTGCAGGTGAACCGATGATAGAAGTTGATTCTCCTGCTGTGAGTCAATTGATGCAAGAAGTGAATCGTAATAGTAATAATTTGTATGCCGAAGCCTTGCTAAAAGTGTTACTGGCGCAAACCCAAGAAGCAGTCATTAAGGAACAATTAACACAACTCGGCGTTTCTCCCAACCATTATTATTTAGCAGATGGATCCGGGCTTTCGCGACGGAATTTAGCAACACCGCGCGCGATCGCGCAATTATTACAAGGAATGTTAAATAGTGAAAATTTTGAATTTTTCCAGTCTTCTCTTGCGGTAGCCGGTGTCAACGGAACCTTAGAAAATCGGTTTCAAGGAAGCTCACTACAAGGTAATTTAAGAGGAAAAACGGGAACTCTGACCGGTATTTCTGTCTTATCCGGGTATCTGAATCCAGCGCATTATCAACCATTAGTGTTTAGTATTTTACTGAATCATTCTCAGCATTCGGCATCAGAACAGAGAGCAATGATCGATGAAATCATCCGCTTACTCTCTCAACTTAAAAATTGCTGATTTTTTAGTCAGATCTTTTCTCACGATCTATTTTAATTAAGTATTATTTAATAATATTAGCTTGTACTCTAATTTTTTTTAATTCTCGGATCAGTCGTAGCGCCTGATGATAATACAATTTAATTGGTATGATTTTCGGCAGATCGCTCATCATCTCTCGGGCTTCATTGAGAGAACAACCGGTAATACGAACTAAAAGATTGCCACCTTCAAATAACGCATCAGCCATCCCAGCTTTTTGAATTTTGACTTGCCAAATTTTTCCCCTCCTATCAACCTGGCCCATTTCCACTCGTTTAAGCCCATCGATTGTCGCCAGTACCACTAAACGATCGCGCACTGCTAAACGGACATCATCTGACGGCATAAACTTCACCAACTGTCCTTCTTTTTGATGTAAAATCGGGACAACATTATAACCATAAGCAATATCTGCTAGGAGTAAACCATTTAATGTATCTTTCTCTTCGATTTCATATTCTGTAACTAACACTGTTTGCTGATTTAAGCGAAATAACTTGATAATATTTTCTCCAAAAGCTGCCCCTGCAAATGCCTCTGCTGCAACCGAATAAGCACATAAAATAATGGCTTGGGGAAGTAACTGCGATAAGTTGTGACTTAACCGTTGTTCAAACGTCCGAATGACCAATTGACAATCCGGATTAATGCGATGAATCGTTAAACTAATTTCTAAGTTCAACATTTCATCTGCTGTTCCAACAATGACACTTTTTGCTCCTTCTAAATTCGCTTGAGCAAGCGATTCTTTCAAGTTACCAAAAAGCATTGGTATTTGAGGAAGAAGAGTTGTATCAAACTCAGAATTCAAGGGAATTCCTAATAAAGATTGCTTTAAGTCTAATAATAATTTTGCCGCTTGCCTACCCACACGACGAATTCCAATCATGACAATATGATTCTGTTCCGGAATTGGCGGACGACGGGGGGATAATTCAAACTTGGAAGATAAGAGAGCTTCTGTCACTAACGCATACAAAACTCCCACTAAAGCCGTTCCAGCGATGGTTAAACTAAGACTAAAAAGTTGTAGCCACCACTGAATTTGATCACTGGCTTCTAGTTCACCAAATAAATCAGCATATCCTCCTAATAATAAAACGATTGTGGCATAAAAAGCTGATAAAACAGTTGTGTCGGGAAGCGAAAACCACAAGAGAAGCGTTCCCATGAAAACCAAACTGATTACAATGCCACTGCAAATCAACGCTACTCGTTTGACTGGTAAGTTTAAGATTCCTTTATACAATTTTTGGAACTGTTTTTGCACCCGGGAAACAGTAATCTTTTGCGGAAGTGATTGTGTCTGAGGGGGTTGATGATCGAGTAAAAAAGAGTCAGAGGTTAAAAAGTCTTCAATTTGAAGATAAATCACAGTATCTCCAGCTTTAAGAAGCTGTTCCGGATGCCAATGGTAAAATAATCCAGACGGTTGAGATGCCGAAAAAGCTTGATAAGCTAAAACTTTCCGTTTTTGGGTATTGATTTCTTGTAAGGTCCGTTGATTACACCATTGATCGGTGGGTTTAATTTGACGTTTAATAACACGAAACAATTGTTGTTCTTGAGCCGTTTCGGTATCAAGGTAAAATAAACCTTGGGTTTCGCTTCCCAATGCGGCTAAGGCAAAGGCATCAGCAGAAAGTTGGGTGGGTTCAAAGGCAATAAAATTTCCTAAATGTTCTGCTAAAAGTTGATTGAGATGATCTTGTCCAGAACGGATGACTAAGCGTGTATCAGGAGATTGAGAACGAGCAGCAACGGCAGTTTCTGCATTAATCCGTTCATTACTGGTAACAATTAGCAATGCACGACACTGACTCAGGCTAGCTGCCTCTAAAGTTTCTGCATCGCGACAATCCCCAATGACTAAATCGATTAACAAGCTGGGTAAATGGTGAATTTCCCATTGTCGAGGTTCAATTTGCTCGATCGCGGTGACACTAACACCAAACTTTTTTAAAGCCACAACACAATGTTGACCGAGAGAACCGAGCCCACAAACAATAAAATGGTCAGAAGCTGTATTTTCAGGTAATTCGGACATTGACTATTCGATCTCTGGCGAGATCAATCGGCTTTTGCTTACTCTCTCTGTAGACATCCCAACTGAAGAAGGGTACCTTAAAATTAAACTTATCGTAATTCTGCTGAAGCAATGAGAATTTTAGTCACTGGGGGAGCTGGTTTTATTGGCTCTCATCTTGTTGATCGTCTAATGTCGGAAGGACACGAGGTGATTTGTCTGGATAACTTCTATACCGGACGTAAAGATAATATCAAACATTGGTTGAGCAATCCTTATTTTGAAGCAATCCGTCATGATATTACAGAACCGATTCGTTTAGAAGTCGATCAAATTTATCACCTAGCTTGTCCCGCTTCTCCCGTTCATTATCAGTTTAATCCAGTCAAAACGGTGAAAACCAATGTGATGGGAACATTGCATATGTTGGGCTTAGCCAAACGAGTGAAAGCTCGATTTTTGCTGGCTTCCACCTCCGAAGTTTATGGTGATCCAGAAGTGCATCCTCAACCGGAAGAATATCGTGGCAATGTCAGTTGTACTGGAATTCGCAGTTGCTATGACGAAGGAAAGCGCATTGCTGAAACGCTAGCATTTGACTACCACCGGGATAATGGCGTTGATATTCGGGTCGCGCGGATCTTCAATACCTATGGTCCTCGAATGTTAGAGAATGACGGTCGCGTGGTCAGTAATTTTGTTGCTCAATCCTTGCGCAATGAACCGATTACGGTTTATGGAGATGGCTCACAAACCCGTAGTTTCTGCTATGTCTCAGACTTAGTGGATGGGCTAATTCGTCTCATGAATGGCAATTATCTGGGACCGGTGAATTTAGGGAATCCAGGAGAATATACGATCTTAGAACTTGCTCAGATGATCCAAGGCATGATTAATCCTGATCTCGAGATTGCGTATAAACCCTTACCTCAAGATGATCCAAAGAAACGGCAGCCCGATATTACAAAAGCGAAAGAAATTTTGGGCTGGGAACCCCATGTTCCTCTAGAAGCGGGGTTAGAATTCTTGATTGAAGATTTTCGCGATCGGTATGCTTTCCATTCTCAATCTGTCACCCAAACCTAACGGAACAATTGCAGTCAGATTTGAATCATTAGGGTAATCTAGAAGAAATTAACTAAGGAATTCCACTTATGCGTGTTTGTGTTATTGGAACGGGATACGTCGGCTTAGTGACAGGGGTCTGTTTATCTTATGCCGGGCATGACGTAGTTTGTGTAGACAACAATGAAGAAAAAGTTAAATTAATGCAAGGGGGACAACCGCCGATTTATGAACCCCAGCTCTCCGAGCTGATGCAGGCTTCTACACAAGCAGGTCGTCTGGAGTTTACAACAGATTTAGGCAAAGGTGTCCACCATGGCGAAATTTTGTTTATTGCCGTGGGAACCCCTGCGCTTCCGAATGGTGAAAGTGATACTCGCTATGTCGAAGCAGTGGCTAAAGGCATTGGCTTTCACCTTGACGGAGCTTACAAAGTTATTGTTAATAAATCAACCGTTCCCATCGGCTCTGGTGACTGGGTACGGATGATTGTTCTTGATGGTGTTCATGAACGTCAGCAAGCGCTCGGAGACAGCACAGATATTAGTTCAGAAAAAGCAGCGGACTTTGATGTTGTCAGTAATCCCGAGTTTTTACGGGAAGGCTCGGCTGTTTATGATACTTTTAATCCGGATCGGATTGTTTTAGGTGGCAATAGCAATAAAGCCTTGGCAATGATGCAGGAATTATACAAACCCATCATCAAACGGGAGTTTGCACAGGATGCCTCACTGCCGCCAGTGGATCTGGTGATTACTGATCTCAGTTCTGCAGAGATGATTAAATATGCAGCGAATGCCTTTCTCGCCACAAAGATTAGTTTTATTAACGAAGTGGCGAATATCTGTGATCGCGTTGGTGCTGATGTGACACAAGTTGCCAAAGGCATTGGTTTAGATTCTCGCATTGGCAACAAGTTTCTACAAGCAGGAATTGGTTGGGGCGGATCTTGTTTTCCCAAGGATGTTTCGGCATTAATTCACACCGCAGATGATTATAACTATGAAGCAGAACTTTTAAAGTCAGCGGTCAGTGTTAATAAACGTCAACGCCTGTTAGTGGTTGAAAAACTGCAAAAAGAACTGAAAATTCTCAAAGGCAAAGTGATTGGCTTACTTGGACTCACCTTTAAGCCTAATACTGATGATATGCGCGATGCTCCGGCGCTCAATATTATTACCGAGTTAACTCGTTTAGGGGCAAAAGTGAAGGCATACGACCCCATTGTTTCTCAGTCGGGAATTCGTGACGGCTTATCCAATGTTATTGTTGAAACCGATGCTGAACGCCTTGCTGATCATTGTGATGCCTTAGTTGTAGTAACGGATTGGCAACAATTTTTATCCCTTGATTATGAAAAAATGGCACGATTAATGAATAGTCCAGTTATGATTGACGGGCGTAATTTCTTAGATCGAGAAGCGTTACAGGCAGTTGGTTTTCATTATGTTGGCATGGGGCGTTAACTTTTAAATGTCCTTTATTACCTGCAAACAGTTGCTGCCATAAAAATTTATCACTCATTCTTTTGGCAGCACCGTTTACTTAAATTTACCCTTGAATCTCCTAATGATGAATTTCATTAGCAATGTCAATCAAAAAAGAGGCATGATTGATATAGTGTTGGGCATTCCATGTTTGTTGTGTCATTCCGGGGTCGTCAAATTAATTGAGTAATAGGGAATTATGATTACAGGAAATTCAGTTGATCAGCTCATTTAAACTGTTTCCTGTTCCCTCATTTTTTTTACTCAGAATTGTGGGATGATTTGAGCCGACTTTACTTGAAAACCAGGCTTTTGCGCTTCAATAAAAATCCGTGCATTCCGACTGCTTTGGCGGCTTCATAGTCTTCGCGACGACTATCGCCAATGTGCCAAGTTTGTTCCGGTGAGACCTGATAGTGCGCGATCGCGCTTTGAAAAATTTTCGGATCCGGTTTAGCTGCACCCACTGCTGAAGAAATCGTCACACTACTAAAAAAGGAATCGAGATCCAATGCTTCTAATACCTGATAAAGGCGAGAATCAAAGTTAGAAATAACGCCCAGTTGAATGCCTTGATCTCGCCAACGTTCTAAACAGGGAATGACATCGGGGTACAATTCCCAGGGATGCGCCGTGGCAAAGTGATGATAGAGACGGGTGAAAAAGACCTCAAAATCTAAAAATTTATGGGCGACGCCCACTTTTTGGAACGTGCGTTGGGTAATATCGCGCCACCATTGAAACTCGGCTTGGGGAATTTCAGGCGGGGGAACATTGGGGAATGTCGGTGGTGGGGCATCTTTAAATACCTCATAAAAAGCAGTATTTAAGGCATCTGCTGAAGCCAGGACACCAAAACTGCGCGCGATCGCGCTATAAACTTCACCTACACTTCCTTTGACGCCAAATAACGTTCCCACGGCGTCGAGAAAGATCACCTTTGGCTTAGACATTAGACATTCGATAAGAGTTTAGAGAGGGGTTGTGTAATCCAATTGGAACCAACAGTCAGTTGATGTTCTGGTGTCGGCATTCGGGAGAGATAGGCAAGACGACGGGCTAAATAGGCAGCAATTCCATCGAGTTTTACTCCTTGCGAAGTTAAAGTGGCATTGTCAGTTCCTAAAACTAACATTTCGCCCAGATTATAGTATTTGAAAGGCAGTAAAGGTCGCCCGGTTAGAGAAGCCCAAACATTCCAAGCACAGTAATCAGACTGTTGAAACGCCACTTGTGCAGTGGCGGGAACGACTTTGCCACTAGCATCTTGACAAAAGGCAAGATCTCCTAAGGCAAAAATAGCCGGATGTCCTTCCACTTGTAACGTTGGTTCTACCTTGATTTTACCGGTTTCATGATGGGGAATATCGAGATTCTTAACCAGTTCCGATACACTGGTTCCCACAGTCCAAGCTACGATATCAACTGGAATAACGTCACTTTGTCCTTTATAGAGTAAGGTGATTTCGTCTTCGGTAATCGCTTCCACACTGGTTTCCGTATCAATCCAAATTTGCCGATCCGCTAGGGCTTTTTGGGCGGTTTCACGGTTAAAGTCTGGAGAGGTTTTCAAAATCATCTCTCCCCGTTCCACAATCCGAATCCGTGCCCGATTGCCAACGCGATCTCGCAACTTACAGGCTAATTCAACGCCACTATAACCGCCACCAACAATCGCAATCCGAATTTTATCTGGATTGCTTTGTTCAAGAAAGCGCAGTTTTTCCTCCAGTTGATAAGCATCTTCTAAGCGATGAAAGGGAAAGGCAAATTCAGCTGCACCCGGAACCATTTCCATCGGTGTTCTCCCCCCCATCGCTAACACTAACGAGTCGTAATTTAATGGGGCTTGATCGACCAGTTGAACTTGTTGCGTCTTCACATCAATATCAGTGACAGTTCCTTGGACAAACTGAATATTGGTATCAGCTAAAATTTCGGTAAAAGGAGGAGCAATTTCCCAAGTTTGCAACTCACCGGTGAGTAATTCGTAGAGAAGAGGCGTAAACAAAAACCGATCGCGCTGATCTACTAAAATAATTTCTGGGATGCCGTAGTGATCCCAAGGGAGTTGACTGAGGCGTAGGGCGGTGTACAAGCCACCAAATCCTCCCCCTAAAATACAGATGCGGTTTTTCGATTCACTCATTTGGCTTTATTGCGGCTAACAGACCCATTTCACCAATTGTAACGTTCTTTGAAGCAGTGACCAGTCCCAACCGGCAACAATCTAACCTATTGCGGAGACGGCAATTCTGAGGGGTCACGTATGGGTTTAGATCTAAGCTGTTCCTGAAATTCATCGAGACCGTTTCGCACTTCTGGAAAAAACCAATAGGCAATTCCAATCCCGCCCATGACACAAGCCACAATTAACAAAAGTACGATTGCTTCTTGCCAGGGGTGGGCTGGCTTATTTTTAACCCTGGCTGTTTTTTCTTCACTGGCTTCAGGGGGAGGGGAGGCAATGCAGTCAACTTTTAAAGGCTGGGGATTTTGACTATCGGAGACAGAACATTTCAGCAAGGATACCGTCACATTATCATGCCCATTCAGATGATTCGCCAATTCAATCAGTTGTTGCGCCACTGTATCGAGATCAGTTTCTTTGTCTAATGCGGGTAAGATTTCTGCTTCCCAGTATTGTTCCACTAAGCCGTTATCACTTAACCCATCCGAACACAGTAACAAAATACAATCTTCATCAATGACTAAACGTTGCGTCGTCGGATGTAACAGTTTAGAAGGACTCATGCCCAATGCCTGAATTAAACTTCCGGCAGCCGGTTGTTGCAAAGCTTCCCGATATAATGAATGTCCCAAACGGGTTTGACGGGAAGCAAAATCATCATCCAAAGTCAATTGATAACACCCATAAGAAGTAATCCAGTAAACGCGAGAATCACCCACATGAGTAATATACATTTCATGATTATGCGCTAACGCCATCACCAGGGTTGTTCCCATCCGTTCTTGGGCTTGCCGGTGTTCGGCATCATTTTGCTCGCAAATCATATCATTAACGGTGCTGACCGCTTGTTCAATTTGTTCCGTTAAGACACGACTATCAGCAGAGAGGTCTGGCAATTTTTGCACTTCTTGCCGTAACTGGTCAATCGCTAAGTGAGAGGCAACTTCTCCCCCTTGATGCCCCCCCACGCCATCGCAAACAATCGCTAAGGCGTGGTGAGGAGGACTCGGATCTTGAGTATTATTGTGTTGATAGTAGGCATCTTCATTGTGAGAACGAGTGGGACCGGAATCAGTGGTCGTTGCAATTTGATACAATCTCGGCTGCGATCGCGCAACTTCACTCAAGGCGGTTTCTAATAAGTAGGTTAACTCTTCACTACTCTGTAATTTTCCTTGCTGTAGCCTTTGACAAATATCTTGTAAAAAAGACCGAATGGTCTGATCTGAATTGTCTAACCAATTTGACCACAGTTGTCCCAGATTTTGAAGCGTTACCGTTGCCTGATCAGCTGCTAATTCTTGCAACTGGACCACAGAACCATTGACCCGTAAACACTCAGGAGAGATTAGGGTTGTGGCAACGCCTTGTACTTGCAGGGGTTGCCAAAGTTGACTCATTTGCAAAAGCCAGTTCAGTTGCCGCGCCCCACTAGCCGCTTTCCAAGTGGCTTCGAGTGCCGGTAAAAATTCTCCTGTTGCTAATTGGCTTTGAACAGCAGAAGAAAAGTTTTCATATTCTAATAGCCAAAGCTCAGATTGAGGGGAATGCTGAGCCTTCCCCGGGCGATGGTGAGTCAGTTCTGGGGTCGGAATTTGTCCATAAAGTTTGGGCACATGCAGGCGATAGGGACTTAATCTTAAATAGGGTTTGAGCTCAGAGGGAATAGAATCGGGGAAGTCAGGAGCAATTCCCGGCTGAGTATCCAAAACTAATTTTTCGCTAATCACAAGGTAGCGCTTCGCCACCAATTCCTGAATCTGTTCCGGCGGGAAAGGGGTTCCCAGCACCCAAAGATACCGTTGAATGAGAGGCGTTTGGCAGCGGTAGCAAACTTCGCTGCTGATGGGATTGAGAGTTTGACAGTACTTCAGCGAACAACGCAGAGTCTTTTGAGCTTCGTCCATCAACTAAAGCTTCCAATACCATGAGAAGAAAACTGGACGGGAGAACTGAGGACAGAGAGAATTATGCTTTGGGGTTTGCTGAGAGGGATGAGGAAAAGAAGAGCGCCAACTCAATGTCCTTCACAAAAGGGGATAAAAATGGGGATGATGAGATTCCCTAAAAACTAAATTTTATATTTTTCCTCAGAATCAGGGGTTTCTACTTTCGGAACGCCCATACTATAGTTGAGGACACGACTATTTAAGTTATAACTAATTTCTCCACTGACCAGCAGGTGACGAATATAGTGTTCGAGATCGGAGCCAATATAGCGGAGATTGTATTCCGTTAAATCTTCACCACTGTGGGATTCTACGAGTTCATCAAATTTACGATAGACCTGATTCAAGGTTTCTTCGGTCCAATTAAATTCATTATCGGGATCAACATCAAGGGTCAGAACGTTATTACTCTCGACTAACTCGTTTTCCTGAATTTCTGCGGTGTAGATCCGAACGTGACGAGTGGTTGATTTAAATAACATAATTTGACTGGCTATCGTTAATGATTGGGTAAATAATAGGCACTGTTTAATTTTACTGTAACAGTTTTTTGCCTTGGACTGAGTTCGATGTTTACGGTAGCGCAATTTCACCTAAAAGCGCAGTTTTTTGGGCTCCGGTGACTTGCGGGAGATTTCCTGGAAATTGATCCCAGTAGCGCCAATAGGCTAAAACAGCAAAAGCAATGGCTTCTTTGGCGTGGCTATCTAATCCCACAACATCAGTGGTTGTAATTTCAATTGAGGGCAATTTTTGTTGCAGTCGCTGTTGCAAATATTGATTACAACTTCCGCCCCCGCATAAGAGAATGGTGTCAGGAAGCTGCGGGAGAAAAGTTTGATAATCTTGCGCGATCGCGCTAACCGTTAATTCCGTCAAAGTGGCGAGAAAGTCCGCGGGTGATAAATTATAATCTTGGGCTTGTTGCCACAGCTGGTCGAAATAAGCCTCACCAAATAATTCCCGTCCGGTGGATTTCGGAGGGGGTTGCTGAAAAAAGTCTGCTTCTAGCCAAGCTTGCAACAGTTCTGAGTGAGGCGTTCCTTGTGCTGCCCATTGACCCTGATCATCATACCGTTTTTCCCCATTGGTCAGGCGTTGCACGGCTAAATCCAGTAGGCTGTTACCGGGTCCATTATCCCATCCTAAAATTTTGTCCTCCCAATTGGATTGAGAACGCGGCGGCAGATAAGTCACATTGCTAATTCCCCCGATATTTTGCACACAGCGCACCTGAGTCGGATGCGAAAGGAGACAGGCATCTACTTTAGGGACTAACGGCGCTCCATGTCCGTTTTGGGCGATATCGGCAGCGCGAAAGTTACTAACCGTCGGACGTTGGCTAAGATGGGCAATCATGGCACCACGCCCGAGTTGCAGGCTATAGCCAAGGCTGTTTTGCGGTGGACGATGGAAGACGGTTTGACCATGAGACCCAATGAGTTCGGCAGATATTGCAGTTGCAGTTTCCAGTTGTTGCGCGCATTGCGTAAAGTGTTGCGCGATCGCGTCATCGAGTTGGCAAAATTCTGCCATACTCAACGCTTTGCCCCCGCAGACCGCAAGAATTTCGCCTTGTAATGATTCTGGATAAGGATAAGTTTCTGCTGCCAGGAGAGTAACGTTAATATTTTCCCGATGTCCAGTAATTTCAACTAATGCAGCATCAACCCCATCAACGGAGGTGCCGCTCATTAAACCGATCACTTTCATAGAACTCACTCCTGGGTACGAATGGTTAAAACTTGGGGCGGTGTGGCATCCGGTGGATAAAGCAAAGTGACACTCACCTGATGCTGCCGTTGCGGGGGTACGGTTAACTCTACCAGAGGTTCTCCTTTTTCGCCACGATTCTGCACCAGATGGAAATAGCGCGTGATGTCTTCCCCCGCATCATTTTTATAAGAAATTTCTATGGTTCCGCGAAAGAAAACTTGATTGGGAGGAGGGTCTAAAAATTGTAATCCTGTATTTAATGCGTCTTGTTTCACCGGTGTTGAGAAAGCGAGTGTCACGGCTTGCGGTTCTGCACTGTTATTCTGCAATTGAAATGTTAAATCATATTCCACCCCATAATTGCCATGCGCCTGATAAGCCGTATCGGGATAACGCACTAACATCGGTGCCGTTTGCACTTGTTCGGTTCCGAACCGTCCTCCCACTAAGGTACTAATACCATAAGCAACCGCCTCTCCAGGTGAAGGGAGGTTAACGGGGACCGTGGTTTGCCACTGATTACCGCGAGAAACGCCAGCCACACGACCATAAATAATGCCCTGTTCTTGCTGAGGGGGAGTCGGGGCTTGATCTCTGGGCGTGACTAAATTCTCTTGTTGGAGAAGGGTTTGCCACTCTGATAAGTTGGGCGGGCGTTCTTCTCCGGTTGGCGTTTGCTGGGCATATTTGGCTAAGCTTGCCGCATAAATCTTGCCATCACTATTGAGACGAACATAGGTAGAGCGTCCATTCAGCGGGGGATCAAAGGGACGAACGGGGATCGGTGCCTTGAGTAAGAGATGGCTACTTTGGGGCGGAATGGTAAATTTTGCAGGAAATTTCTGCTGGCGTCGATCGCGTAACAGATCATTCATCACGCGACTCCCGGGTCCGGCGTAAACATTGCTGTGAGGATTCCGTAGCTGGGAAGGGAGGTCAATAAAGGGGGCATCCGGCTGCGACAGATAACTGGCACCGGAAAGAATTTCAACTGTTACCGTTTCCTGAGTGGGATTATGGAGTAAGATACCCAGATAAAGGGTTCGTAAATCCCCTGGCGTTGGCGGTTTAGCAACATGATGGGCAAAAATATCGAAGCGCCCGTTTAAAGGAAAGTTCAGATGAGCCTTTGGAAAAGCTTTATTCGTGTCGGGAAACGTGGAAAGTAAAATGCCTTCGCTTTGGACTAATTCTGGACTGTTACTATTAAAAACGGGAATTTGATTTAATTCGCCAGGAAGGGGCTGAACGGTTGGTTGAGCCAGCAGGTGCTGGTTTGTGACCGGAGTGGGAGACGATAAGAAAATTTGGCTTGACGTGAACAGAGAGAACAAGAAACTCATAAGGTTGATTCAGGAGGAAAAGTAAAAAATGCCATTAATTGCACTAATCGACTATGATATGGGAAATTTGCACTCTGCTGAAAAGGGATTGCAAAAAGTCGGAGCAACGGTGAAGATTACGGATTCGCCGCAAGTGATTGCGGATGCGGATGCCGTCGTGATTCCGGGCGATGGTTCCTTTGATCCGGCGATTAAACATTTACGAGAACGGGAATTAATTGAACCGATTAAGGGCGCGATCGCGCAAGGAAAACCTTTTTTGGGCATCTGTCTTGGCTTACAAGTCCTGTTTGATGATTCCGAAGAAGGAGTAGAAAAAGGCTTAGGCATTATCCCCGGAACCGTGCGTCTGTTTCAAGCTGAACCCAATTTAACGATTCCCCACATGGGCTGGAATCATTTAGAGTTTACCCAACCCGAACATCCCCTCTGGCAAAATTTACCCCCCGATCCGATGGTTTATTTTGTCCATTCCTATTATGTTGACCCCATTGATCCTAAAGTTCGCGCAGCAATGGTCACTCATGGCACCCAACAGGTCACGAGCGCGATCGCGCAAGATAACATTATGGCAGTGCAGTTTCATCCGGAAAAATCCTCTCACGTCGGACTGCAAATTCTTGCTAATTTTGTGAGCCTGATTCCTAGTGCTGTGGCGGTTTCCCAATAATTTAACCCCCATCTAAAAATGGGGGCTAAAAGCTAATTTGGCTATCCTGCTGGAAAAATTTGCTTAAAGAATGCCGAGGAAATTGAGGACGCCTTGTCCAGTAAAGAGTTCTACAAAAATTGCAGACAGAAAGCCAATCATTGCAAGGCGACCGTTCCAAAGTTCAGCACTGGGGTTAGAGCCAAACTGAAACTTGGTGGCGAATTCTTCATAAGGTTGTTGGAGTTGGTTTTGTTCAGTCATATTGACCTCTGAAATCCTTCTCTCTACTTTCTGTTAAAAAATGTAACAACCTCAGTCGCGTTTCCCTTCCCTCAATAGTATGAGTTGCAGGAGTGATTTCCTGTTTCCCCATAACCAAGAACCATGAGCTAAGAACGAACAATTAATTGTTAATCTTCTCCACATTACCCGCTTTCACCCAAGCTTGTTGACCGCTTTCAGGGACATAGACTCTTTGCCAATCCCCTTGAGTTTCAATAATCACTAATTTATCTTGATAGTAAACTCCGCCCACCCGGGAGGCGTCTAAGCTCGGACTTGAACGTAAGCTTAATCCATTGGGCCAAGTGACGCGCGCTTCATAAGCCTGTTCTCCAAAACGCTCAGCAAGGGTTTCTGGTTCTTCCGGTTCGGGTTCGGGTTCTGTGGGAGTGTTGCTTGTCGTGGTTTCCGTCTGCTCGGAATGATTAGAGGAAGAAGCTTGCTCTTGTTTTTTCGGCTCGGAGGTCTCTTTTTCTGAAAAAACCGGCTCGGGTGGGGCATCAGACATTCGATTCAGAAAGAAATAGGCAGCAGCCGCTCCGGCACCAGTAAGCATGAAGACACCAAGAAAAAATCCAAGGATAAACTGTACTAAACCAGAAATACTCATAAGCGGATTCAGTTAGGGATGGGGGTTAGAGACTTAGGGCATTATCACGAGAGGCTTTACGAGCTTTGCCAGCACTCACCCATTCTTTGAGAAATTGGATTTCTTCTTGGGCAGTACGAGCAAGGGGAACAATTTGACTGGCGGCTTGTAAAATATCCTCATTGGTGAAGTCGCGATTCTGACTAAACCCAATGTGCATCGCTTCAATTATAGTTTGTTCAATTTCTGCACCGGAAAAATCTGGGGTTTCATAAGCCAGTCGCTCTAAATCATAATCTTTTAGATTATAGGGGCGTAGGTGAGAGAGGTGAACCGAGAAAATCTCTTTGCGTTCTTCTTGTGTTGGTAGGTCTACAAAGAAGATTTCATCAAATCGCCCTTTTCTGAGCATTTCTGGAGGCAGGGCACCAACATTGTTGGCAGTGGCAACCACAAAAACCGAGGAGGTTTTTTCCGCAAGCCAGGTGATAAAGGTACCAAAAACACGGCTACTGGTTCCGGAGTCTCCTTGTCCAGTCAACCCGGCAAAGGCTTTGTCAATTTCATCAATCCAGAGCACACAAGGGGCAAGGGCTTCCGCCAGAGTAATCATTTGCCGGGTGCGAGATTCCGATTCCCCAACTAAACCGCCAAATAAACGCCCGACATCTAAACGCAAGAGAGGCAGATGCCAATGGTGAGCAATCGCTTTTGCCGTTAGGGATTTCCCGGTGCCTTGAATCCCGACTAAAAGCAGTCCTCGGGGATGAGGGAGTCCATAGCTACGAGCGCGATCGCTGAAAGCACCGCCGCGACGTAAAAGCCAATCTTTGAGGTTATCTAAGCCGCCAATGTCAGAAATTTCTTCTGTTGCCGGATAAAAGTCGAGGATTTGGGTTTGGCGAATCGATTGCCGTTTTTCTGCGAGAACCAGATCCACATCTTCCGGTTGTAATGCCCCATGATCCGCGATCGCGCGGGTTAAAACCCGGCGGATTCGTTCTAAGGATAACCCCCTTGCCGAGCGCACAATCGCCTCAATTTGCTTCTCCGGTAAACGCTGCGGAATCCCACTAATGAGCTGTTCCACTTCTGCTTTAATTTCTTGGCTATCGGGGAGGGGAAACTCTACGACCGTTAAAACTTCGGTCAAGTCAGAGGGAATAGAAACCTCTGGCGAAATCAGAACCACATTGAGCGGTAAAGATTTTAACTTGCGAGACAAATTCCGCAGTTTGCGAGCAACAGAGATATCTTCTAAGAAGCGATGAAAATCTCGGAGAATAATCACTGCCCCATTTCCGGTGGGGAGTTTTTCGACAAATTCAAGGGCTTGCAAGGGGTTGCGTCGAGCCGTTCCCGCATTATTAGGGTTATCTTGGTAGCCATCGACGAAATCCCAAATATAAACGGCACGATTCCCCACCTCTTTAGCGCATTGCGCGATCGCGCTTTCCACTCGTTCTTCCTCAAAGGTGGGGATATAAATTAAGGGATAACACGCCCGAAGCAGGAGTTCAAATTCTTCCCGAAAACTCATCCTTCCTCCTCTCCGTTACGATCCGGCAATTTTTCTTTCAATGCCGCCAAAGCGGCCCAGCGTTGATCGAGTGCTGGGGGATCACTGTAGTTATACTCTCCCCCTGTCGAATCACTGCTCAGCTGACGGATTGGCATTTGCAAACAAAACTGTTCGTAAAGCCAAGTTTCTGGCTCAAAATAGCCTTGAGCCGGCAAACTTTCCGTTAGTTCCTCTAACGGCGTTTCCACTTCTTTATGACCTATCGCTTCCTCCTCAGGGTGGTCTTTGAGCCAAATTAACTCACTCGTATCAACCACGAGACGCTGATTATATTGCTGGAGGCTGCGATCGCAGATTAAAGTTTTAATTGCTTCGGCACTGGCTGACACCTCCAAATAGGTCCCGCAATGGGTCACCACCAGTGTTCCTCGCACTGGGGTAAGCGTTTCTAAACCAGGGATAAAGGCATTAATTTCTATTTGTTCACTTTTCCCTGGCGCTTTGAGCAGCCGTGGAATATAAATTGGTTCGATCATCGCTATTCAAGCAAGGATACAAAATTAGCTTTTGCGTTGCACCACCAATCGGCGGTCTGGTTCTTGACCCCGACTCCATGATTCTAAACCTTCATACTGTTGCAGGAACTGATGAATTTGCCGCCGTTCTGCACCCGATAGAGAACTTAGTTCTGCACTTTCCCCCGTTTCTAGAACTTGCCAAGCTGTTTTTTCGGCAAGGACGCGTAATTCTTTTTCTCGTTGCTGACGATAACCTTTGAACTCAATGGTAAAGGATGCCTGAGCTTCCGGTTCTACCTTTAAGTTGAGTAGGGTATTGGCGAAATATTGCAAAGCATCAAGGGTCCGTCCTTGATCTTTCAATAATGCCTTGATCTGTTGCTCATTGAGGTTGCTCTCATCAATGACTAACCAAGGATTGGTATCAGCAATAGTCGTTTCTGCAGTGGGTTGGGGGTAAGACAGTTGGACAGAAGTCGGGGTTCCCATCAGAGCTAGGACTTGTTCTAGCCACTGCTGACCCCGATTGAGGTTTTGCTGCATAGTTATCCAGATGTTTTTTCTTTTTCTTTTTTCCGTGAGCGTTTTTGTTTTTCAAAGGGCAAGCTTTCTTGTCCCTGTCCTTTTTCTTTTTTCTCCTGTTTTTCTTGTTCGTCCACGATTTTCTGGAGATTTTCGGGTAAGGGTTCCCGCATCAGAATTAAGGTCTGCAAGGTTTGGAACACGTTTGCCAGAACAATATACATTAACACTCCAGCCGGCAGCGGGAAGAATAAAAACATCCCCGTAAAAAGAATGGGTGTAATCTGACTAATGAGCTGTTGCTGCGAGTTATCTCCAGTTTTATTTTGTTGACCGGACAGTTGTTGGTTGAGATATAAACTAATGCCAAAGAAAATTACCATCCCCAGAATATCCCAGTGAATGGTGCCATCTTCACCCACTGCACCGACTCGACCGAGAGCATCTATAAAGAGGAAGCCTTCATTTTTGGCAACACCGGGGAGACTGGCTTTCAGGGAAACTTCTCCGGGCGCGATCGCGCGGATGCTTCCGTCCTCTTCGATTTTAACGCGCTCTTCCCCTTTTACGACTTCCAGGTTCGGCATTAAATCAGTTTCTGTCTGAGCCGTTAGCTGTTGAAGCGACTTTCCTTGCTCCGTTTGAAATTCTAATTTTGTGGTTTGCCCAACCCCTAAATTTTGGCTCGGCAGTACCCCTAAAATCTTGTAGTGAATATCATCGGTAATATAAACATTTTCTGCCTTGGTTGTTAACGTTTCGGGTTGTACCGACTCAATTTGCTCTTTGGGGAGAATCTGCATATCAACCGTGTAATCGACATCTGCAAACGGCGATCCTCGCAGCGTCGCAAACAAAGCAAATAAAATCGGCATTTGCAGAATCACGGGGAAACAACCCGCCAGCGGATTCCCATACTCTTTATAAACCTCGCTCATCGCTGCCCGTTGTTTTTCCGGGTCATCCTTATAGCGTTCCTGTACTTCTTTGACCCGCTTTTGCATTGCCGGTTGGGCAACTCGCATTCGCCGCATACTCCGAATCGACTTGGCACTCAACGGGTAGAGAGCAAACCGTATCACCAGTGTCAAAGCAATAATGGCAAAGCCATAGCTCGGAACAATCCCGTGGAAAAAATCCAGGATTGGCAGCATTATGTTGTTAGAAATAAATCCGATCCCAAAATCCATGCGTCTTTTTTCAGCGTCCTGCGCGTACTGTTTTCTCTGTTTTAATGTATCGAATCTTATCTGATTCCGTTAAGGTCTTATTACCAATTTAACGAGTTGTAATGGCTTCTAAGGGTTTCCCGGTTTTATTCGCCACTTTTTGGGCAATGTAATCGTGAATTTCCCGATACTTGGGAACTGCTCGCATTTCTAAACGACTTTTATCATTGAGGGTTAAAATCAAATCGCCCCATAACCCAATTCCACGGGGAATTTTCACAATTTTAGTAATTTCTGTATAAACGACGTCCGTGCGATCACGCCCCCGCCAACCCCCAATCACCGACAGTCGGCGGTCGGTAATTCGATAGCGTAACCACAATGCCCGCACAATTGCTCCCACCGTAAACGGTAGAAAAATCACCGTTAACCCCAACAACAGATTCAAAATTAAGTCCCCTTTATGAGGGGGGCCCTCATAATAAACGGTTTCTTTAATCCCCATGTAATACCTCTGATTTAATTAATAGCTGCTTTAATTCTCGCAAAAAATCTTCATAGCTGCACCCCTGGGCGTGAGACTTCACAATGACAACCATTTTCCAACCGGGGGGCAGTTGAGGCAACAGACCCCGTATCATTGCTCGGATTTGTCGTTTAATACGATTCCGAACCACTGCCTTTTTACTCACTTTCTGGCTAATCGAAATCCCAATTTGGGTGGGAGGGAGTGTCCGGTCTCCCTCACTTGACGAAGTTTCTTGCAGGAAGCGAAGGACTAGATATCTTCCGGAACAGCGTCCCCCTCTTTGATAAACTGCTTTAAATTCATTGCGATGTCGCAGCCGATTTGCTTTGGGCAAGCTCACAATTAATTGAATTGCTGCAATTAAACCGACAACCGCGCCCGCCCTTTCCTTCTGCGAGCATTAATTACTTTTCTGCCGTTACGGGTTCGCATTCTGGCACGAAAACCCAATTTGCGTTTTTGTTTTAAGCGAGTTCCCTGTAACGTTTGTTGAGCCATAGTTTGATTTCCTCCATTCTCAAAATCCAGAATTAGTATTTTAACAAAATTCAAAGACGGGGAGCGATTAGCCCCCCGCTACTTTATCCTGGAACCGGACAAATGTTACTTCGTTTCTGAAAATTCAGCATCAATAACATCATCGCCATCGGATTTACCACTAGAAGATTCGCTAGATTCACCATCACTAGCCGCACCGCTACCGGCTGCCGCATCCGCAGCGGCGGTTCCATCTTGTTGATAAACATTAGAACCAATGCTGTAGAGAACTTGTTGCAGTTCTGGCATTAGCTTTTGAATTTGCTCATCATTTTCTTGAGACACCGCTTCTTTCAGTTGACTGATGAGGTCTTCTGCTTTACTTTTCTCTTCAGCGGGAACTTTATCACCGAGTTCATTGATTTGCTTCTCAGCTTGATAAACCAAGGAGTCGGCTTGGTTTTTCCGCTCGATTTTCTCCCGACGTTGCTTATCTTCTTCGGCGTTTTTCTCGGCTTCGTTGACCATCCGTTCGACTTCATCTTCGGGAAGAGTCGAAGCACCTGTAATACTGATGGACTGTTCTTTACCACTCCCTTTATCCTTCGCCGTAACGTTAAGGATACCGTTGGCATCAATATCGAAAGTTACTTCAATTTGAGGCACACCGCGCGGGGCTGGAGGAATTCCATCTAAACGGAACGTTCCAAGACTCTTGTTATCTTTGGCAAATTCCCGTTCCCCTTGCAAAACGTGAATTTCGACATTGGTTTGCCCATCCACTGCTGTCGAGAAAGTTTCTGCTTTTTTCGTGGGAATGGTGGTATTGCGTTGGATCATGGTGGTCATCACACCGCCCAGGGTTTCCACACCTAAGGAAAGCGGGGTCACGTCCAACAAGAGAATATCTTTCACTTCTCCCGATAAAACGCCACCTTGGATGGCAGCCCCGACCGCGACGACCTCATCAGGGTTGACACTCAAGTTGGGATCTTTGCCTAACTTCTGTTTGACCAGTTCTTGAATTGCAGGAATCCGGGTCGAACCGCCAACCATGACAATTTCATCAATTTTACTCTTGTCCAGTTTGGCATCTTTGAGCGCGTTTTCGACAGGAACGCTGCAACGGTCAATCAGATCTGAACAAAGTTCTTCAAATTTCGCCCGCGTTAAGCTCATATCCAGGTGCTTCGGACCTTCTTGCGTCGCCGTAATAAACGGGAGGTTCACATCGGCTTGGCTAACGCTGGAAAGCTCGATTTTTGCTTTTTCTGCTGCTTCGGTTAAGCGTTGCAGGGCTTGTTTGTCTTGACGGAGATCAATGCCTTCTTGCTTTTTGAATTCTGCGGCAAGATGATCGACAATTTTCTTGTCAAAGTCATCCCCACCAAGGTGAGTGTCACCAGAGGTTGCTAAAACTTCAAATACACCATCGCCCACTTCCAGAATGGAAACGTCAAAGGTTCCGCCTCCTAAGTCAAAGACCAGAATTGTCTCGTTACTTTTCTTATCTAAGCCATAAGCGAGAGACGCAGCAGTGGGCTCGTTAATAATCCGTTTTACATCTAAACCAGCAATTTTCCCAGCATCTTTCGTTGCTTGACGTTGGGAGTCGTTGAAGTAAGCGGGAACGGTGATCACTGCTTCAGTGATGTCTTCCCCGAGGTACTTGCTGGCATCCTCGACGAGCTTCCGTAAAACCTGTGCCGAAATTTCTTCCGGTGCAAATTGTTTGTCTTGATTAGGGCTTTCAAGCTTCACATTACCATCGCTCGCCCGCTTGACCTCGTAAGAAACTTCTTTAGCTTCTTCTTGAATTTCGTCGTACTTACGCCCAATGAAGCGCTTAACTGAATAAAATGTATTTTGAGGGTTCATGACGCCTTGACGTTTGGCAATCTGCCCAACCAGGCGATCGCCGTTTTTGGCGTAAGCAACAACAGAAGGCGTGGTCCGAAATCCTTCTGCGTTAGAGATCACCGTTGGTTTTCCCCCTTCCATAACGGCGACACAGGAGTTAGTTGTTCCTAAGTCAATACCGACTACTTTTGCCATAAGGGTATTTCTCCTTTACTGACTACAATAATTTACACTTAATTTTTAATCTGCTCTATCCTCCATGATGAGAGGCAAAAGCAGGCTTAATAAAGTGCAGGATACCGAACAAAGGGATGGCGGTTAGGAAAGGAGCACACTCTAGGGTTTGCAGAAAGAGTTGGCATCACTGATGAAATGAATCAACTTAACAGGTGATATTTTTAAGTCGGTCTATTTTGGCATCAGTCGGTGAAACCAGTCCCAGATAAGGCTAAACTAAGGGGGATTGTTCTCTTACGACACTGAATTTTTTCCCTCATCGACTGAGTCAGAGATCAGCCTAATTTGGAAGAATGCGCCTGTTATGACTATTGATTGAGGATTGTAGGGAACTCTCGAATTAGCATGATGTTTTCAAGGAAGGAGCAAGTTAAAAATGCAAAAAATACTGGTCATTGATGACAGCAGAATGATCAGAATGCGAGTCAAGGATATGTTGCCTTCGGGGAATGTTCAAATTATTGAAGCCCGAGATGGAAAAGAAGGTCTTGACTTGATTCACTCCGAACGGCCACAGTTAATTATTTTGGATTTCCTATTACCGAAGAAAAGTGGTTGGGAAGTCTATCAAGAAATCCGAAATAGCTCGGATTTACAAGTGATTCCTTTGGTTTTAATGTCAGGACGGAAAGAGGAAGTAACCGAAAAAATTTCCGAGCCGTTTGAAGAGTTTGCATTTGTGGAGAAGCCCTTTGAACGAGAACAACTGGTCAAAGCGATTAAAGATGCAAGAACAAAAGCGACTCGCAAAGCGAAGACAACTGCTACTGGTCCTGCTACAGCCTCTGGTCAAGAGGGAGAAGAGGTTGCTGTGTTGAAAGCACAAGTTGCTCAATTGACTGAACAGGTACACACAATGCAAGGTCAAATTGACCAACTACGCAAACAAATGAATCAATTGGTTAACTTTATCAAGAAGAAAGTTGGCTAAGGAAACCAATTGCTTCTCGATCAATGGCACATCGATAAAGTGAAATGAGACTCAACTTAGTCTAGGTCAATTCAGGTGAGCATCATATGAAAATCGCTTTTATTCTCAAAGTGTTTCTTTTTTCAACGGCTGTCTCTGCAGTGATTAAATTGATCGCTCCTTATATCGAAATTCAGCCGGTGGGTTGGTTAGCCATTAGTATTGTTTTTACTCCCATTGTTGCGCTCGGTTTTGTCTTATGGCAAAGGTTTCTACAATTGGAATCATAAGGACTGGTTACCATGACGCTCGGGAAATGGATGGGAGTGGTTGCCCTCACAGTTTCGCTATATGTTCTGTGGCAAATTAAACAGCTACTGTTACTTGTATTTACAGCAGTTGTTATTGCCAATGCCTTGAATCTCTTGGTCAAGCAATTTCAAAAGTTGAAAATACGACGCAGTTATGCTGTGTTTCTTTCCGTCTTGGTTTTGCTCTCAGCCGCGATTACCTTTGTGTGGGTGATTGTCCCGCCCTTTTTTGAACAATTACAACAATTAATTGAATTAGTTCCGAAAGGAATTAATCAATTAAACAGTTGGTTAACTTTACTAGAGGAAAGGCTATCGCCAGAACTCTTAGAGTTACTCCCGAATTTCACGCAAATTTCCCAACAAATCCAGCCGCTATATAATCGCTTACTCGGAGGAGGCTTCACTTTTTTCTCGACATCGGTGGGGATTATTTTGAATATTTTGTTAGTGTTAGTTTTAACAATTATGCTTCTTGCTGACCCCACTCCCTACCGGAAATGTTTTATTCGTCTATTTCCTTCCTTCTATCGCCGCCGAGTGGATGAAATTTTAATTTTGTGTGAACAAGCTTTGCAAGGATGGTTAGTGGGTACTTTATTTAGCATTGTTTTTTTATTAGTGCTAAGTTTTATTGGGCTTTTATTACTCGATATTGATTTAGCCTTGGCACAAGCAATGTTAACAGGATTATTAACCTTTATTCCAAACTTTGGTCCGGTTTTGAGTGTGATTCCACCAATGGCGATCGCGCTGTTAGATGCACCTTGGAAAAGTTTAGCAGTCTTAGTATTTTATATTATTCTGCAACAAGTGGAAGGGGCATTGCTTACCCCCTTAGTGATGGCGCAACAGGTCTCGTTATTTCCTGCTTTCACTTTACTCGCGCAAGTCTTTTTTGCGACATTTTTCGGTTTCTTAGGGTTATTTCTAGCCCTCCCTTTAACAGTTATTTTGCAAATTTGGTTGCAAGAGGTTTTGATTAAAGACGTTCTTGATCAATGGGAAGTTAAAACTTAAAGGGATGATTACACACTCATGAAAACTTCACGCTCACCACTCAAATCTCGAGTTTATAAGTTCTTAGATTTAGCGGAACCAGAAGATGCAGTGGGTAAATATGTTGATCTTTTTCTGCTAGGATTAATTTTCTTAAATTTAATGGCCGTTGCCCTAGAAACCGTTGACTGGTTATTTGAACAGTATTTTTTCTGGTTTCGAGCGTTTGATATTTTTTCTGTTACTGTGTTCACCGTTGAGTATCTTCTCAGGGTTTGGAGTTGCACCGTCAAAAAACCCTATCGACATCCCTTTTGGGGGCGCTTAAGGTTCATGGTCACCCCCCTTGCTTTAATCGATTTACTTGCTATTATTCCCTTTTATTTACCGCTACTGTCTCCTCAGATGCGAGTGGGTCGGGCGTTGCGGTTATTTAGACTCTTTCGCGTCCTCAAATTAAATCGTTATACGGATTCTCTCACGATCTTGGTACGGGTGCTACGGTTAAAACAAGAGGAACTGATTCTTTCTTTATTTGTATTATCGATTCTCCTCGCGATCGCGTCGAGCTTGATCTATTTTGCTGAACACCAAGCCCAACCGGATGCTTTTTCGAGTATTCCCGAAGCCATGTGGTGGGGAACAATTACTTTAACCACTGTCGGTTATGGCGATGTTTATCCGATTACTTTAATTGGCAGAATGTTAGGAGCGATGTTAGCTATTTTAGGAATTGGTTTATTTGCTTTACCAGCAGGCATTCTTGCCTCTGGTTTTTCAGAAGAATTGCAAGCGCGTAAAGCCCAAAAAAAGCAACAGCATACAACTATTTGTCCCCATTGTGGTGAAATTATTCGGAAAGAATAATGAGTCTGCTTAAAAATTTGAAAGGAACATTTCTTGTTGGTCTCGGTTATCTTTTATCTCCTCTTTCCTGGTGGAATGATTTATTTTTTAATTTACCCATTGCTTATGGCTTTGCTTATCTTTTTAACTGGATGTTTGCCGATGCTTTCTTGATTTTGACTGTCATTGGTTACTGGCTCTCTAATATTTTAGGCATTTTGATGATGCAATGGGGAACATTTGATTTATTCTTTGAAGAGCGTCAATCTAATTTGAAACGAGATATTTTATTAGGATTAGCAGGGTCTACCATTTATACGATTGTGATTGTGCTGTTACTGTACTGGAATATTATTCAAACTCCTGATTTTTTAGCAGTGGATACTTAAATAAACATTAGCAGGGAAATTTCTCTTTATATCATAAAGTCATTTTTGGTTCAAAATTACATAAAAATTAATATTTTTTGCTTGCTAATTAAAATTACAGATATTAGAATTTTTTGGATATTATTCGTTACAAGGTGAATATTCGTAAAGTACCACTAGATTGCCCAGTCTAATCTCTGTAAACTGAACACTTAGGGAGCATAGTGTGAGCCGAAAGGCAATAAATTCACGTAATAGAGATCAACTATGTCTAAGAATGTCTTCGTTGTTGGTGCCGATGCGTTTAATTGCCAGCAGTTAAAAAATCTTCCTGGTGCGGAAGCGTTTCATTTTCATAATCTACTGACCTTTGACGAAGTGAAAGGTGGGGGTCATTACCCTCCCTTTGATGAACTATTAGAACGTGCAGAAGAGCAGTTACAGCGTTTTTCCGATTCAATTGACGCCATTATTGGTTACTGGGATTTTCCGGTCACCTCTATGGTGCCACTTCTGTGTGCTCATCATGGCTTACCGGCTCCTTCGGTGGAAGCGGAGATGAAATGCGATCATAAATACTGGAGTCGTTTGGAACAGCAAGCGGTGGTGCCAACGCATACCCCTGCCTTCAGTGCGATCAATCCCTTTGCTGACGATCCTCTGGCTCATACTGAATTGAATTATCCGTTTTGGTTGAAGCCGATTAAAGGAACTGACTCTCTAATGGCGTTCAAAATTTCCAATCGTCAAGATTTTGATCAGGCGATCTTTCAAATCCGACAGCACATCTCCGATATTGCTCGTCCCTTCAATCAACTCCTCAGCCATGTTCAATTACCGCCAGAAGTTGCCGCAATCGATGGCTATTACTGCATTATCGAAGAATTAATGAGCGGGCACCAATGCACCATTGAAGGACACGTTTATCAGGGGGAAGTCCATACCCATGGCATTATTGATTCTATCAATTATCCGCATCGTTCCTCATTTTTCCGCTATCAATATCCATCCCGTCTCCCTAAGGCTGTGAAACAGGAAATGATCGAATCCTCTCAGCGTTTGATGGAGCATATCGGCTACGATAATGGCGCGTTTAATATTGAATATTTTTACAATCCCCGCAACGAGAACTTAATGATCCTAGAAATCAATCCTCGTATTTCTCAGTCCCATAGTGTGATGTTCCAGATGGTTGATGGGGTTTCTAATCATAAAATTGCCTTAGATTTAGCCCTAGGGAACCGACCCGATTTCCCTCGCGGTCAGGGTCAATATGGTTGTGCTGCCAAGTTTCATGTCCGTCGTTTTGAAAATGCCTATGTCACACGAGTCCCGACAACGAAAGAAATTGAGCAGGTTCAAGAGCAGATCCCAGGAATCAAAATTGATCTGATTGTGCGGGAAGGAATGATGCTGTCCGATTTAATTGAGCAAGACAGTTATAGCTATGATATGGCTCATATCCATATTGGCGCACGGAGCCAAAAAGAGTTACTGGCAAAGTATCGCCAAGTGCTCAATTTACTTCCCCTAGAATTTGAGGAGGCGACAGCGGGAGTCAACAGTAAAGCAGTACGCGCTTCCTAAATAAAACGACGCTTAATCACTCAGATCTGGTTTCAGAAGTGTTGT
Source organism: uncultured Dactylococcopsis sp. (assembly GCA_964493825.1). GTDB lineage: Bacteria > Cyanobacteriota > Cyanobacteriia > Cyanobacteriales > Rubidibacteraceae > Halothece. The sequence continues at coordinate 39,812 of CAZBPR010000005.1, forward strand.
TTTCTCCCGTGGAATTTTGCGCTCCCAGCTTTGAGAATAAACGCGATGATCTCCTTCATACGCATCGAGTGTCGCGTCAATGTAATAGTAAAATTCATCAGACGTTAAGACAGTGCAGGTGACCGTTTTCACCGACCAATTCTCTCGCTCAAACGTACGCATACAATAGGTTTTGCCACGAGCGGAGTTGAAATCATTATCGCAGAAAGTGTACCACTCTTTGGTCTGCCAGCCCAATTTTAAGTCAATGTGCTCAAGGTAATATTTCCCTTCATCTTTTATCACCTCTAAAGTGGATTCATCTTTGGCTAAATCTCGAATCACTGTCCAGCGTAAATCCGCTGGCTCGATCATTGTTTTTTCAATGGGAGGAGCCCCTTCTGCCTCTTCAAAAGGCGGGAGATGCTGATCGCTTTCACGGGGTTTGCGAGTGGGCAAAATCAGTGAGCTATTACCCGTGTAAATGGTTAACCGGGTTGATTTCGGTGGAATCCAAGCCAGGGGCCAATAAGAAGTCGAAATTGAGACGCGAAAGCGATGCCCTTTCGGGAAACTTTGAGCAATATCATTCAGTTGCACACGAACTCGATAGCGTTTTCCCGGTTCTAGGAGTTCAGGAGTTTCATTGCTGTTTCGATGGGTTAAGTTTAGTAAGCCGTAGGTTACTCGCGTCGCATTATCGTTAGGGGCAATATCAGAGAGTCGAATCGCGATCATCGCGACGGGTTGACTCGATGACAATTCTAAATCCACCACCGGTGCGCCCAGAATTTCTAAAGGTTCTTCCAGGAAGTCACTATCAAATACCAAAGAACCGCCATCTTCCTCTCGCTGATCGTGAGGTAAATCGGGAGGGGCACTATAAGAACACCATTTCCCTGCAAATAAGCCGACACTCAGCGGTGATTGAATCGTTAATTTCGTTTTGGGGACACTTTCTCCAGGGGCAGCAATTTGACAAGAACCAAGGGGATAAACTTGTTCTTCAATATAAGAAGAGGGCCATTCCGGTTCGGCAACCCAGCGACCGGGGCGAATTTTGTATGTGGTAGTTGGCGGGACACTTTCTTGCATCCAAACCCGCAACATCGGCTCATCCATAATGCCGGTTTCAATTCCTTTCAGCCACTTATCCCACCAACGCAAGGCTTCTTGCAAAAACCCGATCGCGGGACCCGGTGTGCCCATGTGAGGATATTTATGACTCCAGGGTCCAATTAAGCCCATTCGGGGCACTTTCAAATTGGCAAGCAACCGAAAAACGGCATTCGAGTAACCATCTGCCCAGCCGCTAACCGTCATCACAGGGCATTGAATCGCATCAAAATCTTCGCAAACCGAGCCGTGTTTCCAGTAATCATCGCGATAAGGGTGACTTAACCATGTTTCCAGCCAGAGACCGCTTCCTTTAAGGCGTTCTAGCCACATATCCCGCCATCGCTCACCGACAACTTCCGGATCCGGGGGACAAGAATTGTAGGCAAACATCACTGAAGCCCAAGAGAGATTATCGCCCAGTAAGCAACCGCCCATGTAATGGACATCATCAGAATACCGATCATCAGTAGAACAGAGACTAATCACGGCTTTCAATTCGGGAGGACGATGCGCTGCAATTTGCAGCCCATTAAAGCCGCCCCAAGAAATTCCAATCATTCCTACCGCGCCATTACACCAGGGTTGTTCTGCAAGCCACTGTAAAACTTCAATCCCGTCATCTTGTTCTTGTTGGAGATATTCATCGGTTAGCACGCCATCCGAGTCGCCACTGCCGCGAATATCAACGCGAACACAGGCATAGCCGTGACCCGCAAAATAAGGATGAGTACGAGCATCCCGCTCGATGGTATGGTCTCGCTTGCGATAAGGGATATATTCTAAAATTGCAGGCACTGGATTGTCTTCCGCCCCTTCCGGCAGCCAAACCCGGGCTGCTAAATGACAACCATCGCTTAGGGGAATCCAAATGTTTTCAATTTCTTTGACCTGATAGGGAAAGGATGTAACAGTCTTCAACAGCATTCTCCTCTACTCGGTGCAATTCGATACATTATATAGTGTTTTTTCCTGGGTTGCGGTTAACTAAGCGGGGGAAAAATATCCATTTTTAGGCGAAAAGTTTTACTTTGTCGATGGAGGTAGGGAGAGGGAATGACCAATGACCATGTTCCTGAGCGGCTCGGGTGAGCTCGCCGAACCTCTGTCGAAGGATGACTAATGACTAATAACAAAACTTAAAATTGCTACGCTGTTTTTAAAGATTACATCAGCGCTGGAACATGATGGGCAACCCTGATCTCACCTCTCAGTACACGATTCGTTGGCAAGAACAAATTAAAAATATTCCTCAAACTCAATGGGATGACTTAGCTTTTCCCCTTGCAACGCCTTTTTTAGAGTGGGAATGGTTACACACGTTGGAACATTCGGGTAGTGTGAGTCCTCGTCGCGGCTGGCAACCGTGTCATTTAACCATTTGGAAAGGTCAGACGTTAGTGGCTGCTGCCCCCCTGTATTTGAAAGGGCATAGTTATGGCGAATTTGTCTTTGATCAACAGTGGGCGAATTTAGCCTATCGCCTGGGTGTTGACTATTATCCTAAACTGTTGGGCATGACACCATTGACCCCCGCAGTGGGCTATCGGTTTTTGATTGCTCCCGATGAAGATGAGGGAAAATTGACAAAACTCATGGTTCATGCGATAGATGAATTCTGCGATCGCGAGAAGATTGCCGGTTGTCATTTCTTATTTGTTGATCCCGAGTGGAAACCTCGCCTTGAAGAATGTGGCTTTCGGGCATGGCAACACCATAGCTACATTTGGGAAAACTCGGGATTAAGCAGTTTTGACGACTATTTGAAACTTTTTAATGCCAACCAACGGCGTAACATTAAGCGAGAACGCAAAAAGGTAGAAAAAGCCGGTTTAGAAATGAAAGTTCATGCGGGAGAAGATATTCCCCACTGGATGTTTCCCCTCATTTACCAGTTTTACAGCAGCACCTGCGACCAATTTTTTGGAATGAGTAAATATCTGAATCGGAAATTCTTTGAGCAACTTTATCCCCATTATGCCCATCGGGTTGTCGTCTTTGCTGCTTATACCGAAGATAACCGTCGTCCCGTGGGCTTATCGTTTTGTCTGCGAAAAGGAGAGAATCTATATGGGCGCTATTGGGGCTGTTTTCAAGAATTTGATTGTTTACATTTTGAGGCGTGTTACTATCAACCGATTGACTGGTCGATCGCGCAAGGGATAAAAATGTTTGATCCCGGGGCTGGGGGTCGTCACAAACGTCGCCGGGGGTTTCCCGCAAAAGTTAACTACAGTTTACATCGCTTTTACCATCAACGGATGAGCCAGATTCTCAATGCTTATATTGAGGAAATTAATGAGATGGAACAAGCGGAAATAGAAGCCATTAATCAGGATTTACCGTTTACAAAAAAAGAGATTGAACTCGATCCCAATCGGGTTTGATTTAGTCATTGGTCATTGGTCATTAGTCATTAGTCATTGGAATTGAAGATGAAGCAGTGAGAATAAGGAACAGGTCAAAAGAACAACCTGTATCCTTATTTCTGAATTGACCAACAACCAATGACCGGTGAACAATGATGATCAACCACTTTTGATTGTTACAAGGTCGTGTATCCTAACATTCCGCGCAGGGTGAAGAAAACAAGGAAAAAGCCACTAATGAGAACCCCAATTAAAGCAGTTGCAGTAACTGGGCGATTAAAAAGGGGTTTGAGCCGTTCAAAAAGGGCAAAGAAAATGCCTAAACTAAAACTAATGAGATAGCGGGGATAACGAGAAACATTCTGAAAAAAATCTTGCATGAGATTCTCAATCAACCAATGAATACTTATCCCCTATTTTAATCAGAGTGCAATGAGTGCAGACAGACAGCTAAAAGGAGGAACTGGTTTCCCCCTCCCACTCTTACTCTTCAGTCTCTTGTTTAATGCTTGCAACTTTCTTGTGCTTATAGTAGCGATAGAGACCGTAACCTGCTGCAATCAGCACACCAAAGCTGGTTTCCGCTTCAAAGGGAACTTGTCGGTATTCAGTGAAAGCAAGTGCTCCTACACCACCACTACTACCAAATGTAATGTCAATCTTGTCAACTTGCTTGTCTCTGTAATTTTCATTTGCTCCAGTTCCGTTCTGTAATGTGAGATCAAATACATCATTATCCTCATTACCCGCAAATGTTTGCATTGTAGAAGTGCCATCATCAAAGTAAAAATTGATCTCCCCATTGCTTATATCATCAACGAATGTTAACTTATCAATTTTGACTATAAATTGTGTTTCATCAAAATCTAACGTCATTGACCCTCCACTTCCCTGATCATCTGGAAAGTCATCACCAGCATTCTCTTCAATGATTAGTAAATTGCCTTGTGGTTCTGTATCAAAATTAGAACCGGTTTCTAAATCTGGGTCGCTTTGTGAGAAACCACCGGACTTAGGATCGCCACATCCACCAGGACAAGAGCTATCGAATAAGCCGATAGTTTTTATACTACTGGTGACAGTTAGACCAAATTGTTGATATATATCGCCCACATTACCATTGGATGTTGAAACCGTTTCTTTGATCCCATCACCATCTATATCTATCTGCTGCCCACTGCCGTCCAATTGGATAGGATCCAAAGTTGTACCATCAGGAGCGGTTTCAAAGTCAATAATGTTGTTTGGAAGAGTAATTGCGCTTACTGGCAGTCCAGTTAATCCGAACAGAGTAAATGCCGTTCCGGCAATAGGGACTAGAAGCTGCTTTAATTTATTCATCGTATTTGCAATTAACGAAACTATAAGATTTAAGATGTTTCAAGCTGTCAAATTTAGTTTGAAAGTTGAGAAACAATAGATCAGTAAGAATAAGGATCAGTTTAGGTAATATAAATTACTTAATTAAACTTAAATAAATAACACGAATATATTACAATAAATCAACTTAATTAAGTTAAATAAATCAAATATAATAGTAACTCAGATCAAATCCGATTGCAAACTTTAAATCGATTTAAGGCTGTCAGTCGCTCAGAGCAACAGTTTTCTTTTTTGATTTGGCGGAAGTTCCGTTATAATTTATAGCCCAGCTTCTTCAAGCAGCAATCACTCGCCCTAGTTAGTTGGCAAGGCGAATTTGGAGTCCGCTTCATGCACTAAAAACTGACCTTGCAGGGAAACCCTACTCGTTAGGGCTGGTTTTCAACCCGAGATTTTACTTGGAACTCAATAAGATCAATTAGTAGATGAGCAAATAAGACATTGAATTAATCAAACCTTTAATTTTGGGAGGTAAGAGTTATGCAACCCACCAATCCTAACCAATTTACAGAAAAAACTTGGGAAGCAATTGTCCGGCTTCCTGATTTAGCGAAACAAAACCAACAGCAACAAATTGAAAGCGAACATTTGTTGAAGTCGTTGTTGGAACAAGATGGACTGGCTAGTAGTATCTTTAGTAAAGCGGACGTGAGTGTGCAACGGTTGCGCGATCGCGCCGATGAATTTATTGCCAAACAGCCGAAAATTTCTAATACAGGCGGGTCGGTTTATTTAGGACGAAGCTTAGATGCTTTATTTGACCGTGCGGATAACTACCGCCAAAAGCTTGAAGATGAATACATTTCCATTGAACATTTGATCCTCTCCTTTGCCCAAGACGACCGCTTTGGCAAAGCCCTCTACAAAGAGTTTGGACTCACTGAAGAGAAACTGAAAAATGTAATTAAAGAAATTCGCGGTTCCCAAAAAGTAACGGATCAAAACCCAGAAGGGAAATATGAAGCCCTAGAAAAATATGGGCGTGACTTAACCGAATGGGCAAGGCAAGGGAAACTGGATCCGGTGATTGGGCGGGATGATGAGATTCGACGGACGGTACAAATTTTATCGCGACGGACCAAAAATAATCCCGTACTGATTGGGGAACCCGGTGTCGGGAAAACTGCCATTGTCGAAGGCTTGGCACAACGAATTGTCAGTCGGGATGTGCCGGAATCTTTGCGCGATCGCAAACTGATTGCCCTTGATATGGGTGCACTGGTTGCCGGGGCTAAATATCGCGGTGAATTTGAAGAACGCCTGAAAGCGGTGCTGAAAGAGGTTACCGATGCTGAAGGTCACATCATCATGTTTATTGATGAAATTCACACCGTTGTTGGTGCCGGGGCAACTCAAGGGGCGATGGATGCCGGAAACTTACTGAAACCCATGCTGGCAAGGGGCGAATTGCGGTGTATTGGCGCAACCACCCTCGATGAATATCGACAACACATCGAAAAAGATGCAGCCTTAGAACGACGGTTCCAGGCGGTATATGTCGATGAACCGGATGTGACCGATACCATTTCTATTTTGCGCGGGTTGAAAGAACGCTATGAAGTCCACCACGGCGTAAAAATTGCTGATCGTTGTCTGGTCGCAGCAGCTGTGTTATCGGATCGTTATATCAGCGATCGCTTTTTACCGGATAAAGCCATTGACTTGGTGGATGAATCGGCGGCGAAATTAAAAATGGAGATTACTTCCAAACCAGAAGAACTTGATGAAATCGACCGCAAGATTCTGCAATTAGAAATGGAACGTCTCTCTTTGCAAAAAGAGGATGATCCGACCTCCCAAGAACGTCTAGAAACCCTAGAAAAAGAACTGGCGGATCTCAAAGAAGAACAAGACGAACTGAATGCGCAATGGCAAGCGGAAAAAGAGGTCATTGACCAGATTCGCAGTATTAAAGAAACCATTGACCAGGTTAACCTTGAAATCCAACAAGCTGAACGAGATTATGATCTCAATCGGGCGGCAGAACTGCGCTATGGTCGTTTGACGGAACTACAGCGGCAACGCCAAGAAGCCGAAAATAAACTGGAAGAAATGCAAAGCAGCGGACATACCCTACTGCGGGAAGAAGTTGCGGAAGCCGATGTTGCGGAAATTATCTCGAAATGGACGGGCATTCCCATCAGTAAATTGATGGCATCCGAGAAAGAGAAACTGTTACATCTCGAAGACGAACTCCACGAACGGGTCGTGGGACAAGAAGAAGCCGTGCGTGCCGTTTCTGAGGCAATACAGCGATCGCGCGCGGGCTTATCTGATCCCAATCGTCCCACCGCTAGCTTCATTTTCCTCGGTCCCACCGGGGTCGGTAAAACAGAGTTAGCGAAAGCCCTGGCGTCGAATCTCTTCGATACCGAAAACGCTTTAGTGCGGGTCGATATGTCCGAATACATGGAAAAACACGCGGTTTCTCGTCTGATTGGTGCGCCTCCAGGCTATGTTGGCTATGAAGAAGGGGGACAACTCACCGAACCCATCCGCCGTCGTCCTTAC
>CAZBPR010000006.1:0-44583 GCA_964493825.1 uncultured Dactylococcopsis sp.
TTAACACCGCAACAGGCGCTGGCAAAAAGCGATTTTGTCGGTGAAACTTATGTCATGCAACAGGGAGACTCAGAAAGGGGTTTGGCGGACTCGCAACACCGGCTAGAAGGAACGTTGGCAATCGGCGGGCAAGACCATTTTTATCTGGAAGGTCAAATTGCTTTGGCAACCCCGGGTGATGATGGGGAAATGCACTGTTGGTCATCGACGCAACATCCTTCGGAAGTGCAGCATTTGATTGCAAAGACACTCGGCTTAGCGGATCATGCAGTGACAGTGGAAGTGCGCCGGATGGGTGGGGCATTTGGCGGGAAAGAAAGTCAAGCCTCGTTGATTGCCTGTATTGCAGCAGCGCTGGCGTGGCAAACTAATCGTCCGGTGAAATTACGGCTCGATCGCGATGACGATATGAGAATGACCGGAAAACGTCATGATTTCCATGTAGAGTACAAAGTGGGATTTGACGAGACCGGCTTAATCACTGGGCTCGATATTTCTCACCAGCTCAATTGCGGGATGTCAGCCGATTTGTCCAACGCGATCGCGGATCGCGCCATGTTTCATACGGATAATGCCTATTATCTCTCCGATGCAAAAGTAACCAGTTATCGCTGTCGCACCAACAAAGTCTCAAATACTGCGTTCAGAGGGTTTGGCGGACCCCAGGGAATGTTAGCCATTGAATCGATCATTGATGAAATCGCCCGCTATCTGGGAAAAGACCCCTTAGCGGTTCGCAAGCGCAATTTTTACGATCCGGCAGAGGCACTGGGAGAGCGCAGTCTCACCCATTATGGGATGAAAGTAGAAGATAATATTATCCAGGACCTGATTGCAGATTTAGAGGAACGCAGTGACTACGCAACACGAGTGCAACAGATCCGGGCATTTAATGCCCAGAACCGGATTTTGAAAAAAGGGATTGCTCTCACCCCCGTTAAATTTGGTATCAGCTTTACCCTAAAGATGCTCAACCAAGCCGGGGCATTGGTACACATTTATAAAGATGGCAGCGTGCAACTGAATCATGGTGGAACGGAGATGGGTCAGGGCTTGCACCAGAAAATTTGTCAGGTGGTGGCAGAAGAATTTCAAATTGATATTCGTCAAGTGCGGATCACGGCGACAAATACCGGTAAAGTGCCGAATACGTCCGCAACGGCTGCTTCGAGTGGCTCAGATCTCAACGGGAAAGCAGCCCAAGCAGCAGCCCGCACGATCAAAGAACGATTGGTGGAGTTTGCTGCCAAACATTTTTCAGTTGCCCCTGATGAGGTGGTCTTTAAAGAGGGATGGGTTCAAATGCGCGATCGAGCGATCTTCTTTTCTGAACTGGTACAACTGGCGTATGCCAACCGTATTTCTCTCTCTTCAACTGGTTTTTACGCCACTCCTAAAATTACTTGGGATCGCAAAGCTGCCAAAGGTCGTCCCTTCTTTTACTTCGCGTATGGGGCAGCCGTTTCAGAAGTCATCATTGATACCCTCACCGGAGAATATAATCTCCTCCGTACCGATATTGTCCATGATGTGGGCAAATCTCTAAATCCTGCCCTCGATATGGGTCAAATTGAAGGGGGATTTGTTCAAGGGATGGGTTGGCTAACCACCGAAGAACTGTGGTGGGATGACAAGGGCATTCTCAAAACTCACGCCCCCAGCACCTATAAAATTCCCACTGGGCGAGATATCCCCAATGAATTTCATGTTCACCTCTTCAATAATGAAAATCGAGAGGATACCATCTACCGCTCAAAAGCTGTGGCGGAACCGCCCTTGATGCTGGGCATTTCTGTTTTCCTTGCCCTCCGTGATGCGGTTGCGGCAAGTGCCAACTATCAAAAAATTCCCAAACTGAACGCTCCGGCGACTCCAGAGCGCATTTTAATGGCAATTGAAGCACTGAAAGATTAAACCATGTCAGGACTTTACCAAGAGTGGCTACCGGTTCTCAATCAGTTGTTAACAGAAGGAACCCCTTGTGTGCTGGTTACGCTATTGGATGCCCAAGGTTCCACACCGCGGGAAGCGGGGGCAAAAATGGTGGTGACGGCGGATCAATCGTTTAGTACAGTTGGTGGGGGAAATTTAGAACATGAAGCAATCCAGGAGGCGCGGGAATTACTCGCCACCTCACAAACTGCCCCTTCTCGTCGCGAGTACACTCTATCCCCAAAACTCTACCAGTGCTGCGGGGGAACAGTAAGTCTGATTCTCGAACCCTTTTTGCCCGTACAGACTGTATTGTATCTCTTTGGGGCAGGGCATGTGGGACGAGCAATTGTGCAAGTTCTCACTGGCTTACCGATTAAAATTAAATGGATCGATGAACGAGAATCAGAATTTCCGGCTCAAATTCCCAGCCATTGCGAAAAGATTGTTACCCCTTCTCCGACAACTGTCCTAGAAACTGCCCCAGCCGGCTGTTATATTCTCGTGATGACTCATTTGCACCCACGAGATTTCCAAATTGTTCAGGCTGCATTTACTCACAATCAATTTGCTTATCTTGGGCTAATTGGTAGCAAAACCAAACGATCGCGCTTTGAAAAGTATCTCCAAGAGGCAGGAGTCCCCAAGACGGAACTGCAACGCCTCATTTGTCCGATTGGAATAGAAGGCATTACTGGCAAACATCCCGGTGAAATCGCGATCGCGGTGGCAGCACAACTCTTGCAGCAGGGGATAACAGGTGCTAATGTATGTTCTCTCACGTTTAGCCAAAACTATCCCTGATGTTTGACTACCAGCCTCTCTATGACCAACTGGCAGCATCTCCTGCCGCCCCCTGGTTAGAAACACTTCCCGAAGCAGTAAGCACTGCCTTAGAACCCAAGCGACACGGACATTTTTTAGAATGGCAAGCTGTGGTTGAGAACCTCCCTCATCTGTTACCCAGTCAAGTGGAACTGCAACAGCACGTGAAAATTGGTTGCCAAGAAGATACGGATCAGATGACTTATCAACAGTTAGAAACCGGCTTAAAGCAACTCCGCCCTTGGCGCAAAGGTCCACTGGAATTATTCGGGGTGTATATTGATACTGAGTGGCGTTCCGACTGGAAATGGCAACGACTGGCGGATTACATTACCCCATTAAAAGACCGAACGGTTTTAGATATCGGTTGTGGTAACGGTTATTACGCCTTACGAATGCTCGGAATGGGGGCAAACTTAGTTGTCGGTTTAGATCCTTCTATTTTGTACACGATGCAATATGAAGTGATCCGTCGTTATTTACCTGACATTAACGGTTATGTCTTACCGTTGGGCGTTCAACACCTTCCAGAAAACTTACAAGCCTTTGACACGGTTTTTTCAATGGGCGTTTTGTATCATCAGCGATCGCCGCTAGATCATTTCCAAACCCTACGCGATAGCCTTAAACCCGGTGGAGAAATCGTTTTAGAAACCCTTGTTGTTCCAGAAGACTATACCGACGTTCTCATCCCCGAAAAACGCTACGCCAAGATGCGCAATGTTTGGTCAATTCCCAATTGCGCCACTTTAGAATCCTGGTTAAAACAATCTGGCTTCACTGAGATCAACTTAGTCGATGTCACCGCTACCACCATTCAAGAACAACGACGCACCGAGTGGATCACCTCCCACTCCTTAGAAAACTTCTTAGATCCCACCGACCACAGTAAAACCATTGAAGGTTATCCAGCCCCTCTACGAGCCATTATGATTGCCCAAGCCCCCACCTGACAATTTTGGTAAATTTAACTATAATATTTGGTACAACTAACTATAATTCAAAAAATCGGACACAACTGTGTTTACAACTGCTTTTGCCAAATCGAAATCAAACGCGAATACAATTCCAACGGACTTAGTCACTGCTGTTGATACCCTCAAACAAGAACTGAATGCAGTCATCTTAGCCCATTACTACCAGGAAGGAGATATTCAAGACGTTGCTGACTACATTGGCGACTCTCTCGGGTTATCCCAAAAAGCTGCGAATACCGATGCAGATGTAATTGTTTTCGCTGGTGTTCATTTCATGGCGGAAACAGCAAAAATTTTGAACCCCGATAAGCTGGTACTAATTCCTGATTTAGATGCGGGTTGTTCTTTAGCGGAAGGGTGTCCTCCCAAAGAATTTGCCGAATTTAAAGCGAAATATCCCGATCATTTAGTCATTTCTTATATCAACTGCACCGCCGAAATCAAGGCAATGAGCGATATTATTTGCACCAGTTCTAATGCGGTGAAAATTGTCAATCAAATCCCGGAAGATCAGCCGATTATTTTCGCACCGGATCGCAATTTAGGACGCTATGTCATGCAGCAAACAGGTCGCGATTTGGTCTTATGGGAAGGCAGCTGTATTGTTCATGAAACCTTTTCGGAAAAAGCGATTGTCCAACTAAAAACGACTCACCCGGAAGCAGAAATTATCGCTCATCCCGAATGCGAAGAACCCGTTTTACGTCACGCCAATTATATTGGTTCTACCACTTCTCTACTCAAGTATTCTCAAGAAAGTACTCAGTCTGAATTTATTGTGGCGACGGAACCTGGCATTATTCATCAGATGCAGAAAGCCACTCCCAATAAAACGTTTATTCCAGCACCAGCAATGAATAATTGTGCCTGTAATGAATGTCCGTATATGCGGTTGAATACGCTGGAAAAACTCTATCTCGCGATGAAACATCGCCAACCAGAAGTGACCCTTTCTGAAGAGGTTCGTGTGGCTGCTTTAAAACCGATTCAACGAATGCTAGAAATGAGTTAACTTGAAAGTAGGTTGAATGCTTTAATCAACCTACTTTATGGTGGTTAATGATTTATCAAGGAGAGTTCAACAGTGGTGATCATTACAGCTATTGGTTGAAGTCAACTGTGGATTTTTATGGAGCTAAAAAAATTTTACGGTCAACTCTGGAATGAGTCTTTGCAAAAATTTCGAGCTGGACATTTTCAGTTTGATCCATTTCTTGATGCAACAACTGATCAAAGATATGGTGTGACATTACTTGCTCGACTGACTGAAGAAGTTAAACAAACTGTGAGGAGGACTCTGGAAGAAATTCAAACAGTTGCACCGAATCAGTATTATTATCCGCACTCAGATATCCATTGGACTATATTATCAGTTATTTCATGCTATTCAGGATTTTTATTAGATCAAATTAATCCAAGTCCTTATAAAGATTTAATTCATTCTACTTTGAAGAAATTCCAAGTAATTTAGCTATTAGAAATAATTTCTAACTGATTAACAACCTCTGTTAATTCCTCAACAATGGGGGTTACTTTTCGCTTGCGAAAGGCATTTACTGAACTGCGATAGTACCAAAGTGTGCCCTCTTTTCCGCCATGAAAACGATTCCAGATGTCTTCCCCAAGGGTTTGATAGTCTCTGAGGATGGAACGGGCATTGTGAATCTTATCCGCAGTAGAGATTAAAGCAATCTCATCTGACATCTGGGGAATATGGGCAAGATAGGTTTCTTTTCGTTCTTGCCACGGAGGTTTTGGGGTTTGATCCGACTCCGTACACTCATCAACCAGAGTGGTCACTCTCTGGCCAAAGTGCAAGCGAATTTTTTCTCGAGTGGCAGCGCCTCCCTGGTCTTCGATGGCATCATGAAGTAATGCCGCGATCGCGCAATCTTCATCTCCTCCATATTCCAAGACAAGACTGCAAACCGTCAACAAATGCGAAATATAAGGCGTATGAGACCCTTTGCGTTTTTGTTTGATATGGAGATTATGGGCAAAGGTTAAGGCTTGGCTAAAACGAGGAGAAAATTCCATTCCAGTAATAACAATTATTAAGCGATCCTCTTTATAGATTAAACCGGATCAAGCTTTACTTGAACGGCTGGCTTCATCGGTTGCTTGTTGTTTAACTTCATAAAAGGAACAGGCAACTTGACCCATCCCATAGAGCATTGCTGCATTACCTGTCGTTCCTGTAACTGCACCAATAATCGGTATGAACTCAATGACACTAAGTCCTGCTTTCATGACTCCCGAACTCCCGGTTGACAAACCCCAAATTGCCAATACTTCACCCCGTCGGGCAGGTTCGGTCACAGAAAAACCATAGATAGCTGCAATCCGATAAATCATCTTTGCTTGCAATGCCATAATTGCTCCCAAGTCAACGCTTAACAACATCAGCGCAAGGGGCGGCACAAAATTAGTCGCCAAACCAACGCCAGCAGCTTTCCAGGCGGTATCTGTAATCACTCGCTGTGCCAATGTCTGAATACTATCCTCTGGATAAGTACGGCGTAGAGCGTTAACTTCCTCCTCTACAGTATCAATATCTACTTGTCCAAGTGCTGCCATCAGCCAACTGAGACCCGGTGCTTTCGTTGCAAACTGGGTTAAGGGATGAGTAGCAATTGGCGTGACAGATTCTCCCAGTTTTTCTGTCCCTTGTTCAATCATGTCATATAAGCTGTTAGCCATCTCTGTCACCGTTGAAACCTCTCTATTCTCTATTTTATTGGGAAAATCGTCATTCGCTTGTCACTCAACCCTTGTCAAGTTGATAAGCACTGCTTTCGGCAGGAGACTGTGGGGTAGCATCACTATCGAGAGTTGAGCGATAAAGGGTAACATAACGATAATAAAGCTGCATCGAATCGTTCATTTCCTGATTAGAATTCGCTTTTTGTTTGGAGGGTATACGGTTCACTTGCTCACGGGCAGTTAGGACACGTAAATAGGGTAAGTCTTCCAGTAAAGTCAAGCTCGTCGCCAGCTCTAAGAGAAAACGCAGCATCGGTTTCGGCCAAGAGAGATTACTATAAATATCAACGTAAAGCCGATGCTCTGCTTGACCGAGCGGTAGGACATTAAAGATGACATTGATGGTTTTTTCATCGCGGACAGGCACTTGCAGTTCAACGGTGAAAGGGGTATGTAGGGTTAATTCAACTTCAACTGTATCTTGTCGCCAAAGACGCAAAATATTGAACGGAGAATCCAAGGTTGTTTGGAACCTTAAGGTTCCGCCAGTGGCTGTAGGCTGAAAGTCTTCTACCCCGAGAACCTTGAGATTACTCAGACTAAAACTATGAATTGTTTCTAGATGCTTTAAATTGAGTAAGTGATAAATTTGGCATAAGTAGGGAAAAGGCAACACATATTCCCGTCCAATCAAATGATAGGGTTGTAGTTCCATCATGCGAGCATCAAGCCGGCTTAGATGGTCGGGTTGATGGATCGGAGAAACATTCTGACCTTGAAACGCAACCCCTTGGTCACTACGGACGCTACTATCCGGCTTGAGATATAACCAACCGCCAAATAAAACAATCACTGTGAAAAACTGGGTAATACTGGTGGGCGTTGTCATCCCTTCAAACAAAACATTATATCCCAGATCAATTGCACCAAAGAGCCATGGCAGAATGCCAAGTAGCCAGACCGCATTTTTCAAAATGACTTTGTAAAGTAAATATTTTGGAGTTGATTGACCAGAAGATGGATGATTGGAGTTCCCTGGCTGGATCGAGTTAGTTTGCATATTAAGGTCAGGGATAGGCTACAAATTGGGATATTTGTCAACATATGTTGCAATATCTTATAAAAAACTTAACATAAATATACTGGCTTCTGTTGCTCTTGTTGTTATCGCTGATACATAAGCTCGTCTATCTCGGGGACGAGTTTTAAGCTCATCCCCCTCCTGAAGGTCGGGGAATTTCGCGTCATTAGTTCCTTGTCCTTTGTTTCGGAGCATCTCATTGACCCGTCATTAAGAAACGAGTGGAAAGAAAAGAGAAAACTAGGCAATTAAACTCACTTCTAAATTCTCTCTGCTCACTTCTTGATTCCCATTGACGGGTTGCTTTGGAAATTCGCGCTGTCTCGCTCAGCTTTCTTTGATTCAAGGGATGGCAACCTTTACCGATTGAAGCAACGTAGATAGGAGTTGCAAAGGTTAGAGTCTAGAGAAATTAAATAAGGTAAAAAAATATTGATCCACTTCCTCATTCATGAAGCGAATCATCAGTAACAACAAAGATTCTTGGTCTTTAATAACTGACTTTAAAAAGCAATAAGAGATGAGATTAATCAGCCACTTCTCTCATCTCTAAATGACGACTAACTAATCCGTTTTTCTAGGTATTGACCAATCATAATTTCTTCCCCAGCGCGGGAAATAATGGTCTGGCGGGTGCGATAGCGATCGCTGATTAGTTTTAATTCTTCCTCAAACACAGACCCGTTATATTCAGTGCGCAAACAGAGGGTATTGGAATTTGCAAAATAATAGTCTGCAGTGACAGGGGTGGCAATGGCAAAACCGCGATCGCGATATAAGGTATTTCCTAAAGCCCCAAATAAGGTTGAATCTTCTGATTGCTTCTTCCCTGTCTTGCTATCTTCGCTGCGCCAACTCACTTTTGCCCCACATAAGAGAGTATTCGGGGGAAAGTGATGTAACCCTTCTAAAACTGCTAGTTCTTCGCTACCAGCTTCTAAAAATTTAATCCAAATCTCACTGGTCACCTCTTTCGTTTTCCCATCCGTTAAAGTGTAGTAACGGCGTTGGGAATGCCAGTGACCCGCAGTTGTGCGGAAAAACTGAGCAATTAAGGGTTCAGTTTGGGGGGAGAGTTGCTTCGATTGTAATTGTACTTTCACAGATATCCTCGCGCTAAGCTGGCTGGCTCTACCAGAAAAAAATGCTTTTCTGGTCTTTACTTTACATTGTTTAACAAAAATAAGGCAAATCGCTTCCCTCTGTTGTAATAAATTTAGCGGAATTGGACAAAAATCGGACTCATGGCAAAAGTTGAACTGCGACAAGTATCACGACGATATGGTAAGACGAGCGCAATTGAGGATATTTCTCTCAAAATAGCAGATGGACAATTTTGTGTGTTGGTGGGTCCTTCCGGTTGTGGCAAGTCAACCCTGTTACGCGCGATCGCGGGATTAGAGACAGTCACCGAAGGCAGTATTTACATTGCCAATCAACGGGTCAATGCCATCCGGGCGCGAGAACGGGATGTCGCAATGGTCTTTCAAAACTATGCCCTTTATCCTCATCTGACAGTTGCCGAGAACCTAGGATTTGGCTTGAAGATGCGGAAAACGCCGCCGAAAACCATTGAGCAGGAAGTCCAAAAAATTGCCCAGTCCTTGGGAATTGCTCACCTCCTCAACCGGAAACCGAAACAACTCTCTGGGGGACAACAACAGCGAGTCGCCTTAGGGCGCGCCATTGTTCGCCAACCCCAAGCTTTTTTATTAGATGAACCCCTGTCTAATTTAGATGCCCAACTGCGGGAAGAAACCCGTGCTGAACTGAAACGCCTCCATCAGAAATTTGGCATTACGACCATCTATGTCACGCACGACCAAGGAGAGGCGATGACTCTCGCCGAACAACTGGTTGTTCTTAACGAAGGTCGCATTCAACAAATAGGAACCCCCGAAGCCGTCTATCGTTTTCCTGCCAATCGTATGGTTGCCAGTTTTTTAGGCAGTCCTCCCATGAATTTTTTACCAGCCAAATATGCTGACGGTTACTTTTATTGTGGGGAACAACGTCTTCCTATCACCGATGCTATCGAAAAATATGCTGCTCTTGATCCACAAAATAAGTTCTGTTTAGGAATTCGCCCCGAAGCAATTTCTATTAACAATTCCTTGCAACCGGAAACATCTGCCCCATTAAACCTTGAAATTGAACTGATTGAACCTTTAGGTCGAGAAACTTTATTGCGAGGTCAGGTTTTAGGAACAAATGAAAGCCTTAATTTTTTGGTTTCAGGAATTTGGCAAGGGCATCGTCAAGAACATTTGACAGTGCAAGTGGATTTAAATCAACTTTTTATTTTTCATCAGCATCAGGGGGAGCGGATTTACCCAACCAATTAATTTTTAATAATTGATGAAAGCCAAGAGTTAGAGGGTTTACAGAGTATAGTGGTATTAACGATTCGTTATCATTCGCGATCCTCAAAGCCATTAGAATGTCGTGTAACGCTCATGGTGGAAAAATTGGAAAAAATCATTGGTGAACGCTACCAAATTGTCAAAGAACTGGGGAGAGGAGCCTTTGGTCAAACCTATCTGGCGCAAGATTTACAGCAACCTTGCAATGCCAAGTGCGTTGTGAAGCATCTCAAACCACAAGCCAGTGATGAGTTAACTTTACAAGAGGCAAAGCGACTGTTTGTCATTGAAGCGGAAGTCTTGGGAAAGTTGAGTGATAGCCCGCAAATTCCCAATTTAATTGCCTACTATGGGGAAGATTTTTGCTTAGTGCAAGAATTTATTGATGGGCATGATTTAAGCCAGGAGATTCGCGTGGGCTATCCTTTGAGTGAAGAACAGGTAGTGGCAATTCTCAAGAGTATTTTGCCGGTTTTGGGGTTTATTCACCAGAATCATGTCATTCACCGTGATATTAAACCGTCTAATATCCGTCGAGCCCAAGATGGCACTTTATTTTTAATAGACTTTGGGGCAGTCAAAGAAATTAAAACCCTTGTTTTAACGGCAGAGGGACAACCCAAACCCAGTATTGTTGCTGGCACCCAGGGCTATATGCCACCAGAACAACTGCGAGGGCGACCGCGACTCAATAGCGATTTATATGCGTTAGGGATGATTGGCATCCAAGCCTTGACTGGCAAAGCCCCGTTTGAATTGGAAGAGGATTCAGAAACCGGAGAGTTACGATGGCGGGAGTGGGCAGAGGTTTCTGAAGAGTTGGCAGAAATTTTAGAGACCATGACTCACTTTGATTTTGGCCAACGGTATCAGTATGCAGAAGAGATCATCAAAGATTTAGGCGATTTATATAAGCCCGGGAAGACCGATTTAAAAGAACGCATTAAGCAAAAAAAGCGCGATCGCGCCGGTATCAGTTGGCACCGTTGGCTACCTGTGGCAGCAGCAGGCATCATAGTTAGCTTAGGGGTCTTTTTATTCCCCATCTTGAGGGCAATTTTTTTATTTAATCAGGGGAATGCACTGGTGCGGCAGGGAGAATATGTGGACGCGATCGCGCTCTACGATCAAGGATTAGAACACTATGAAAATTCCTCGGAAGCGTGGCTGAATCGTGGCTTTGCCCTAGCGCAATTACGACGGTTTGAAGAACAACTGTCCTCTTGTAATCAAGCCGTGGCATTGGATCCTGAGTTTGTAGAAGCCCTTAACTGTAAAGGGCTTGCCTTGGATGCCTTAGGAGAAGATGAAGCCGCCCTCACGTTTTTTGAACAAGCGGTTCAGGTTGAACGAGATTTTTATCAGGCTTGGAATAATCGCGGGGAAGTGCTGATGGAACTGAATCGTCCCCAAGAGGCGTTAGAAGCCTTTGATACGGCAAAACTCTATAATCCGGAGTATCTCTTTGCTTGGAATAATCGCGGTAATGCCCTGTTTCAATTAGAACGGTATGCCGAAGCGATCGCGGCTTACGACGAAGCGATTGAAATTGACGCAGGATATCCCTATGCTTGGAATGGACGAGGGAATGCGCGACGTAAATTGGGACGTTACGAACAAGCCATTGCTGATTACGAACAAGCCATTCAACTAAAGTCAGACTTCTACGAAGCCTGGTATAACAAAGGCTTAACGTTTCTCGCTCTACAAAAGGAAACCCAAGCCCTTGCTGCCTTTGATCAAGCGGTAAAAATTAAACCGGATTATCAAGCCGCCATTCATCGCCGCGCCCAACTTCGCGATAATTAGATCGTGAATGTTCAACTCAAAAGATCGTAATGCCTTTATTCAAGCCTACCTTAAACCTGAGTTTATTGATCACGCTAACGCTACTCACTAGCTGTGGTCAGTCCCTTCAACAACGTCTTGCCCCTGATCCCAAGCTGCAAGAAGAAGAGAATACCACTTCTAATTCTGCTTCGGAAACGCCCTCTAATCAGAATGCTTCCGAACCCTCTGGGGTTGAATCCAATAACGATGGTACGCCATTGGAACGACCAGCAACCGTTCCTGAAAGTATTCCGTTTTACCCGGAGGCAGAGTTAGTGCGTGAAGAAACAAGTGCAGACACTGAATCGGGTACCCTTGAACTGAGGGCAACAGCAGGCATGGAACCGATTACAAATTTTTATCAGCAAGCCTTAACCCAACCAGACTGGGAAATTGTCACGCCGTTTTCTCGGGATGCAACGCTTGGCAAACGCATTATTATGGCTGAATCGAATGCGCTGGAACTGAAAGTGACAGTTTTTGAAGCAGCAGAAGGAGAAGCCACGAACCCAATTCTCCTTGAGTATCAACCCCTTGCTGATGCTACGACCGCAGAAGCATCAGAATCGGAAACCTCAACTGCAACGTCGACGAGTCGGATGTTTACCGATTTAGATCAAACCCCTGACCCCCTAGCCTCTTATGTCCGAGCGGTTGCTCAACTGGGGATTTTAACCCCTGTGGCGAATAATAATCAAACGGGGAAACAGTTTGCCCCTAATCAATCCATTACGCGTCGTACCTTTGCCCGTTGGCTCTTTCAAGCCAATAACCGTTTTTATCGCGATCGCGCCAGCCAACAAATTCGCCCCGTCTCCCAAGCCCAAACCCCAGCCTTTACCGATATTCCCCCCTCTGACCCAGATTTTGGGATCATTCAAGGTTTAGCGGAAGCCGGGTTAATTCCTTCCCGCTTAACGGGAGATACAACTGTGACTCGTTTTCGTCCCGATGCCCCTTTAACCCGAGAAATTCTCTTACTTTGGAAAGTTCCCTTAGATATACGGAGTAATCTCCCAGAGGCTGATGTCAGTACAGTGAAGGAAACCTGGGGCTTTCAAGATGCCGGTAAAATTGATCCGAAAGCCCTAGGGGCAATTGTCGCTGACTTTTCTAATGGGGAACAATCCACGTTACGGCGAGTGTATGGTTATACACAGCTCTTACAACCGGAAAAAGCCGTCACCCGGGCAGAGGCGGCGGCAGCATTATGGGCGTTTGGGATGCAAGGGGAAGTGATTACCGCGAAAGAGTTAACCCAAAATTGATTGAGCAAATAACGCTTTAGTCTGCGATTGTCCCGCTTGTTTCAGTTGGCGAGTGAGTTGAACCGTTGAACTGATAATCACCACCCACTGTGCCAGTAACATCCAACCCAGACTAGTTAAACTGAAAACGTAGTGCGTGGGAATGGGGAAAAAGGCAAATGTTACCGTTTGCGGGAGTTGCAAAATACTCCCCATTACCATGGGAATAAACATGATGCTACTAATCGTAATGATGGCAAAAATGCTCCGTTTCTGGGTTTTCATCAGTAACACGAGCTGCGCCAGGCACGCATAAGCGAGAAAAGCGCTGCTCACAGATACAATCATGGCAAAAATGGAGAAACGGTGGTCACCTAGAGGGAAGAACAGTATCGCTGGCGTGATGATTAAGATGTTGGACAGTAAGTTCAGCGCGATCGCGCCATTCGCTGGACTTTGTTCTCCCCGCATTAAATCCACCAGTAGGTTACGGGGGGTTTTGCTATTTTTTTGATGTCGATATCTTGCCCAATCTTGCAACGTTTGCCGATGGGGAGAGAGCGCGACAATGAGTAACAGAAAGACCACTAATTCAATGGCAAAAAAGAGTTGAAAATTACCACCCATCCCATACTCTTCAAAGTTCATAAAACCCAGTAAAGAAACGGTAATGCTACCGGTGACCCAATAACTTTTTTGTTTACTGAGTAGCGTCGCGTGGGCGTTATGAAACCGTCGTCTTAACCCTTGCCAAATCCAGTATGTCCACCAAGCATAGTTCACAATTAAGAGCGCGATCGCGCTGCTGGCATGGTTCCAAACCGAGAAGTCATACCAATGTAAGGTCATGGCATCTTTCAGATTAAAGTAGCCAATGGTATCAAACGAATGGGGGGTTTGTCCGATTAGATAGGGTAAAACTTTTCCCGGATAAAATAAGGTTAGCCAATCCGATGGATCGTGATTGACTAAAGCATTGCTATAACCGCCCATTGTGGTTGACCACAAAAACAACAAAACAATTCCGCTTCCTAACCAGGCTTGAAAACTTCCTAATCCTGCTGTTACTAAGCCATAGAGAAGGGCTGCACTAAAAAAGAAGGCACAACTGGCAACAGTGACCAAATAGAATCCTAAAATCAAACTCAGCGGAATTTCTGCTGCCAGTCCTGCAACTAAATGGAGGGGCAATGCTAACAACATTGCTGTATAAATTAAAATCGGGACTCCTAAAATTTTTCCCACTAAAAGATTAGTAACTGAACGGGGGCTGAGACGAACAAAGTTGAGCGTTCCACTTTCTTCTTCTTTAGCTAAATCACTGATTAATAAGTAGGTGCCTGCTACTAATAAAACAATCACTAAAGCCGTTGTTAACCCAGTCAATAAATCAAGCCACCATAATTGCCAATTAATAATTAAATTTCCGGCAGTATCTTCTAAACAATAATTGTTCGGTGGATTGTGCATCTGGACAGCACTTAAATCTTCTGCGGGCGGCGTTCCCATACAGTAACGGTTGACTCGATTCACCCCAGAAGGGAGTTCTCCACGAAATCCCAAATAAATCAGTAGTTGGCTTAATAGAGAAGCGACTACTGCAATGGAAAGATTGCGTCCTTTCCAACGTCCTTTAATTTCTCGCACCAGTTGCGGATTCCAATCACTGATGCGCGATTGCGCTGCTTCTAGCATTCGACAACAACTCCTCGCTGATTGCTTTCTCCTTCTTGACCGAAATTTAGATGAACCGCGCTGTGGACAGTTAACCATCCGTCTCCCTGCTTTCGGTCGTCACAGAATTGGCTCCAGTATACCCTGTTTCCACTGCTACGATAAAACTATCATCTCAAAATAAAGATAAAAATCAATATTGGCTGATTCCAGACCAAGCAAGTTTCCTGTCACTTTTTTTAAGAGCAAGTGCTTTGTTTTTTTAGGAGAGAAAAATAATGCTGACTAAAACTCAATCGTATACACCTAAAGAATACTTGGAGTTAGAAGAAAACACAGAAGAAAGACATGAATATCGCGATGGAGACATTGTTCCCATGACCGGAGGAACCACAAACCATAATGAAATTTCGCTAAATTTAGCATCTCATCTCAAATTTGGCCTAAGGAAACAAAATTATCGCGTTTATATCGGTGATGTTAAAGTTTGGATTCCGCGTTATCGTCAATATACCTATCCGGATGTCATGGTGATTGCTGGGGAACCGGTTTATGCGGATTAAGGAACAACGACAGTGATGAATCCAATTTTAATTACAGAAGTCTTATCTCAATCAACTAAAAATTATGATCAAGGGGATCAATTCCTAGCGTATCGCTCAATTCCAGACTTGCAAGAATATATTTTAATTGACCAGAATTCTTATCATGTCGTGCAATATGTTAAACAAAATGACCAGCAATGGTTATTAACTGAATATCAGAATCAGGCAGCAACGATACCATTTAAATATTTGCAATTTACAATTCCTTTGCTTGATTTATATGAGGGGGTTGATTTTACTCTGATTTAGGAAGGTTGTTGATGATCTAAATTTAAAAATAGCTTTTCTAAATCTTGTTTTTGCGTATGAAATTCAGTAATTTGGAACCCTAAACCGAGCAGCGATCGCAGCATCTCAGATTTATCGGCTTCCGTCCCGCTAAATTCAACTTTGATTTGTTGTTCTGCTGGCATAACTTGGTAGGTTTCCACCCCTTGAAAGCGCGACAACATCTGTCCGAGTTCCTCAACCCGATCAACCGTAGAAATCATGATTTCTTGCTGAGAATACCGTTGATAAAGATCAGCTAAAGATGTACTTTCCACTAAATATCCTAATTCCATAATGCCAATCGAAGTGCAAAGTTCGGCGAGATCACTCAACACATGAGAAGAAATTAAAATCGTCATTCCGGCTTCTTGCAACACCTTAATAATTTCTCGAAACTGCTGACGAGACATGGGATCGAGCCCCGAAACCGGTTCATCTAACAGTAATAAAATCGGTTCATGAATGATGGTTCGCGCTAAACTCAACCGTTGACGCATACCTCGGGATAATGTAGAAATCAAACTCTTGCGTTTGGTGGTGAGTTGCACTAATTCTAAAACTTCTTCTAAACGCCGTCGTAATTGCGGTTGACGCAAATAATAAAGCCGACCGAAGTACTCTAAATAATCCCAAACGGTCAGATCATTATAGAGGGGAAAATCATCAGGGAGATACCCTAAGCGACGCTTAAGCGGAAAATAAGATTGATGAAAGCGTACCGGTTCATTAAACCAATACACTTCTCCCACAGTAGGCTCTTCAATACCTGCTAACATCTGGATCAGCGTTGTTTTACCAGCACCATTGGGACCAATCAGTCCATACACTTCTCCCGTCTCAATGGTTAAATCAACATCATAAACTGCGAGTTGGCGATCATATTGCTTGGTTAATCCACGGGTTTCAATGGCGAAATGGTTCATGGTCAAATTGATAAGTGAAACAGCAATAATTGATAATAAGCGCGCTTTCTGCTCCAATAATACTCAACCTTTAAGCAACCCATGACAAATTGTCACCACTCAATCAATGTTATTTGCTGATGTTCCCCCTCCTTCTCAACCCACTTTAGAAACCGTGGTTTCAACGCAAACGAGCTCTCAGATTGCCTTGATGGAACCCTTGAATACAGTTAATGGCGGACAAAAGATTACTCATGTTCAGATTCAAATTAGAGGGGGAGAGACACAACAATGGCAAATTGCCCAGGGAGAAACAGCGTCGCCGCAAGAGGTACTAGAAGTGATGGCAGATCGCCAAACTTATAATCCACAAACACAGGTCATTACAGCAGAAGGCAATGTCACCGTTCGCTTTGCACAAGGGGTTTTAGTTGCGGATCAGTTAAAAATTAATACAGCAACCCGAATGGCAGTGGGAACTGGCAATATCAGTTTCCAACGAGGAGAACAGGTTTTAAATGGCGATCGCTTCGAGTACAATTTTCTCCAAGATGAAGGTGTCATCCAAAATGGGAGTGGGGAACTCTATCAACCCACCCTCGCCCGCGATATTTCTTTTGGTTTAAGCAGGAGTGAGGAGGAAGAAACCTTACCGCCAACACCCCTTAGAGATCAGCCGATTCAAGATGTGGCGCAAGAAACCCAGTATCAGTTCTCTGTCGGTGGCGGACGTGGGGTGGAAAACTTTTCTGTTCCTGATACGGGAGGCGGCATTAATCGCTTGCGCTTTGCGGCAGATGAAATTGTCTTTGATGGGGGAAATTGGACAGCAACCAATGTCCGCATTACCAATGACCCCTTTTCGCCGCCAGAATTAGAAGTGCGCGCTGATACCGCTGAGTTTCGTCAATTAGGACCCCTACGGGATGAAATTGTGACCTCTGACCAACGTTTAGTCTTTGATGGTGGCTTTTCGGTTCCGATTCCTCGCAATCGCATTGTTTTAGATCGACGGGAACGATCGCCGAGTCTGGTGGATTTTGGCTTTGATTCGGACGATCGCGGTGGATTATATATCGAACGAGAGTTTACCGTTTTTGAAACGCCGCAATGGAATTTTAGTGTGACACCG
The DNA here is from genome assembly GCA_964493825.1 of uncultured Dactylococcopsis sp. Classification (GTDB taxonomy): domain Bacteria; phylum Cyanobacteriota; class Cyanobacteriia; order Cyanobacteriales; family Rubidibacteraceae; genus Halothece. The sequence goes on from CAZBPR010000006.1 coordinate 17,542, forward strand.
CAATATTTTGTCCAACAAGCCTTGTTAGATGATTCCGTAACCGATCCCGGGGTATTGGGGATTGAAGGAGAACTGAGTGGACGGTTAAGTCCTCGTACTACTTTAACGGCTACCGGTGAAATTACTGGGTTTGAAGAGGATGTCTTAGAAGATAATTTACGGGGTAGTGTCCGTTTACAGCAAGCGGTGGGACGCGGTAGCGGACAACACCGTCTAAGTTTAGAGGCGAGTTTTCGCGATCGTCTGTTTAACGGTTCTCTAGGGTTTCAAACGGTACAAAGTAGTATTGGTGCTGTCATTGCTTCTCCAACCTTTACCCTCGGTGACAGTGGGATTAATTTGCGATATCAAGGGGGCGTGCAGGAGATTAATGCTGAAACTGATGTTGAGGAACTTTTAGAACCGAATCGCGATAATGATCGCGTAACCTTGACACGCTATCAAGCGGCAACGCGCTTAAATTGGGGCACTTCGCTTTGGGAAGGGGAAACGTTACCCGCAACGAAGGAAGAAGGGTTACGCTATACTCCGATTCCGGTGCGTCCCAATCTTCGTTTACAAACTGGAGTCACCGGGGTAACCAGTCTCTACAGTAATGGCGATGATCAAAACTCCATTAGCCTCAGCCTAGGTTTAAGAGGTCAATTGGGTCACTTCTCGGAAAACACGCTAGATTACACGAGTTTTAATATCACTTATACGCAAGCGATTCGAGGAGGAGAATCTCCTTTTGAATTTGATCGCTTGGTGGATCGCCGCCGACTCTCCTTTGGCGTTCTCCAACAAATTTATGGTCCTTTTTTGGGCGGGATTCAGACGTCCATTAACCTCGATGATGGAGAAGTGATTAGTAGTAATATTATCCTTGAATATTCTCGCCGCAGTTACAACCTACGTCTTCGTTACAATCCCACACAAGAAATTGGTTCGGTTTCGGTTCGTATCAATGGTTTCAACTGGAATGGATCTCCGGAAGCATTCGATGATGTTCAGTCAGTGGAGGATGGCGTCATTCAAGAATAGTCAGGAAAATGATTCGATTGCTTTTTTCTTACCAAGTACGGTGAAACCGACTTTGACATTTCGGTTCGCCTCACCGACGTCATGCCAACCCTTTTGCCAGGATAAAAATTGAACTAAGAGGTTTAGCAACGCGGTGTAAACAGTGAATAACCTTTAGGAGGTGAAAGCGATATGGCACTTGCACGTTGGAATCCCACGGCTGACATGGAACTTTTCCGTCGTCAAATGGATCGCCTCTTCGATGAAATGACCGGAGAGCGTGGTGCATTTGACCTCCAAGAATGGAATCCCGCGATCGAGCTGAATGATGCCGGAGAAAACTTAGTTCTAAAAGCCCAACTACCGGGTCTGAACCATGATGACATTGATGTTACTGTTAACCGCGACTCGGTAACCATTAGTGGCGAATATCGTCACGAAGATCACAGCGAGCGCACCTATGGTTCTGAGTTCCGCTATGGTAAGTTTAGCCGTACCATCGGCTTACCAGTTGGCATCAAGCAAGATCAGGTAGAAGCGGATTATACGAACGGTATTCTCAGCCTGCGTCTCCCGAAAGTAGAAGACGCAGTGAACCGCAAAGTCAAAATTAACTTAGGCGGTCAATCTAACCCAGCAATTGCGGGAAGCTAACAGTCGTATCGCCTCTTAGCTAGATCCTTGCCCCTTTCCTGAACGGGAGGGGGCATTTTAATGTTGCTGTTGCTATTTAAAAGCAATCATTGGTTGCAGTTCTAGTTCCAGGTGCTGTTCTTCAGCAGAGGACATGATATTGATAAAATTAAACCATCAATAATGACTTAAGTTGCAAAAAATATGTTAATTAAAGCAATTCTCTCAATCATAACCATTTTTTCAAGAAATAGACTGTTGATCGAGGAGAAGATAGTGGGAAACTAATAAGGATTAACTTTTGTTGGTTTGTTGTCTTTCAGGATGAAATTGGAAGGTTTTTGGTATTGGTTCCGTTACTTTTTGACCGCACGTCGTTTTCTGATGATCTGGTTTGGGTTCAGCTTAACTCTTACTCTCACTTATAGTTTACTCGGATTGCAAGAAGCTTTTGCCGGTGACTATGTTGTTCAAGATGATGCACGTCAGCACGTTTTTTGGATGCAGCGTTTTCTGAATCCAAATTTATTTCCCAATGATTTAATTGCTAACTATTTTCAAAGTGTTGCGCCTTGGGGTTATCGTTTTGTATATTGGCTGCCAGCCCAGTTGGGAATTGACCCTTTAATTTGGAATAAATTGATTCCGGTTTCTCTCAATTTAATAACAGCTAGTTTCTGCTTTGGCATTTGTTTTAATCTCTTGCCAATTCCCGCGGCTGCCTTTAGTAGTACGCTACTTCTTGCCCAAAGTCTCGGGTTTACGGCTGCTGTTGTTTCCGGCACCCAAAAAGCATTTATCTATCCTTTATTTCTCGGTTTTATTTATTTCCTCCTCAAAAAACGTTTATGGGCAACCCTCATTATTATTGCACTGCAAGGTTTATTTTATCCGCAGATTCTACTCATTACAATAGTGATCTTATTGATCCGTTTATTTGAATTGAAACGAGGAAAATTTCAATGGACATCTCAAAAAACGGATCGTTGGTTGAGCGGTTTTGGATTACTGGTTGCATTACTTGTTATGCTTCCCTTTGCTTTAAATAGCCATGAATTTGCACCAGTTATTACACCCGAAAAAGCCCAAGAACTGCCTGAATTTTTAGCTGGGGGACGATCGCGCTTTTTTTATCCTGATGAACCCAGTAAATTTTGGTTAAAAGGACGGTCTGGATTACGGTTAGCGTCTGCTTTAACGCCAGTAACCAATAGCTTAGGAATTTTGTTACCTTTCCTCATTTTATTTCCTCGCACGTTTCCCCTCACTAAACAACTCAGTAAAAAGATTATTTTGTTTCCTCAACTGTTAATAGCATCGGGGATTTTATTTACGGCTGCTCATTTATTATTATTCCGTTTACATTTACCCAGTCGCTACATGGAACACAGTTTACGGATCCTATTTACCATTACAGCAGGACTAGTAATTGTAATGTTAATTGATGCCGCAATCCAAGCCCGTCAAACCATTCGTTCTCGTCTGTTGCGACTGGGCTTACCCTTAACAACGCTGATCATTTTAGGAACGCCCTTACTGTTCTATCCCCTCTTACTGCCAGGATTTCCAACCACTGCTTATCGACAAGGAACGGCACCGGAATTATATCAATTTCTCCGCGAACAACCGGTGGATACGTTAGTTGCGTCTCTCGCTGCCGAAGCCAATAATTTACCAACATTTGCTCAACGTTCGATTCTCATCGGTGCGGAATATGCCATTCCGTATCATTGGGGATATTATCAACAGTTTCGTCAACGCACTTTAGATTTAATTACAGCACAGTATAGTGCTAATCCTAATATCGTTATTAACTTTATCAATCAGTATCAAGTTAACTTTTGGCTATTAGATCAATCGGCTTTTCATCCCGACTATCTTGCAAATAATGACTGGTTACAACAATACCAACCTGCAAGTGCAAAGGCTCAATTACAGTTAAAGCAAGGAACAACTCCTGTGTTACAAACGTTGATGGCAGAATGTCGCCGTTTTGAAAATGAACAGTTGCTTTTATTAGCCAGTGATTGCATTATTTCTCAAGTGACCAATGACAAATAACAAAAAAGAATGATTCATCAGTTGCTCAATTCCCGTTACTTTTGGTTGGGTTGGAGTTTATTGTTTGCTGTAAGTTATAGCGGACAAGCAATGACAAAAGCCTTTGCTTCTCAACCACTGATCCAAGATGATGCGAGACAATATTTGTTTTGGATGTTTCGCTTTTTTGATCCAGATTTATTTCCCAATGATTTAATTGCAGACTATTTTCAGTCGGTCACTCCCGAGAGTTATGCCAGCCTCTATCGCTTCGCAAGTTGGTGGGGGATCTCGCCATTGCTACTGCACAAGCTGTTACCGTTACTGTTGGCGTTGATCCTGACGGGTTATGGTTTCTTTGTCACCCTGAAAATTTTTCCAGTTCCTTTGGCGGGGTTTAGTGCGATGCTGCTGCTCAATCAAAGTCTCTGGTTTCAAGATGACTTAGCTTCCGCAACGCCACGGGCGTTTGTTTATCCGTTGTTTCTGGCGTTTCTCTATTATTTTCTTTCCAGAAATATGATGGGGACTTTAGGCGCGATCGCGTTGCTAGGCACATTTTACCCGCAATATGTTATTCTATCAGCTTTGGTGCTGCTTTTTTCTATACTATCAATTTGGCAAAAAAAGATAACGGATCAAAAAGCTTATCAGCTTGCTATTTTCGGAGGAGTAACTTGTTTTTTAATTCTGCTCCCGTATGCGCTCACAACATCGGAGTTTCAGCCTGTTATTACGAGAGAACAAGCCTTAACTTTACCTGAATTTTCTCCAGATGGACGAGCGAGCTTTTTCTATAACAATCCGCTTTATTTTTGGTTATTTGCAGAACGGAGTGGACTGATTCCAGCACTGATGCCTCCCTTAATTTGGATGGGCTTATTTCTGCCAATTTTCTCGCGCTTTCCGACTCAATTTCCTCGCCTCAAACTATTAAGAAATACTGAAGTTTTACAACAAGTTTTACTGGCAAGTTTTGTCTGTTGGTTAACGGCTCATCTGCTGTTATTTCGGTTGCATCTTCCCAGTCGCTATACGGATCATAGCGGTCGCATGGTAATGGCAATTGCGGGCGGAATTACTATTGCCCTACTCGTAGAGGGAGGAATCCGTTCTTTACAACAAAAAGAGAAAAAAATCGCGCGAGGCATTGCTAGTTTTGTCTTAGGGGGATTATTAATTTTTTATCCCGTTTTATCTAGCCGCTTTCCGATGACCAATTATCGTCCCGTGGACAACATCGCGCTGTATCAATTCTTTAAGCAGCAACCCAAAGCTACCGTCATCGCCTCCTTAACCCCTGAAGCCCACTATATTCCAACTTTTGCCCAACGCTCGATCTTGATTGGAGAAGAATATGCTATTCCCTATCACTGGGGATATTATCGCGAATTTCGAGAACGCGCGATCGCGCTCATTACCGCTCAATATACCTCTGATCCCACAGTACTCAACCAATTTATTCAAGACTATAATATCGACTTTTTCCTCCTCGAAGAAAACAGTTTTAGCCAAGCCTATTTAAAACGAGATTGGTTACAACAATATTCCAAAGCAACCCAAACTGCCGTCACCGATCTTGAACAAGGTCAAATTCCTCTTTTAAGGCAGTATCGCCAGAATTGTACTGTTTTTAGGGAACAAAGATTCACAGTGCTTTCTGCAAGTTGTATCCTGAAGAAAGGGGATGGGTAATTCTCAGGGGAGGTGTTGTTTGTATAAAAGAAATGATCCAGTGCTGGTTCTCGTGAGTGCTAGTAGCCATCAGATCAACTTTGCCTTTCCCTCCCGTCAAATGGCACTTCTGATTGGTACATTTGCAATTGCTGCGGCGTTAGCAATTTTACTCCATGGCGCTGAACTCAGAGAAACAAGTATGCTATCTTATTGGTTTTTATGCTTTTTAGAAATTGCCTTTTTATGGGGAACTATCTTTTCTTTTAATATGCAATGTCGCCTGCAAATTGACCAATCTCAACAAAAAGTTTATTATTTTTTATCCAATTTATTTCGTAAACAAAAATGGGAGAAAGTTTTTAGTGACTTTCAAGAAATTAGAATTTTTTGTCCCGGAACTGACGACGGGAAGGCGGCAATGCTAAAAGTTCTTCTCAAAAGTAAGGAAGGGGAAGAAATTCCTTTAGGAAAAAGTTTATTTGGGATTTATCGCCAAAAAGAAGCGCGTCGGCTTGCCAAGCAAATTGCAGAAATGATGTCGCTGAGAGTAATTGAAGAACCTTCCATTCAGAATAATTAAATTAAGAAAAATATTATGGTTAAAATTATCAATCGTCAATCGCTAGGAACACAAAACGTTTATGATATTGGAGTGGAGAAGAATCATAATTTTCTCTTAGCCAATGGTTGTATTGCTTCCAATTGCTTCAATAAATCGCACTCCACAGCTTATGCTTATGTGACTTATCAAACCGCTTATTTAAAAGCAAATTTTCCGGTAGAATACATGGCTGCCCTCCTCACAGCCAGTAGTAACAATACAGACAAAGTTGAGAAATATATTGATACCTGTCGGCGAATGAGCATCGATGTCGAACCGCCAGATATTAATCGTTCGCAAATTGATTTTACCCCGGATCATGAGAAAATCCTCTTTGGTTTATCCGCAGTCAGAAACTTAGGACAAGGGGCAATTGAAAATATTTTAAAAGCGAGAGAAGAAGCTGGTGGTCAGTTCACTTCCTTAGCCGATTTATGTGCGCGAATTGATTTACATACAGTGAACCGCCGCGCTTTAGAAGCCTTAATTTATTGTGGTGCCTTTGATCAGATTAATTCTAATCGCAATCAACTTTTACATGACTTAGAACCCGTTTTAAGTTGGGCACAAAGTCGGGCAAAAGATCAAGCGAGCGGACAAACTAATCTCTTTGATTCTTTTAGTAGTGGAAAAGAGAATAATAACGGTCAGCCCGATTATAAAGATGTCCCTACAGCGTCACCGGTAGAAGATTTTAGTGCAACCGATAAGCTGAAACATGAAAAAGATTTATTAGGCTTTTATGTTTCCGACCATCCCTTAAAAGCAACTAAACCGGCGAGTGCCATGCTTTCGGCGGTGATGTTAGGAGATCAAGAAAATCTACCCAAGAAAAAGCCAGTCAGTGCGATTATTTTACTCACTGAAGTCAAGAAAATTATGACCCGGAATAATGACCCGATGGCATTTGTGCAAATGGAAGATGTTTCAGGACAAATGGAAGGGGTCATTTTCCCCAGTTCCTACGAACGGGTGAGTGCTTATTTAGAAGAAGATGCCCGGTTGATTGTGTGGGGAAAAATTGATCAAAAAGACGACCGTTTACAAATGATTATTGAAGATGCCGAACCCATCGAACAAGTGAAAATGGTCATGGTTGATTTTAGTTTAGACCAAGCGCGCGATCGCGCCCAACAGCAAAAATTACAGCAAACCTTAAAACAATTTGCTGGCAAAAAGAACGAAGCAAAAGTACCAGTGATTGGCAGAATTAAAGTGGGAAATCAACAGCAACTGGTTCGCTTTGGACAACAATATTGGGTAAAAGATGCCAGCGTTGCTTCTCAGGAATTAAAAGCCCAAGGCTTTCAAGCAGAAGCGAACTCGCTGGTGGCAACCGCTTAATGTAGTAGAATCATGAGGGCAATTGGAGGGGGATTAGTCCTTGGTCATTCGTTATTTGATCACTCCTCAATTCACTGATCAAAAACCCAATAAAATGAACTGTTATTATGTATTCTTTACTTGAGCAACTGCGACAATCGTTTTCCCATGCCCTGGTAAACGCCTTTGGGGATGAGTATGCAGATACCGATCCTTTAGTGGTTCCGGCGGCAAAACCGGAGTTTGGCGATTATCAATCGAATATTGCCCTGTCTCTGGGCAAGCAATTAAAACAAAAGCCGAGAGATACTGCACAGCAAATTATTGATCATCTAGATATTTCAGCGTTATGCGAACCACCAGAAATTGCAGGACCGGGCTTTATTAATTTAAGATTGAAGCCAACTGCTTTACAAAATCTCCTACAAACGATTGCCCAAGATTCCCAATTGGGAGTAGAAAAGGCGGAAAATCCACAACGGGTAATTGTCGATTTCTCTAGTCCCAATATTGCCAAAGAAATGCACGTGGGACACTTGCGTTCAACAATTATCGGAGATTGTATTGCCCGCATTTTAGAGTTTCGCGGTCATGATGTCTTACGCCTCAATCATGTCGGTGACTGGGGAACGCAGTTTGGGATGTTAATTGCCTATTTACGAGAAGCCTATCCCGAGGCGTTAACGAAAGCGGATGCCCTGGCTTTAGGAGACTTAGTTTCTCTCTACCGTGAAGCGAAAAAACGCTTTGATGAAGATGAACAGTTTCAAAAAACAGCGCGGGAAGAAGTTGTGAAACTGCAACGGGGAGACAAAACCAGTGTCCAGGCGTGGCAATTACTCTGTGAACAATCGCGGCGCGAGTTTCAGGTGATTTATGACTTATTGGGAGTGGAATTAACCGAACGGGGTGAGTCCTTCTATAATCCTTTTTTATCCGATGTCGTACAAGAATTGGAAGCAACCGGTTTAGTAGAAGAAGACCAAGGGGCAAAATGTGTGTTCCTCGAAGGATTTAGTAATAAGTCTGGCGAACGCTTACCCTTAATTGTGCAGAAAACCGATGGCGGCTATAACTATGCGACCACTGATTTAGCTGCGATTCGCTATCGTATTCGCGAAGATGGCGCCCAACGGATTATTTATGTCACAGATGCGGGGCAATCAAATCATTTTGCACAGGTGTTTCAAGTGGCAAAACGGGCGGGGTGGGTGCCCGAAGCGGTGGAGTTGGTTCATGTTCCCTTTGGTTTGGTACAAGGAGAAGATGGCAAGAAACTAAAAACCCGTTCCGGGGAAACCGTGCGCTTACGAGATCTTTTGGATGAAGCGATCGCGCGATCGCGCCAAGATTTAGAAAAACGCTTTGCCGAAGAAGGGCGTACAGAAGACGAAGCCTTTATTCAAAAAACTGCTCGTGTCGTTGGCATTAGTGCTGTCAAATATGCAGATCTCAGTCGTAACCGCACCAGTAACTATGTCTTTAGCTACGACAAAATGCTGGCCTTACAAGGCAATACTGCCCCTTATCTCCTCTATGCGTATGTCCGCGTCCAGGGCATCAGTCGCAAAGGCAATATTGACTTTACCACCCTCACTCAAGAAAGCCTCTCTCTAGAAGATGACAGTGAATTCATTTTAGCCAAACACATTCTCCAACTCAGCGACATTCTCAAAGAAGTAGAAAAAGACTTACTGCCCAACCGGTTGTGTCAATATCTTTTTGAACTCTCCCAGAAATTCAACCAATTCTATGACCGCTGTCCAGTTTTACAAGCAGATGAACCCAAACGCAGTTCTCGCTTAATGTTAGCCGATTTAACCGCCCGCACCCTCAAACGAGGCTTATCCTTGCTGGGTATCGAAGTTTTAGAACGGATGTAGCTTGCATTGAGGCGGACACTGGTTCGCCTTTGCCTCCAAATTGATTAATAAGAGTTTTCTTTAATCACGGAGGGGATTTGTGCCAAAATTTCGGCAGCAACTGCATTGGGAGACTGTTCTGATTTGATTTGAATCTTTAAATCAGCTTGCGCATAGCGAGAATAACGTTCTGCCAATAAGTTTTCTAAGGTTTGTTTCGGATTGTCTGTTTGTAATAAAGGACGACTCGCATCCGTAGCAAGGCGTTCCATAATTAAATCAACATTTGCATCTAACCAAACCACTAAGCCTTGTTGTAAAAAACTCCAATTATTTTTCTTCAGAATAATGCCGCCACCGGTGGCAATCACACTACGGGTATAAGTTGATAATTCTTGTAGCACTTTGGTTTCTAATTCCCGAAAATAGGTTTCTCCCTCCTTCGCAAAAATATCAGTAATTGCTTCTCCTTGCACTTGGGTAATCAATTCATCCGTATCGAAAAAACGGTAGTTGAGTTGTTGGGCAACCGTTTGACCCACGGCTGTTTTTCCCACACCCATCATGCCAATGAGATAAAGATTTAATCCTTGCAATAAATCAACGTTTTTCTGCTTCATCATCCTCTTCATTGTCGTCTTGCGGTAAATTCCATAATGGCGGACGAATCACCCGATAGTTAGCCTCGTAAATGGGCGGGGAATTGGGTGCTTCTGCCTCATCCTCCTGCTGATTATACCGGTCAGAAATCACCTCTTCTTCATCCAAAGACTCCTGCTGTGAAGCTGCTTCAGGATTGGGATTGCCGCGATAGCGATAGGAATAAAGCGAACTTTGCTGTACTCGTTTTTCCCGTTCTTTTTCGATCTCGTCCCTATCATCAAAATCATAATCGGCATCATTCCTCACTGGATTATTATTTTGACGCGGTGGTTCTTCAATATTCCAGTCATCATCAATTTCATTCCAATCTTCTCTTTGGCGAGGAGATTCCCAATCTTCTTCTGGATTATCAAAAGAACTGCCAACCGTATAATTAATCCGCTCTGATTGTTCAGATTGAGCGCTCTTTTCCTGTTTAGAAGGATTTTTGGAAGTAAAGCTCTCTCGTTGACCTGCTTCGACTTCCGGAAACTCAAAATCATCCTCTTCCTCATCATCCCATTCCCGAGGTCGTCTGGCTTTAGGAACAAAAACACCCAGTAAAAATTGTAAAAATATACTGGCAATGAGTCCCGCGATCGCGCTTAAAATTAACCAAACTCCAACTGGCAGTGCAACGGTTTTACTACCAAAAATTACAATTGCAATCAAGGGCGAACGATTCTGGAGGAAAAAAATCAGTCCTGCCACTAGAATAATTGCCCAAATCATTAGTTTGATCTTCGCATTTTTCATCTTTACTGATGTTATCCCTTATCAATAATTGTGCTCAATTTTGCTAGCCATTTTTCCTAGACAATGTCAAACTATAAGTAATCCTCTATTTATTGCAGTTAAGAATATGGTTCATCCCTCAATTCAACTGCCAAAAATTTCCCCTGTTCTCACTTTATTTGCTGCACCGGAAGCCGCCTTGGAAGTCTATATTTGTCAACCGACTCCTTTCGTGCAAGATAACTTAGAAAAAATGTTGCCGGATTGGACACTTCCCACCGCTTGGGTGATCATTATTTTGCAGAAGGCACAGTTTTCCTTGTGCGCTCGCTCAAATATTGTAGAGCAAGAAAAACAACGATTGCGAGAACGATTCATGCGCTTTGGGGTAGAAGTTGCCTTCGACTTAAAAGAACAGGGCACTCTTGCTGATCTCATTGATCCACGCAGTGGACAACCCTTACTCTCTCATCCGGGAGTTCTCAATCATGATGATGTGAAAGTGGTGTCTACTTTACTCGGTTTTCATACCGATCCCGGCGATTGCACTTGCATCATTCATCCGCAGTGGGGTGATGCGGTCTATCCGAGTGTTATGTTATCTTCTGCCGATCCCAAAAAAGTTAAAGCCGTGCTAGAAGCAGCAGCCTCTCGGTTCCGTTGGCAAGTGAGCCATTCTCCGGAATCAAATTCCGGAGCGGGGCTTTAGTGAGGACGGAAATGAATAGCCTACGGCACGAGCTTCGCTCTACCGCACACAACCCCTTGCCTGTGGCTCACCGCATCGTCGGGCGTTCCTTTGCGCGGGAAACTCGCGCAGGGTCCCTCCTCATTCCACGGTCACTTAAGCCGGCTGTGTTATTCTGTGGGAGGTGAAGATCATTGAATTGCATAGAGGAGATACTGTGCCGTACACGATTGTTACAAATACTTGTGAAGGCGTTGCTGATTGTGTAGAGGCTTGTCCGGTTGCCTGTATCCACGAAGGACCCGGCAAAAACGAAAAAGGAACCGATTGGTATTGGATTGATTTTGATACCTGCATCGACTGTGGCATTTGTTTACAGGTTTGTCCGGTAGAAGGGGCAATTGTTCCTGAAGAACGTCCCGATTTACAGAATACGCCACAATAGTAAAATAACCAACAAACTGCACTTTCCTGTTTCATGAGTGATCTACTGACGGTTACCGACGTTTACGCTGGCTATGTGAAAGATTTATATATCTTGCAAGGGATTAATTTCTCGATTCAAGCAGGAGAGTTAGTAGCCGTAATTGGTCCCAATGGGGCAGGAAAATCAACACTAGCAAAAGCAATTTTTGGTTTATTGACTCCCAGCTATGGCGAAATTTGCTTTAAAGGGAAAAATATTGGCGGGTTGAAGCCCAATCAAATTGTGCAGCAGGGGATGTGCTATGTCCCTCAAATTTCTAATGTCTTTGCCGCATTATCAGTAGAAGAAAATTTGGAAATGGGGGCATTTATCTGCAAAGGGTCAATCAAGCATTTAAAGGACAAAATTTATACCATGTTTCCGGTGTTATCCCAACGTCGTCGGCAAAAAGCGGGAACCCTCTCAGGAGGAGAACGACAAATGTTGGGAATGGGACGCGCCTTGATGCTAGACCCGGATTTATTAATTTTAGACGAACCGTCCGCTGCCTTATCCCCTTTATTAGTCAGTAGTGTGTTTGAGCAAATTCAAGCGATTAATCGCACGGGCAAAGCCATTATCTTAGTAGAACAAAATGCGCGAAAAGCTCTAGAAATGGCACATCGCGGTTACGTTTTAGAAAATGGGCGCGATCGCGTGATGGGTTCGGGTAAAGAATTACTCGATAATCCCCAAGTGGGAGAACTGTATCTCGGCGCTGCCTATCAACAAGAGACTTAACGAAATTATCGGTTTTCTCGACTACCCATTACGGGCGTGATCAGCCACAATGATAAATAAAGTATCAGTTCAATTCGACTGAAGAAAAATCGCTATGAGTAATAGTTACAACTTCCGCAAAGCCATGCAGGAAACGCGTGGCAGCGCGATTATTGGACCGAATGTCATTGCCAATGCGCTTCCCTATCTAGGAGGAGGCTTAGTTCTCACCGCCGTGGGAACCTATGGTGGCTTAGGCGTGATTAGCAGTGCGCCTCAACTGTTCATGCCGACCTTTATTGCTGCCATTATTGCTGAGTTGGTGCTCTTTTTTATTGCCCGAGGCGTTGCTGAAAACGGCAATAACAGTACGGCATTACCCTTACTTGCCCTTTATAGCCTTTTGTCCGGTTATACCCTCAGCGGCTTAATTTTTGTCGCCCTCAGCAGTAGCGCTGGCGTCGGTGGCGTTGGCATTGCTGCCCTCGGTTGTGGTGCCACTTTTATTGTTGCGCGATCAGTGGGTTCTAATCTCTCTGATGAAGATGGCATGGCGCTGACCAAAACAGTACAGTTGGGCGTTATTGCCCTGTTAGTGGTGTTAGTGGGTCAACTGCTGTTTAGCTTGTTCGGTGTTTTCACCCCCACTTGGCTAGAAATCGGCATTTCTGGTTTTGGTACCCTGCTCTTTGCTGGCGTTGCTGTGGTTGACTTCTACATCCTTCCCCGCACCTATGAGGATGAAAAATACCTCCCCGCTGCGCTCTCGATGTATCTCACTTACATCAACCTGTTCATTTTCATTTTACGTCTTGTCATTGCCCTGAGTGGCGGTCGTGAATAATTTTAAGTTAAGTTAGTCTTCTACACCCTCTCTGTATGAGGGTGTTTTTTGTTGCAGATTTTGGATGGCACGTTGTAAGGGTGGGGCTAGCCAACAGTAGTATTGCGGATAAACGGGTAGTCTGGGTTGGAGGTGCCATCCATCTGGTTTTAAGATATCCTCTAAGGAGTCTGGATGCAGATGAGGATAGTCAGGATTCACTTCATCAATGACCCCAATTCCTCCCAAGTCCGTGACACCTGCTTGAATACAATCGAGCAAAAATTGCGAATCCGAGATTAAATTGGGCGGAATTTGAATGGCAATTTCAGGGGGTAAAATTTCACGCGCCTTTGCAATGAGTTTCGGGAATTCTTGCAAGTTAAAACTATCTTTTCGCCAGCTTTGCTGAGTACCTAAACGGTGGGGTTGCAAAATGACTTCTTGGATCTGTCCCCATTTTTGATGGCATTGCGCGATCGCGCCCAGACTCTCCCACCAATCGGCTTCAGTTTCGCCAATGCCTAATAAGAGTCCGGTGGTAAAGGGAATCTTTAATTCTCCAGCATACGCTAACTGTTGTAAGCGCACCTCAGGTTGTTTACTAGGAGCATTTTTGTGAACGGTTTTGAGTAGCGTGGGCGTGAGTTGTTCTAACATTAACCCCATCGAAACATTAACCGTCTTCAGTTGTTCCATTTCCGAATAACTCAGGGGTCCAACATTGGTATGCGGGAGAAAGCCCAATTCCAAAGCAAGCTCACACAATTGAAAAATATGCTGAAACCAATCTTTGCGTCGGGGAGATTGTGGGTGAACTTCCCCAGCGAGAATCAAAATTTCCCAAATTCCTTTTCCTTGCAAAGAAACAAGACGTTCTCGCGCCGCCTCGAGCGTTAACCAGGCATCTTTGCCAGGATCACTCCGAAAATTACAGTAGGAACAGCGATTAAAACATTCGTAGGTCGGAACCAGTGTGTAGGCAGGACTATAGGTAATAATCGAAGAAGCTGATCGATTTATGTTTGATGTTGTAAGCATTCTCGAAACTCTTTTAGCAACGCATTTTTCTCCCACTTGACCGCGTTTGTTGAGAAACTTTAAAAGTTCAATGAGGTTGATAATAATAAGCAGTTACCAGAAACTCAAAAAGGATTAATAACTAATGACTAATGACTTAATCCATAACGAGTGCTAATTTTCCGATCATGCCGCCGGCTTCAAGCGTTTTATGAGCTTCTGCTGCTTTTTCGAGGGGAAAAGTTTGATTGAGATGAACCTTTAGTCCCCCTTGATCAATTAAGCGTGAACATTGTTCGAGGATTTTGGTTTGTGCCAATTGAGCTTCTAGGTTATTAGTCAGTTGCGGCGTTAACATTAATTCTAAGCCAATGCGAAGATTGCGCGATCGCGCTTCTTTCCAATTGGTATTTTCACTGGGGCTTAAAATCGTCACCACATCTCCGTAAACTTGCACCGCAGGAAACGTTTTCTCTAAGTTCTCTCCCCCGACTGTGTCAAAAGCGAGTTCGACTCCTTCGCCATTCGTCCAATCATTAACCGCATCAACAAAATCCGTTGCTTTGTAATCAATGGGAGTTGCGCCTAATCGTTTGACAAATTCTGATTTTTGGGTGCCGCTTACCGTCGTACAGACTTCTGCCCCTTTTAACTTTGCCAGTTGAATCGCCACATGACCAACGCCCCCAGCACCGGCATGAACGAGCACTCGTCTTCCTGCTTCTAACCGTCCGCGATCATACAACGCTTCCCAAGCGGTAATCAGAACCAACGGTGCAGCAGCGGCTTCAGCAAACGAGAGCGATTTCGGCTTTGCCGCCACAAACCGTTCATCCACAACCGCATACTCGGCATAATTCCCTGTGCCTTTTTTCCCCAGTCCACCGTGACAAAAATAGACTTCATCGCCGACTTGGAAACGAGTCACGTCACTACCAACGGCTTCCACAATGCCAGCGCCATCACAGCCTAAAATTGCAGGGAGTTGTTCCGGATAGAAAGTGCCGCGACGACGTAACTTTGTATCGATGGGATTAATGCCAGCCGCGCGCAGACGAATTAAAATTTCTTGGGGAGCATCAATGTGGGGACTGATGACATCTTGGGGTTGCAAAACCGTTGGTGTCCCATTGGTTGTCATCGCGATCGCTCTCATCACTTTTTCCTCTAAAATTGACTCTAGCCTTATATTTTATCGTCTTGAGTTAAAGACAAAGCGGGTCCGCCCTCAAAGGAAAAACTTTTTCCAATATCCCTGAAAAAAAACAGATTCAAGCACTTCCATTACGCATCAACCTATGTTCCAAACCCCTGATTATCTTCTGTTTGCCCAACATGGCTGGGCGGATACTTCAGTAACCATGCGCACTTTAGCGAATCGTTTACAGTTAGCCAATACCGTAGTCATTGCACCGAATTTAGGTTTTTATCGAACGTGGTGGCGGATGCGTCCTTTAATTGCAAAAGTCAGCGCGATCGCGCAAAATTATCTTAATAATTTTCCGACTGTTCCTCTTAGAATTATCGGTCATTCAATGGGGGGGTTAATTTGGTTAGAAATTCTCAATCAAAATCCCCATTGGTGGGAAAGAGTCGAAAGTTTAGTGCTCATTGCTTCTCCGATTCAAGGGGCAGAACTCGCCCGAATAATTGACCCATTCCGGTTAGGAATTGGGGTAGCCAAAGAATTGGCAACAAATCGTAAAAAGCTTGCCGAAACTATTGCCAAAGCAATCCCCACCTTAAGCATTGCCAGTAATTATTTTCTTGGGACTGATGGCACCATTTCCGTCCGTTCAACTCAATTTCAACATGCACAATGCATTTGTATTTCTGGGGTTTCCCATGCTGATCTGCGAATTGACTCCCAAGTGATTACTAATATTCGCCAATTTTGGAACATCGACCCTAAAATAGTATCAGAAGTAGCCTGAATTGGGTTTACAAAAATTCACAAAAGCAGTAATAATTATTCCCTTTGATCAAGTTTTAAAGCGATTGTCTGTTGCGGTAAGAATGAGCCTGAGAACAGTTGAATTCAAGCTGATCTGTAAATTTCAGTACTTCTCTATTTTTCTGATAAGATCAGCAAAAGTGAGGCAATCGTGCATCACCGATTGTCAAATTTAGTGATGAGATCTTTGGTCTAAAAAAGAAGGAATTGTTAATTATGGAATCAACAACAGAAAACAAAGAACAACAAGCCCAACAAGAAATTAGCACCGAAGCGGGTGGAGAACTCGCCCCTGCAAGCAGTCAACCCCAGTGGCAACAACAAGTACAACCAGTAGTTGATGTGATCTCCAAACTGCCGAATTACCTAGGACAGTTTTTTGCAGACTATCAACAGCCTCTCCTCGTTATTTTACTCTTCATTGCTGCTTTCATCACTGTAAAAGTGACCTTTGCTGTCCTTGGTGCCATTAATGGTATCCCCCTATTGTCTCCAATTTTTGAATTGGTTGGACTTGGTTATACCGGGTGGTTTGTCTATCGTTACCTCTTGCGTGCTTCTACCCGTCAAGAATTACTCTCGGAATTCAATGACCTAAAAGGACAAGTGATTGGGAATAGTTCCCAAAAGTCTTAATTCAAACGGTCAAACGGAATTTTCCCCTAACCAGAAACCAAAAGTCAGTTGCGGTTAGGGGAATTTTTTATGGTTAATTTTAAGTAAAATTATGAAGCTAAAGCACAATATCGTTGCGCAATCAGGTCTGGTACCTGTTCTGGCTTCAACCCTAAGTGGCGGGATTTATCAGCTTGCATGACTAGACAAGGTCCTTTTTTACATTTTCCCATGCAACCGGTGGGCTTAACATTAACGCGATCGCTGAGTTCATGTTTTTCCACCGCTTCTCTAGCAGCTTGATACACCGCTTTTCCGCCTCGTTTACAGCAAGAAGATTTTTGACACACCAGAATATTTTCTTTTTTCGCTTTCCCCTTTGGTTTGGGTGTCGCTACGGTTGGTTGAGGGGAAGAAGCACTCTTTGCCCTCGGTTGTTGCGGTTCAATTTGGTAAATTTTCCGTTTGCGTGTCCCCTTTTTCGGCTTATACGTTTCTTTTCCCGAGAGGGTAATCCAACTGCCGACCGGTAACTCGGCTTCACTCAAGAAGGGGCGGGCTTCCTTACTTAGTTTCAGGAGTTGTTCCCCTGCTGCTGTAGCAATGCGGATATATTTCGGCTTTGAAGGCGATTTGCCAAGGGCTTGTAGAAAACGACCTTCGAGAACAAAAGTCGTCACTTGTTTTTTGCTAGCTTTCACGTCATTTCTCCCAACTCAACGCTGCAATGCAAATAATTCTCAACTTGTTAACTCTAGGATGACAAAAAAGAGAAAATTTTGCAAGAACTCAAGAAAATAAAGTTTCTCTCTCTAGGCTCAAGACAGTGGAAAACACTCTTGATAAGATTTAGGGATTGCCCTTAAATGAAATTAGTTTATTCGTCCAAGTTGGGAATGTCATCAGAATCGCTGGAGTCGGAACTAAAGCAATTACAGGCGCAACAAGCATTAATTTTAGAGCAGGTTGATCGCGCGATCGCGCTATTCGACAGTAGCGATCATCTCATTAACTACAACCAATCCTTTTTAATCTTAGGCGGATTTTCTCCGGACTGGTTAGCGCAACAGCCTTATGGGAAAGACGTGATTGATGCCATAGCAGCCCATGGTAATTGGTCAACTCGACAGCAACAAATTCTTGCCGAAATTATCCAAAAAGCTGACTCTCAGCCCACTCCTTGCACAATTAAGCAAGCGTCAGGAGATAGTTTACAAATTCTGGTCACGGCAACGCCGGATGGGGGATACTTACTGAATATCCATCAACTGGGCATGAATTTCGATTCGCAAGATCTGGTTAATCGCGAACTGAGACGACTCACTTTTCTCTTAGGATTAACAGAACACCTGCAACCCGCCACGGATATTAAAGAAATTGGTCAATTTGCCCTTTCTTATCTAATTGAAACGACTAATGCCGCCTTTGGCGATGTGAAAGTCATTACCGGGGAAGGAAATGATCGTCAAGCCGGACTCCTTGTTAATGAAATTACCTCCCAGTTTATTGCCACTTATGGTGACTCGATCCCAGAAATGGAAGCACAAATGGAAGCAGGGATTCCTTATGGGCAAGGATTATTGTGGCAAGTTGTGGAAACAGGAAAACCCTTGTTTGTTCAAGATTATGCCAATCATCCCCAAGCCGTTGCTGTCTTTCGTCATCCCGGAATTGGACAACTAGGAATTTTCCCTATTCCCGGACATAGTGGAGAAATTATTGGCGTTTTAACTTTAGAATCTCGTTCAGAAAATCCTATGCAAAGCCAGTTGCAAGAAGATATGGTACTAGCAGCTTGTCGGACATTAGGAGTTGCCATTGAACGGGCACAAGTCCAGCAAAATCTCCGTCAAGCCAACGAAGATTTAGCTCAAGCCTCGCAAATGAAGTCAGAATTTTTGGCTTCGATGTCTCACGAATTACGAACGCCTCTCAATAGTATTTTGGGTTTTGCCGATCTTCTCGAACGACAACGGAAAGATCCTTTAAGCGACGGTCAACTCAAGCAAGTGAAAGCGATTAAACGCAGTGGCGAACACTTACTGCAGTTAATTAACGATATTCTGGATCTGTCCAAAATTGAAGCGGGAAAGACCGAATTAGAGTTGCAACCCGTGGTCATTCATAGCATATGCAGTCAATGTTTACGCATGGTGCAACCCCGCGCGGATAAAAAACGAATTGCTTTATCACTTGAGTTAGATTATCAAATTGAGCAGGCGCAATTAGATGAGCGACGAGTCAGACAAATTTTAATTAATTTGCTCTCCAACGCCATAAAATTTACACCAGAAGCAGGAAAAGTGAAACTGAGCGGTAACTTGCGTTACGGTCGTCAGTTGTTACAAGAAGTGCGTCCGGATCGCAGTCCGGTTAATGAGAGTACCCCTTACTTATGTCTAGAAGTGTCTGATACCGGTATCGGCATTCCCAAGGAAAAGCAAGGGCTATTATTTCGTCCGTTTCAACAAGTGGATTCTTCCCTCACCCGTCGTCATGAAGGAACTGGATTAGGGTTAGCCTTGACAAAACGCTTAGCAGAGTTGCATGGAGGAACTGTTTCTGTAGAGTCTGAGGAAAATCAGGGCAGTATCTTTCGCGTCTGGTTACCCTTGACGGAGTTACGAACGGAAAAACCAGATTCATCGCCGGAAGTTGCGGCAGATGAGACGCCAGATGATATGAATCGGTACTTAAGTGAAGATCAGCCTGACCCCGCGAATAGTCCGCGGATCTTAGTGGTGGAAGATCAACCGTTTAATCAAGCCTTAATTTGTCAGGTGTTGGAGTTAGAGGGATATGCAGTGGAAGTGATTTATGACGGGCAAACCATGCAGCAATTGATTGGTGCAGAGCTGCGATCGCGCGACTTACTGCCCCATTTAATTTTACTGGATATTCAACTGCCGGAAGTGGATGGCTTTGAACTGTTGCAGCAACTGCGAAATACGCAATATTGGCAGGATGTCCCCGTAATTGCCATTACCGCCATGGCGATGCCCGGCGATCGCGATCGGTGTTTAAATGCCGGTGCAGATGATTATATTGCCAAACCGCTGCATCTAGAAACAGTCATTGAAAAAGTCAAACAGTTCCTTACTGAAACAGAAGCCTGAAGAGTGAACTGGCGACATTTGATCGCACATTAAAAGGCAATATTGTCCCTGACTTCGCGGCATTACCCTGTCGCTAAAGTAGACGATCAAAATTAATCTCTTCTCCACCTTGTCCCTCTCCCTCAGATAGAATAGGGAAGAAAAACTGCGTTCACGAGCTAACCCCGAAATGTCCCCAGTTGAAACTCCTACAGAAACTGATCGCGCTCAAGAAGACTATCTTAACGAAATCCCGAATGAAACCGAGATGTCCATTTTTGACCATCTCGAAGAACTCCGTTGGCGAATCTTCTATTCCCTGATTGCAGTGGGTGTGGGCATTATTGGCTGCTTTATTTTTGTGCGACCGATTGTGGAAGCCTTACAGGTTCCTGCCCAAGGGGTAAAATTTCTGCAACTTGCGCCCGGCGAATACTTCTTTGTTTCGATTAAAGTTGCCGGATACAGTGGCTTACTGGTAGCAAGCCCCTTTATTGTTTATCAAATTCTGTTATTTATCCTCCCCGGTTTAACCAGAGGGGAACGCCGTCTCCTTGTTCCAGTGATGGTCGGGTCAACAGTATTGTTTGGTGTGGGGTTACTTTTTGCGTATTATGCCCTGGTTCCTGCTGCGCTGAAGTTCTTTATTACTTATGGGGAAGACGTGGTGGAACAGATGTGGTCCATTGATAAATATTTCCGCTTCGTTCTCTTATTGCTGTTTAGTACTGCTTTAGCCTTCCAAATCCCCATTATTCAAGTCTTGTTAGGACTCTTAAGAATTGTTTCTTCCCAAACCATGATTTCCGGTTGGCGTTACATTGTTCTCGGTTCGGTGGTCTTAGGCGCAGTTTTGACCCCTTCCACTGACCCGATGACCCAATCTCTCCTGGCAGGGGCTGTGTTAGGCTTATACTTTGGTGGCATTGGTGTTGTCAAACTGCTCGGAAGATGACCTTGAAATCGGCTGATCCGATCCGTCTGTTGACAGAAATATCTTCTCCTGCTGGAGAACCTGCGGCAAATGTATCGGCAAGTAGAGAGATTAGTGTCCTGACAATCGCTCTCGCAACTCCTGCCGATCTCCAGTAAAAGTAATGGCTTGCTCAACAATAAACCAATTTTGTGGATCAACAACACGGGGATACAAAAGAACAGCAACTTCAAGTTCCCGAGTCGGTCCCACAAGATTAACAATGCGCCGAATTTGATCAGCTGTGAAATAACTCCAGGATGTTGGCTGCCTCAAAAACGCAACGTGATGGGGCCAACTATCTTCTAAGGCGGAGAGAAACTGCTTAAATGCCTGATGACTCATTGCTGTTTGTCCTAAAGCAGGGGTAGGAGGAATGGGATCAATCCGGTGGCTCATTCCTTTACGTACAACATGAAGGGTATGATGAACCGAGTTGGGAGCAATTGTGTCTGAGGCAGCAACAGTGATGATCGCCTGGAATTGATAAGGGGTTCGTCTGCGACACGAGACGGTCACTGTTACATCCCGGTTTTTATTTTTTCCAACCACTCTATAATTCGTGATGACGGGATAAGGAAACCCCAGATTGACGATAACTAGCCTTGCTCGTCTCAAGCAGATTTGTGGACTGCCACTGTGTTCTATTGTGTGGTAGCGAATTTGAGGAGAGGCTTGCACTGGGGTAACTCCTCCGAAGATGCCCATTGTCACCAGGAATAGAAGTAGGGGAGAAGGTTGCCAGTTATTGAAAGATAAAGATTTCATGGTTTAGCCATTAGAAAATCGTTATTCTTGATGAGCGCCAGGAGGATGATGGAACAGTGAGTGGGGTTTTTCCAGTCCATTGCTTTCCATTAAGCGTTGGTTGCCCATCACCCGATGGGGGTCGCCATCGGCGATAATTTGTCCTTCGTTGAGGAGGAGAACGCGATCGCAGACTTCTAAAATTAACTCGAGATCATGGGAAGAAATAATAATGGTTTGTTCGGAGATTTCCAGAAAATCGATTAGGCGGCGACGAGAGGATAAATCTAAGTTCGCACTGGGTTCATCGTATAAAATTAACTGGGGGTGCATGGCTAAAACTGTTGCAATGGCAACCATACACTTCTGTCCGCCAGATAAATGGTGGGGCACCCGTTGGGCAAGGGAATAAGTCCGGGTGATACTTAAGGCTTCTTCTACCCGTTGTTTCACTTCAACAGGAGACAGTTGTAAATTTTCGGGACCAAAGGCCACATCTTCCCAAACAGTGGGACAAAACAATTGGTCATCGGGGTTTTGAAAGACTAAACCAATATTCGGATTGAATTCTCCGGCGTGAATGGGTTCACCAAAGACAAAAATCTCCCCAGCAGTGGGTTTGAGAATACCACAGGTGGAGAGAAAGAAGGTGGTTTTCCCAGCGCCATTGGGACCAATTAAACCCACCCGTTCCCCCGGTTCAATTTTAAAATTAAGCTGGTCTAAAACCGCTGGTTGGTCAGGATAAGAAAATTCTAAGTTGTGAATGGCAAGCGCACTGTCTTCGGAAGTGCGAAGGCGGGGTAATTCAGTCAGTTGTTTCATAAAAATTAAGATAAGATTTCTGCGATAATTAAGCTCAGCGCGATCGCGCAAGTAAACCAAAACCAAAACTGC
This sequence comes from uncultured Dactylococcopsis sp., assembly GCA_964493825.1. Taxonomy (GTDB): domain Bacteria; phylum Cyanobacteriota; class Cyanobacteriia; order Cyanobacteriales; family Rubidibacteraceae; genus Halothece. Next base: position 40,055 of record CAZBPR010000006.1, read on the forward strand.
ATCGGTGCAGTCGCTTCTCGTAACGCCACACCAAAACCAGTGGGTTGACGATATAACCCATAGCTATACCCCCGTAAAATCATGGCATGATACACCTGTTGTGATTGTTCATAACTGCGCACCAGCAAACTGCCCATCAAAGAGGCTAAACGAGTCGTATTCCGCCGACTCAAGCGATGCGCATCAAACCCACGGAGTTTCATTGCCCGCTGCATGGTGGTTAAAGTTTCGCCAAAGGATTCCAAATAGCGATAAGACAATAACGTCATATCGACAATAACTCTAGGTAAACCCAGCGATCGCATTGCTTTTATACTGCTTAAAAATGGCGCAGTTCCAAATAAAATTAAGCTAATCGTAAGAATACACACAAAACGAGTCACAATCAGCAGCACCGACAATAAGCCTTCTTGTCGAATGGCAATGCCTCCCCATTCCCAAAGTACCGTTTCCCCGGAAACTAACGGTAAGACGATAACAACTGCTGCAATAAAAATCCCCGGATATTGGAGTCGTGACAAAAGAAACCGTAGGGGAAGCTGAGATAAAGCGAACAAAATCGCTGTAATGGCAATCATGACTGGGAGTAACGACAAGGTTTCAACAAAAGCAAAGGCAAAAATGAGTCCTCCCAAGGCAATCAACTTTAACTGTTGATGCCAGCGATGAAGGGGGGAATCCAAATGAGCATACTGATCAAGGGCAAGTTTCATTGCAAATCCAAAAACTCCATTTCTAGGCTAATCCAAAGGAAAGACTGAAGAAATTAACCACAACAATTAGATTTTTCTATGTCTTTTTTCGCCATATAGCTTTTCAAAATTTAACATCTCTTCATATAATGAAGGATGTAGTCATAAGTATTTATTCTTATCTGTAATGATCGAGTCTCAAATTCCCTGGCTGAGCGCCATTATCCTCTTTCCTCTCCTCGCTGCGAGCGTTATTCCTTTCCTCCCCAACGAAAATGGAAAAACTCTCCGCTGGTTTACTTTGAGCGCGAGCTTGATCAATCTTATTCTTACTGTATATGCTTTCGGGCGTTATTTTGACCTCGACAATAGCCGGTTCCAACTGCAAGAAAGTTATCCTTGGTTGCCTGAACTCGGCTTAAACTGGTCTTTAGCCGTCGATGGTTTATCCATGCCTTTAATTGTCCTCTCCGGTTTAATTACCACCCTTGCTGTGGTGGCAGCATGGAATGTTACCTATAAATCAAAATTATTTTACGCTCTTATCCTTGTTCTCTACAGCGCCCAAATTGGCGTCTTCGCTGCACAAGATTTACTTTTATTTTTCTTAATGTGGGAACTAGAGCTAGTTCCGGTTTATCTCTTAATTTCCATTTGGGGTGGCAAAAATCGCGGTTATGCCGCCACTAAGTTTATTCTCTACACGGCTGCGGGTTCGATTTTCATCCTTGTTGCCGGTTTAGGCTTAGCGTTTTACGGCAACAACGTCACCTTCGACATGATGGAACTGGGCATGAAAAATGTTCCCTTTGCCCTAGAAATGCTAGCTTATGTGGGCTTCTTAATTGCTTTTGGTGTGAAACTCCCGATTTTCCCGCTGCATACTTGGCTTCCCGATGCGCACAGTGAAGCTTCTGCCCCGATTTCCATGATTTTAGCAGGTGTTTTACTCAAAATGGGCGGCTACGGGTTGATTCGGATGAATGTGGAAATGCTGCCTGATGCTCACGTCTATTTTGCTCCTGTTTTAGCGGTTCTTGGTGTCGTCAATATTGTTTACGGTGCCTTAACTGCGTTCAGTCAAACCAACCTCAAACGTCGTCTAGCTTATTCTTCCATTTCCCACATGGGCTTTGTCTTACTGGGAATTGCCTCCTACACTGAATTGGGCTTAAATGGTGCAGTTTTACAAATGGTATCTCACGGTTTAATTGCTGCGGCGCTGTTTTTCCTCTCTGGTGCAACCTACGAACGGACGCACACTCTCGTCATGGACAAAATGGGGGGAATGGGACAACAAATGCCCAAAATCTTTGCCCTGTTCACCGTTGCTGCAATGGCATCTTTAGCCCTTCCGGGAATGAGTGGGTTTGTCAGCGAATTAACCGTTTTCCTCGGTATTGCCACCAGTGATGCTTACAGCAGTATTTTCAAAACCGCAATGGTCTTCCTCGCTGCCGTGGGCTTAATTCTCACCCCGATTTACCTCCTTTCTATGCTGCGTCAAGTCTTCTATGGCGAATCTAACTCTGGCATTGTCATTGAAAAATATCTCGGTGACGCCAAACCTCGGGAAATCTTTATTACTGCTTGCTTACTCCTTCCTATCGTCGGTATTGGTTTATATCCCAAATTAGCAACGAGTACCTATGATGTGAAAACTGTAGAAGTGGCGCTGAAAGCCCGAGAAGCGGTCACCCCTGTGATTGCAGAACGCGGCAATACCTTCCGCGCGAGTCTCAATCCTTTCTATTCTCCTGGGTTTGTGGCACCGCGTCTTCCTCAAGGCAGTTCGCAAGCCATGTTAGATCAATAGGATGATCAAATCTGAATTGAATTAAAAACTTGTGTCGGGGCGATCGCCTCGACTTTTTTATTGAAGTCTAGTTATGCTTGTTACAATCGAAAACGCAAATTCTAGTTTCTCTGCATTTTATGGAAGTGACGTTTCGTGAGTTTAACCCGTTTGATATTTGGATTTGGCTGGAATTTGATACGGTTCCCTCGATTACCGAACGTCAATATGTTGAGGAATTATTCAATTCTTGGTTTTATTTAGGAAAATTAGGGGGATTTAATGCCGAAAATTTCCAAGTGATGGAAACTGGCATTGATCTCAGTTATATGGAATATGATCATGACCAAGCCAGCAATTCTTTATTGTCGGTGATGCATAATATGGGCGAGTTTGAATATAAAGAAACTTGGGGACGCTGTTGGTTTGATTTAGGAACCAGTGATCCGGTAGCGTTGGATGTTTTGATTAATTCTTTAAGACAACTCAGTCAAGATTTTCTCCACGTCAAACAGGTCATTATTGGCGGCGAAAATGCGGATTGGAAAATCAATGAAAAAAGTCAAGAACGGTTTTATCAGAATTAAACTATAGCACTTCCTAAGCTGGTGAGGTACAAAATGATCGGTTTAGGGAATAGGGAATAAAGGATGTCCTTCATGAGAATAAGAATTGCTATAGGATCTTATTTTGCTTCCATCCAGTTTTTCCCCACATTCATTTCCACTTCTAGGGGAATACTTAAAGCAACGGCATTTTCCATGGTTGCTTGAATCTGTGGGCGCAGTTCTTGCCATTCCTGGGGAGGAATCTCAAAGACTAACTCATCATGAACTTGTAGTAATAAACGGCTTTGGTAGGGCTTTAAAAGTTCATTGAGTTTGACCATCGCAATTTTGATAATATCCGCACTTGACCCCTGAATCGGCGCATTAGCAGCCGCGCGAAGCGTTTCGCTTTCGTCTTTGCCAACTTTGATTTCGTCTAAATCAATGGTGTTGGGATCGCTTCCTTTGAGTTTATCCAGAGGCGAACCGGTAAAGTAAAAATAACGTCTGCGTCCGAGTAACGTTTCCACATAACCTTGCGCGATCGCGCGTTTTTTCTGATTTTCTAAATATGCAAACACCAGGGGATAACGGGCTTGATATTTTTCAATAAATTCTTTCCCCCGTTGATTACTGACAGCCGCTTCTCTGGCAAATCGTTGCGCCCCCATCCCATAAATGACACCAAAGTTAATGGTTTTCCCTAAGCGTCTTTCCTCATCAGTAACGTCTTCTTTTTCAAACAGTAATTGTGCTGTAAGCCGGTGGACATCTTTTCCGGTTTGATAAGCATCAAGTAAGATCGGTTCTTGACTCAAATGCGTGAGAATTCTCAGTTCAATTTGTGAATAGTCCGCAGAGACGAGTAACCAATCATCTTCTGGGAGAAACGCCCGACGAATTTGACGAGAAAACTCAGTCCGAATGGGAATATTTTGTAGGTTAGGGTTCGAGGAAGAAAGTCTTCCGGTTGTCGTAATGGCTTGATTAAAATCAGTGTAGATGCGTTGAGTTTCTGGATTCACTAAATTTGGAAGGGCATCAACATAAGTGGATTTTAATTTGGCAAGTGTACGGTGTTCTAAAATTAGATCAATAATGGGATGATCGCCCTGTAATTTTTCGAGAATCGCATGATTGGTGGAGTAACCCGTTTTCGTTTTCCGAGACTTCTTCGTGCTTAATTGCAGTTTCTCAAATAAAATTTCACTTAACTGCTTGGGGGAATTTAAATTAAAAGTTTCTCCCGCTAAATCATAGGCTTCGGTTTCAATCCGTTCTAACTTATTTCCTAATTCTTGAGACAGGGTTTCGAGGTAAGCGGTATCGATTCGGATTCCCCAATATTCCATGTCCGCTAAAACCGGTTCTAAGGGGAGTTCAATCTCTCGAAATAACTGGTCTAATTTCGGAATTACTTTTAATTCGGCTGCTAATAACTGCGTCAGTTGGTAAGTGACATAGGCATCCATCCCACAATATTCAGCAACCGTT